>CAZAGN010000010.1:0-30798 GCA_964484905.1 uncultured bacterium | reverse complement strand
CCGCGCCGTGTATCCGTTCGCATTTGCCCTGCGGCTGCGTTACCACTGGCACAACGGCCGCCTTAGCATCAGCAGTGAATTGACCAATACAGGCGATCGCGACCTGCCCTACAGCCTCGGCTATCACCCCTACTTTGCTGTGGCCGATAAAGCGAGTTTGCAGTTTGAGCTACCGACACAGCAGTACTATGACCGCGCGCGGGATTGCCACGACAGCATCATTTGGCCCTGGGACGCTGCCGAAATTGACGCAGCTCTGGCACGTCTGGAGCAGCCCTTGCAAGCCCGTGTGAGCGATGGCGCAACTCGGCTTAGCTTTGAAGCCAGCGCCGATTTTCGGCGCTTAGTGTTTTGGACAGTTAACGATAAGCCCTTTTACTGCCTGGAACCGTGGACAGGCCCGCGCAATGCGATCAATACAGGCGAGGACGTGATTCGGGTTGCACCCGGAACAAGCCATAGCACCTGGTTTGCGTTGACCTGGAGCCTGTAGGTGTCGGAGATTCTGATTATTGGTGGCGGGATTGTGGGCACAGCGATTGCCTATGGCCTGCGCGATCAACGTTCGGTGACGGTGCTGACGGGTGCCGAGGCACCCCCCGCAACGACTGCGGCCCTGGGTGTATTGCACGGCATCAGCAGTAAACAGGCCAGCGGCATTGCGACCGATCTACGTTTGCAGAGCTTGCAGATTTGGCAGACCTGGGTTGCAGCGCTGGCTTTGGCACCCCTGCGGGGCCTGCGCAAACTGGTGCCTGAGGCCGAAGTGGCGCAATGGCAGGCGACATTGGCAGCGCGTGCCGCCGCAGGCTATGACCTTGGCTGGGCAGAACCCCTCGCGATGGGCTATCAAACGCTCTGGTCGCCAGGCGATGGCCAACTGGATCCGGTGGCCACATTGGCGGCTTTGCAGGCAGCCAGCCCAAATGTTACCTATCGACCAGAGCGAGTGCAGCAGCTTGAGCGTACTGGCCAGCACTTGAGTGCTGTGATTACTCAGCAGCAACGCTACACGCCCGCTTATGTGATTTTGGCCGCTGGTTTAGCCAGCCAAACTCTGGCCGCCCAAGTTGGTTTAGATTTACCCCTCCAAGGCGTGAAAGGGACAGCCATGACGGTCGAACTGACCGGAACCTCACCGCCGTTAACGGCAAGCCCCGATTGCAACTGGGTGCCTCGCCCCGACAACCGCCTCTGGATTGGTGCCACGGTTGATTTTCAGGCCAGTGAGCTTACCCCCACAACGGCGGAGCTTGTCCGTTTACAGCAAGAAACCAACACTATTTGGCCTGATCTCGCGATCGCGAGTACGCTTTCTACCTGGTCGGGCTGGCGACCACGCCCCAAACGTCAGCGGGCACCGATTATCGGCCAAGCCCTGGATAACCTTTGGATCGCCACAGGTCACTATCGCAATGGTGTTCTGCTGGCACCGATTACGGCACTCATTATTCGGGATTTGCTGTTGCAGGGACACACCGAGCGCGTTGAGATCGCCAACTTTGCCCCCAAAGGACTGGAAAGTGATCGCGGCTAAACCCAGCGCAACCCCTAAATAAGGCGCAGAAATTGCTTTTTGCCAACTTGCAAGACCTGCTCTTTGAGTTCGCTGGCTGTCTCAAACGTCAGGTCGGGATCCTCAAGCTTGCTGCCATCCAGTCGGACAGCCCCCCCAGCCACTTGGCGGCGGGCATCGCTGGCACTCTTGCAAAGCTGGGTATCACGCAGGAGGGCCGTAATTTTGAGCGGGAAGCTGACCTGAGCCAAATCAAACGTTGGAATTGCTGCCACAGCCGCCGCCTGACCTTGCAAAACAAGCGAACGGGCTGCTTCTTGGGCGGCTTTGGCCGCCGTCTCACCGTGGTACTGACTGACAATATCGAGGGCAACCGCAATTTGCCGATCGCGAGGGTTTGCGGGCAGTTCGTCCAGGTTGGCCATCGTCAGCAGTTCGACATAGCTGGCAATCAGGGCATCGGGCACTTTTTCGAGCTTGGAGTACATCGTCAGCGCATCATCGGTCAGCCCCACATAGTTATCGAGGGATTTTGACATTTTCTGAAAGCCATCCAGACCCACCAGCAGTGGCAGCAGGAGACCAAACTGGGGCGACTGACCGCGCCAGGTTTGCAAATCGCGACCACAGAGGAGGTTGAATTTTTGGTCGGTACCGCCCAGTTCAACATCGGCTTTGAGGGCAACGGAGTCAAACCCTTGCAGCAGCGGGTAGAGAAATTCGTGCAGGTAAATCGGTGTGCCGCCTTGGTAGCGTTTAGCAAAATCTTCTTTGGCGAGCATTTGGCCGACGGTCATCTGCGCTTGTAGCTCAACAAGCTCTGTGAGTGAGAGCTGGCCTAACCATTCGCTATTACGACGAATTTCTAGGTGTCCGGGCGTCTCAAAATCAAGAATCTGGCGCGCTTGGGTCAAATAGGTTTCGCTGTTGATGGCAACTTCAGCCGCGCTCAGACGGGGCCGGGCTTCCGAGCGGCCACTCGGATCACCAATCTGAGCCGTAAAGTCGCCAATCAGTAAAATCGCCACATGGCCAGCATCCTGAAATTGCCGCAGCTTCCGCAGGGCAACCGTATGACCGAGGTGCAAATCGGGGCGGGTGGGGTCAATGCCGAGTTTGATGCGCAGCGGTCGATCTGTGGTCTGCAAGCGCTTGTGCAAGGCGGCGGCGCCACCCGGAAAAATTTCGGCCACGCCGCGTGTTGAGAGTTGCTGGAGCGTTGCTTCATCCCGCTGCATGACTGATTAATCCTTAATTTCGGCCTTTCGCTAGTGTACGGCGCGCGCTTGCACCCCGATGGCGGCCACTGAGAAGGTTCAAGAGAATCTCGCGGTATACTGCGTGTGCAATGGTCGGTAATTGTGCTTGCACGTCTTTGATGTCTTGGTGATTGGGGCGGGGCCAGCCGGTCTCTCGATGGCAGCGACCTTGGCCGCCCAAGGGTTGACCGTGGCGGGGCTCGCGATCGCGACACCCGATACTCCCTGGCGCAATACCTATGGCATTTGGCTCGATGAACTCGAAGCACCGGGTCTGACCGAGGTTCTGAGCCACCGCTGGGAAGCAGGGCTGGCCTATTTCAATCCCGAAGGTATCTCTCTGGGACGCACCTACGGTCTGATCGACCGGCAACAACTTCAGACTCACTGGCTTAGCGCACCCGTGCAGTGGTTTCAGGGCCTTGCCAGCCATCTGGAGCACCAGCCTCACCACAGTTGCATTACCACCACTACCGGCGAAACCCTTACAGCCCGTCTCGTGATCGATGCTAGCGGCCACAATGCCGCCTTTGTCAAGCGCAAGCCTGCGCCCAACTTGGCCTACCAAGCGGCCTACGGAATTGTCGGTCGCTTTAGCAAGCCGCCCATCAGTGATGCGCCCTTTGTCTTGATGGATTACCGCAGCGACCATCTTGATCGCGAGCAGCGGGCAACCCCAACTTTTTTGTATGCGATGGATCTAGGCGACGGTACTTACTTTGTCGAAGAAACCTCTTTGGCCGCTAGCCCGGCGGTGTCTTTCGCCACCCTCGAAAAGCGACTGCACCAGCGCCTACAGGCTCAGGGCACAGAAATTCAAGAAATTCACCACATTGAGCACTGTCTTTTTCCGATGAATGCGACGCTGCCCGACTTGAGCCAACCCCTCTTTGCCTTTGGCAGTGCCGCCAGTATGGTTCACCCGGCCTCGGGCTACATGATGGGCTCGCTGTTGCGGCGGGGGCCAGGGGTGGCTGAGGCGATCGCGACGGCACTCTCACCGGATCGCAGCGACCCGCAAGCCGTCGCCCAGGCTGCCTGGCAAGCCCTATGGCCCGCTGATCGCCTCCGCAAGCACTATCTCTATCTCTTTGGTCTGGCTTGTTTGATGCGCTTCCCCGAGCCGCGTCTGCGCCATTTCTTCCAGGCATTTTTCAGTTTGCCAACAGCGGCCTGGTCGGGCTTTTTGGCCGATACCCTCAGCTTTCCGGAGATGCTGCGTACCATGCTGAAGCTGTTTGCCGAGGCGCCCAATGATGTCCGCTGGGGGCTGATGAGTTCGGTTTTTCCCCACGGTGATTTGTTGGGGCGGGCCTTTAGTTTTAAGAAGGTTTCGGCCTAAGCCAGGCGACTGAGTGCTTGACGCTTCATCGTTCACACAATGACCTTAACACCAGGATACCGACCATGGCTGATCTGACCACCGAGCAACACCGCGCCAAAATGGAACGCCGCAAAGCGGTTCAGGATCAGCGTCTGGCGGCGATGCAAGACCACAAGGGGCTGATCATCATCAACACGGGCAACGGCAAGGGCAAAAGCACCGCCGGTTTTGGTGTTGCCTTCCGCGCCCTGGGCCAAGACTTGCGGGTGGCGGTGGTGCAGTTTATTAAGGGGGCTTGGCTGCCTGGTGAGGTGAAGCTGCTGCAGCGCCTTGCGGCCACCGAATGGCAGGATCAGATTTTCTTTCGGGCCCTGGGTGAGGGCTTTACCTGGGAAACCCAAGATCGCGATCGCGACATTGCCCTCGTCAGCGAAGCCTGGCGCCTCAGTCAGACCCTGATCAGCAGCGGTGACTGGGATGTTGTGCTGCTGGATGAAGTCAATGTGGCGCTGAAACTGGGTTATCTTGATCTAGCCCTAGTCAGTGCTGGTCTCGCCGCCAAACCAGAACAGGTTCATGTGATTTTGACCGGACGGGGCGCACCACAATTGCTGATTGATCAGGCTGATCTCGTGACCGAAATGACGCTAATCAAGCATCCCTTTCGTGAACAGGGCATCAAAGCCCAGTGCGGCATCGAATATTAGCCACGGTGTATTCGTTACAGGGTATTCATCAAGGGCAAAGTTCAACAGGTGTTGAATCAGCCTATCCAACGGTACTGATAACCGGCACCGCACCACTACAGCCTCTAGACTGTCAAAAGGCTCTGATAGGATGAGTTACAGCACTTAGTGATGCCGATGCAGCCCTATCCCCTTCTCCCCAGCGCCATTGTGCCCACCGTTGTCGAACAGTCGGCACGCGGTGAAAAAGCCTTTGATCTGTACTCGCGCCTACTTCGCGATCGGATTATCTTTTTGGGTAAAGAGATTGACGATGAAGTGGCGAACCTCGTGATCGCGCAAATGCTGTACCTCGAAGCCGAAGATCCCACCAAGGATATCTACCTTTACATCAACAGTCCTGGTGGCTCGGTCTATGCCGGTATGGGTATCTACGACACCATGCAACTTGTACAGCCCGATGTCTCGACAATTTGTATGGGTCTCGCGGCCAGCATGGGTGCCTTTTTGCTGGGTGCCGGTACCCCTAGCAAGCGCATGGCGCTGCCCAACGCGCGCATTATGATTCACCAGCCCCTCGGGGGTGCCCAGGGTCAAGCGACCGACATCGAAATTCAGGCCAAGGAAGTGCTCTTTATCAAAGAGCAAATCAACCAAATCATGGCCGACTATACCAAGCAGCCGATCGCGAGAATCGAAGCCGATACCGATCGCGACTTTTTCATGGCCCCACCCGACGCCAAAGATTACGGCATTATCGATACCGTGCTGGCTCAGAACAGCCTGCTCCCTTCTGAGAAGCGCCCCCTCGAAGACGCTTAGCCACAGTTGCTCCCAGCCACTGAACCCATCAAATGGACTAGGTGGCAAAACTTGGGCTGTAATTGTCTGGAACAAAAATACAATCGCCACCGTCAAACACACCATGCCTGCGGCTCAAGATTCCGGCAAGCGCACAGGTTCGCCACTGCTATCATCCCTGGCCATGCTCCGAAGCATTAGCTGGGGTTGTTTTTTGCGGCGGGGTTTTTCAGAGGCGATTTTTTCAAAAGCGGTTTATTGTCAGCCTCGACCAAATCGCCTAGGCTTGAAACACAAAATACTCTGGGGCTTGCTCATGCCGCTACCACCACGTCCGCTGCAACCCCGCCTGAGCAATATGCCCCGCCCCAAAACGGAAGCGGCTGCCTACATCGATATTTACAAGCTCACCGTCGAAAAGCAGCGCTTGCTAAATGAGCTGGAATCCATCGCCAAGCGGCAGCACCAAATTGCCACCCGCCTTCAGGCGATTTCCGCTGGCATCGAGCACTTAGAAGCCCGCGCCCACGGTATTCGTCAGCCGCAGCGAGCGCCTAAAACTGTCCCTAGTCGCTATCAATCCCAGTTCATTGATTTCTAAGCTTCGCTCAACGACCTACCCATGAGTATAGATAGATACTGCCATTACTCATTTGCAACTGTAAAAGCGTGGAGTCGTGAGTAGCTTCAGTTATGGGCAGAATACACTGGCAAACCAAAATTTGACAGATTAAACAGTCTGTACATTTCAAGCTTGGCCAAGCTTTTGTGCTGTAATTGTAGTGCAGGTGCAGCGGCATACACACAAGCCTGACGGTACGCGTGCCGCCCGTTTAAGCCCTAATCACGTAAGTGTAGTCAAAGTAACAGCACATGTCCGGTAAGTTCGCGATAGTAGATTAACTAAGTCGTCTAAGCTAATCAATCCCGTGGTACAAGCTCTAAGAGAAACCGTGGCACCCATCGTAAATTCGCCCCTTATTTTAGTCATCCAAAGCTTGCCGCTTCAAGGGCAGTTATGGCGTATTGCGTTGGAATCCCAAGGCTTTCGGACGCATCAGGAATGGCCTGAGGTTGACATTCTGGCCGCGATCGCGACCCACAGCCCCAAGCTCCTAATTCTTGACATGACGAGTGGGCTTTTTAATCCTTACGCTCTCTGCCGTGACATTCAAGCACGCTTCGCCAATATGCCGATTGTGCTGACCTGCCACGAGCACCGCGATATTGACCCAGTCGAGCGCCGTTGGGCTTTGCAACAGGGGGCGTCTGAGTTGATGCCGGCGCTGTCACCCCACAAAGATTTGGTCACCTCAATTAAACGGGTCATTCAGTTAGCCGCTTCTGATATAACTTTTGATGCTTCTGCCCTTAATGCAGTCATTGCACCTCCGTCGACACCGACTGCCCAACCTAAACCTGTGGCCCCCGTTGAAGACGTCGCACCTGCACCACTGCCCAAGGCAAAACCCAAGCTCATGTATCGCGGTCGTCCAATCAACTGAGCATTGGCGCACAGGTCGGCCTGAGCGTGGCGATGAAGACAATGTTTCGATTTGATACTGCTACCATACTGGGCTTACGCGCCTCTAGCTGAACCGCCTAAGGCTTAATGGGTTCTAGCCCACGTTAGGGCACGCCTATCTACACATCACAGCCCTGATAGTAACGCCCAGACGGCCAAGGCATTCATGTTGCTGTGTTTGCTTGACTAATTTGCAACAATGATCGCGGATAGCTCATGCTAATCGCCTCGAAGCACGCGGCGTTACCGCGATACAGCAAGATTATGGCAGTTGTCTCAGAGAGATTAATAGGTCGGTGGCTATTTAATACTCATTGATACTCACAAAAGTAGCGGCTCTATCTTTGCTTGCCCTTCTTCAGCTAAACGTTTTGGAGTGAACTCCACACACTGCACACTACGAACTTGCCAAGCGAGACACTTGATTTGATCGACAAGAACTACATCCTTAATGAGACCGGCTCCTGGTACGGGATAGTAGGGGAGCATTGTCGTTTAAAAGTGTTGTGCCTAAGCTGTTACGCCAGCCCTGGCTGTGGCTGTTACCCCTCATTCCCTGGTGGGGCGGCAGTCTCATGGCTGAAGACGAGGGCTATTACGGTTTGCAAGCCCGCTGGATGCTGCAAACAGGTGACTGGCTGACACTGCACTGGTGGCAGGAGCCCCGCTTTGATCGCGCAATTGGTGTGCAGTGGCTCCAGGCAGTCGCGATGGCGGTGGGTGGCGAAACAACCCTGATGGTGCGGCTACCCAGTATCCTCGCCTTTGGGCTGGTGGTGTACCTGACGATCGCGATCGCGAAACAGCTGCAACTCGCCGCAAAAACCGCCTGGCTCAGTGGTGCTGTCGTTGCCGTCACCCCTCTTGTTACCCACTATGCCCACCTGGGCACCCAAGACTTGCCCCTGGTTGCCACCGAACTCTTGGGTATTTGGGCCCTACTCAAAGCCAGGCACTGTTCTCGTTGGCTATTGCTTACGGGTACCTGTGTGGGTCTGGGGTTTTTACTCAAAAGTTTCATGATTGCCCTGCCCATGCTCGCCCTCCTGCCCTACCTATGGCAGCAGCGGGGGCAACCCCTGCGCTCAGCTTGGCTCTATGGCGGGCTGCTGCTCGGTGCTCTGCCAGTACTCCTGTGGCTCGGTCTGGCCAGTCAAGTCCATGGTGCTGTGGTGTGGCAACAGTTTTTCGGCAAGTTGCTGTATCTCGGTGAGAGTAATGTCCATGCCACCGGCTGGTGGTACTACCTCTGGAATCTCCCCCTCAATGGCTTTCCTTGGGTACTGCTGGCCCTGTTCGCAAGGCCCAAGCCTGGCCAACGCTTCCTTCTGTGGGGCTATCCTCTGGCGATGCTGTTGCTACTCAGCCTCTTTTCGACGCGCACGCCTTACTACGGCCTACAACTGCTGCCCTTCACGGCAATTTTGGCCGCGATAGCCGTTGGCCGGTCGGAGACCATCGCGATCGACACCCTCAATCGCCACAAGCCTCAGATTCTGCGCTGGGTCATCTCGGCCTTAGGGGGGCTGATGGTTCTGGCAGCGGCTGGATTTATGTTTACAAACAACCTACGTCCCTACAGTCCACCACTGATAGTTCTCGGCCTACCCTGGCTGCTAGCCTGGCGGCTCAGTTCGCAAGTCCGCCTTGCCTGCTGGCTACTAGGCCCCTGGCTCGCTCTCAGCTTCGCCAGCCAAAGCCTTCTCTGGGGCGACTACAGCCGCGACCTACAGCACGTACTGCAAACCCCCAACGTGGCCACACAGCTAGCTAGCACAACCGTCAACATCAGCGCCCCGCCCGAGCACAATCCAGCTAGCCACCAAGCCCTGATCCTGCTGGGGTTCTACACCCCTAACCTGGGCGAACGCTATGCCGACCTTGCACCGGGCCTCAGTTGGCTTAGCCCCGATCTCCCAGTCCAGGCTGAGGTAATTGCGACCTGGCGTGATTGGGCCTTAGTTCAGCCGCATCCAGCCACCCCCACAGCCTTAGCGTCCCCAAGACAGACGATCGCGATAGGCACTCCCATCATCACGACCGAGCCGCCCCACGACAGTCCTGATTGAAGTATTGACTGAGTCCTTGGCTTGGGGGCAGGCTATCTAGTTTTCGTCACCTTGTCACCAGAGCCCTAACAGGTGCGTATTGCCTGAGTTGGCATCGGCATCACGCCAATCCTAGATTGTGCGTAGCAGTTTCCAGATCGCTCTGAAGACTGCTTGCTTGAGTAGATTCTGAGGCAAGACAGCCTGTGAAAGGCAATTTGCTATGAAAGGTATTTGCGATGAAAGGCAGTTTAGTAAGGACAATTAGCTAAAACCGCGTCCACCGCCGCCTTTCTTCTTTTTCGGCTTCGCTTTGGGCGGTTTGGCCGGTCGGCCACTACTCTGACCCCGCCACATCGGCCCCTGGCCCGCCGGGGGAGCGGCTGGCATGCCTGGCATACCCGGAAAACCACCCATACGGCCCATCTGGCCCATCATGTCGCGCATCCGCTGAAAATCACTGACGAGCTTACTGACATCGTTCAGTTGATAGCCAGCCCCAGCGGCAACGCGGCGTTTACGACTCAGGCTACGGGCCAGTAGGTCAGGATTTTTGCGCTCCTCCGGTGTCATCGAGTTAATCATGGCTTCCGAGCGGCGCAGTTGGTCCTGGCCTTTTTGCAGTTGATCATCGCTCAGCTTATTCATGCCCGGAATCATCTTCAGCAAGCCGCCCAAAGAGCCCATATTTTTAATCAGGCGCATCTGCTTGAGGAAGTCGGTAAAGTCGAAGGTCGCCTCCATCATCTTCCGCGCCATGGCCTCGGCATCGGAGAGATCGATTTCTTCCTGGGCTTTTTCGACCAGTGTCAGAATATCGCCCATCCCCAAAATGCGACTGGCCATCCGGTCGGGGTAGAACGGATCGAGGGCTTCGACTTTTTCGCCGGTACCGACAAATTTGATGGGCTGGCCTGAGATCTGGCGCACCGAAAGGGCGGCGCCACCGCGTGTATCGCCATCCAGCTTAGTGAGGATGGCGCCGGTGATACCAATCTGCTCGTGAAATTCCCGCGTTAGGGTTGCCGCCTCTTGGCCAGTCATCGCATCAACAACCAGCAGCACCTCATGGGGGTTGATGGCTGCTTTGATCGCGGCCAGCTCTGCCATCATGGCGCGGTCAATTTGCAGCCGCCCGGCGGTATCGACAATAACAACGTCAAAACCTTCGGCGCGCGCCCGTTCGACACCTTGGGTCGCGATCGCGACGGCATCAGTTTGGCCCAAATCAAACACCGGGATCTGAATCTGATTGCCTAGGGTCTTGAGCTGATCGATCGCCGCCGGACGATAAATATCGGCGGCCACCAAGAGGGTTTTCTGGTTTTGTTTTTGCAAATGGAGCGCCAACTTGGCGGTGGCGGTGGTTTTGCCGGTTCCTTGCAAGCCCGCCATTAAAATCACAGTTGGGGCGGTCGGGGCCGTATTGAGCGGGACATTCGCCTCGCCCATCACCTTCACAAGTTCATCATGAACGATTTTGATGAACTGCTGATCGGGGCTGACGCCCATGACGACGTTGGCGCCCAGGGCGGCCTCGCGCACGTCGGCAACAAAGTCTTTGACAACTTGAAGATTCACGTCTGCTGCCACAAGCGCCCGCTTCACATCTCGCAGGGCTTCGCCAATATTGCTTTCGGTAATGCGATCTTGACCGCGCAGCTTACGCCACGCACCTTCGAGTTGTTCGGCCAGGGCATCAAACATAGGAATTCAGTAACTTGAGATCGACGTAGGCGGTGCATCAACGCACATCCTCTCAGCATAATCCTTTCGGGATAATCCTCTGCTGTGGCGACGACCGCTTCGTGGTAAAACTGAGGCTGGTCGCTCCTTGCTCGGTCTATGCCTAAGGTTATTGTTACAGACCCCGTCGATCCAGTCGGTATCGAGATTCTCTCCCAGGTGGCTCAGGTTGATGTGCTGACAAAGCTCTCGGAAGCAGAGCTGATTGCTGCCATCCCTGAGTACGACGCAATCATGATTCGCTCAGGCACCCAAGTCACCGAGGCGGTGATTGAGGCGGGGAGCAAGCTTAAGATTATTGGTCGCGCTGGCGTGGGTGTCGATAACGTTGCGGTGGCAGCGGCAACCCGAGCTGGTATTATGGTTGTTAATTCGCCCGAGGGTAACACCGTCGCGGCGGCTGAACATGCCCTTGCTTTGATGCTGTCTTTGTCGCGCTATGTGCCGGCGGCAGATCAGTCCCTCAAAGCGGGTCAGTGGGATCGTAAATCCTTTGTTGGCGTCGAAGTTTACAAAAAAACCCTGGGTGTTGTCGGCCTCGGCAAGATTGGCTCCCATGTGGCGCGGGTCGCTGGGGCGATGGGGATGAATATCCTGGCCTATGATCCCTATATTTCTTTGGATCGGGCTGCTCAGTTGGGGGCGCGCCTAGTCGATCTTGATGAACTCATTCGTGAATCTGACTACATCACCTTGCACATTCCCAAGACACCGGAAACAGCCAACTTATTCAATGCCGAAACCTTCGCCAAAATGAAGCCCACAGCCCGCCTGATCAACTGTGCCCGTGGCGGTCTCATTGACGAGCAAGCGCTCTATGACGCGTTGAAGGCTGGCCAGATCGCCGGTGCTGCTCTCGATGTCTTTGAACAAGAGCCGATGCCTGAATCGCCCCTGTGGAGCTTGGGGAAGGAACTGATCCTGACGCCGCACTTGGGTGCTTCGACTGCCGAAGCTCAGGTTAATGTCGCGATCGATGTGGCGGAGCAAATTCGGGATGTCTTGCTGGGTCTGCCAGCACGCTCGGCGGTGAATATTCCGGGTCTGCGACCTGAGGTGCTCAAGGAGCTGAAGCCTTACCTTGATTTGGCCGAAACCCTGGGTTATATGGTCGGCCAAATTGCCGGTGATCGGGTCAGCCAGCTTGAAATTCGTCTGCAAGGCGATCTCGCTGAGAAAAATACGCAGCCGATTATTGTGGCGGCGCTCAAGGGCTTGCTGAGCCCAGCGCTGCGGGAGCGGGTCAACTATGTCAACGCATCCTTTGCCGCAAAGGAGCGGGGTATTCGGGTGGTTGAGACCAAAGATGCGGGTGTGCGTGACTACACAGGCTCGTTGCAGCTTGTGGCCACGGGCACACGGGGTACCCGTTCGATCATGGGCACCCTGATGGCCGATGAAGAGGTGCGGATTACCAATATCGATGGGTTCCCGATTAACCTAGCGCCGACCGCCAATATGCTGATTACGCTGCACCGCGATATGCCGGGCCTGATCGGTAAGATTGGCACCCAGCTAGGCACCCACAACGTCAATATCGCCAGTATGCAAGTGGGTCGCAAGATTGTCCGCGGTGATGCCGTAATGGTAATCAGCCTGGATGATCCGCTGCCCGATGGCTTGATTAGTGAAATCACCAAAGAGCCGGGGATTACGGATGCCTACATGGTCGTTCTCTGAGGCCAGAGCCTCTCTCTAATTGGGTCATTGGGGAAACATTTCGCATGTGAAGGTATTTCCCCTTTTTAAAGCCAAGTTTACGGTCAAGCGCAAACAGTGTTTGTACGGAGCGCTTCTGTTATCTTGCTTGTTTCGAGATATAGCTTGTAGGCCCTGCTGAAGCTGATTCGGCCGGCTTGAGGTGAGCTAGCTCTCAGACGAGAGCTTGTAGCGCTTGACTATCTACCAGCTCCCCGCAGAACCGCTTTACCTGCGTTGCAAAGTAGGCCCTACTCTTGCCTACTCAACCTAGATAGCCGCCAAATGACCCCAGCTAGCTTCGCTTGTCAATTCAGAGCGCCTAATCTCACAACTGTCCCTGAGCGTTTAGCAGCATTTGTCTCACTTACGGTAGAGCAGCAGCCTCTATGAAACGACAACGAATCGACAACTTTTTGCTGATTTCAATTTTACTGACTTCAATCGCCGACTTTTTTCTCTGACCGTTTCGCCATTGTGTTGAGTGGAGACTTTACTGCTTCTGGGATTATCGCCAAGCCTGGGTGCTTGGCTGTGTGGGTTGCCTGAGCGAACTTGGCAACGCTTTATGGCTCAATGAGGTTAACTGAGCCAAGCCAGCCTAGCTCAAACAGCCCTTACACGCTTTGACCCACAAATGTGCTACTCTATTAACTCCAGCATTCTGCCAGGAGTTAGAGCTATTCCGGAGCCTCTTAATCTAACCGTGAGCTTACGTGGCAGCCATGAAAATCGGCAAGGCAGTCACATTGTTCGCTTAATCGGCCAGCTAGATGCCTTTTCTGAGCCTGTCTTTCGTAAGGAAGTGATGGGCTTGCTGGCTGATGAAAGTTTCAGTCTTATCTTTGATTGTTCTGATATTGATTTCATCGATAGTTCGGGTTTGGGTGGCTTGGTACAGCTGACCAAATACGTGAAGGATAAAGGCGGCACAGTTCAGTTTGTTGTTAACACTCGCGTCCTCCAAACGTTCAAGATGGTACGTCTCGAAAAGTTTTTCACCATCGTCGACTCGTTAGATGACGCGATCGCGAATACTGCCGGGTAAGATGTGTGGCTGGATCGGACTGGCGGCGCTGCTCCCCAGCTGCGCTAGCTTATCTAGGGGATGCCATCTATTCGCTGCTGGTACGCGAGCGAGCTGTCTGGCCGCCCCGCGCTGACTACCACGACTACAGTGTGCGCTGGGTCTGTGCTCCGGCTCAGGCAGCTTTACTTGCGCAGGTATTACCTCACCTAACCCAGGCCGAATTGGCGGTCGTGCAGTGGGGGCGTAATGGTGCCGGTCGAACCCCGCGCCGGGTGGCGGCGGCCATTTATCAGCAAGCCTCAGCGCTCGAAACCTTATTGGGCTATCTCTACCTTGACGATCGCGAGCGCCTCGATACCCTTTTGCAACTGCTGCGCCGTCTGATGGACGAAGCCAGCCCACTCACCACTCCCTAGGAGAAATCACCATGGAAAAGCCCCAAAGACGCGGCGGTGCTGGCCGAGACGGCGGCTCACGCCGCTTTGATAAACCCCGTGCGCGTCGTGATGGCTATCGCCGTGATGAGCGCCGCCCCGATGATCAGCGCCAGTCGGGGTATCGTCCTGACGCCCGCCGTGATGAGCCTCGCCGCGATGACCGCTCGGGATCAACCGATTACCGGCCGGCCCGGCGTGATGGCGCCAGTCGCGAGCAACGCCCCGAAGGCAATCGCTACGACAATCGCCGCTATGATAACCGCGAAGCTCGTCCCGAGCGGCGTGATGATCGCTATGGCAGTGGCGGCGGCAGCAATAGCGGTGGCAACAGCGGCTATGGCCGAGGTGGGGGTGGCTATCGCCGCGATGAAGGCCGTCGTGATGACAATCGTAGCCGCGATACGTTTCGAGGTGGAGGCCGTTGGGATAATGACCGCGATCCCCACCATCAAACCGAAAAGCCCCGCCTGCGCAAAGAGCCCGATGTTAAGCCCTTACGTAAAACCGAGCCTAGCGACGTTAAGGGGTCAGCGCGTCAGTCGCACGATTGGGAACTGGCGGATAATCTGGATGCCGAGTTTGCCAATCCCGCCGATTTCGCGATCGCTGAACTTGAGGACGCCACTGACCTGAGTGGAGATTTCGAGACAGACCATGCGTTTGAGCCTGATTCTGTTGACTCAGGCGAGACACCCGTGCGGGGCGTAGCCACAGACGCTGATGACGACGAACCCGAACTGATCTACGGGCGGCATACGGTTTGGGCAGCCCTCGAAGCCGGTCGCGACCTCAACCGTGTCTGGCTATCGTCACAACTGCGCTATCACCCCAAGTTCTTCGCCCTGCTATCCGAGGCCAAGCAGCGTGGTGCGGTCATCGATGAAGTGAACCCCAAACAACTGGATTACCTCACCGACAACGCTAACCATCAGGGCATCGTCGCCCAAACCGCTCCCTACAGCTATGTTGACCTCGATCAGCTCATCAAAGATGCCCTCGCGACCCCTCATCCCGTGATTTTGGTTGCCGACAGCATCCAAGATCCCCAAAATTTGGGGGCGATGATCCGCACCGCCGAGGCCATGGGTGCCCAGGGCATGGTGATTCCCCAACGCCGCGCGGCTGGTATTACGAGCACAGTGCAGCGGGTAGCGGCGGGTGCGCTCGAGCACTTTGCGGTGTCACGGGCAGTCAACCTCAATCGGGCCGTCGAGACCCTCAAAGAAGCCGGTTTTTGGGTTTATGGCGCGGCGGTGCAAGGCGATCAGGCGCTGCATCAGGTGAGTTTTAACGGCCCAATCGCGATCGTTATCGGCGCTGAGGGCAAGGGGATCAGTCTGATGACCCAAAAACACTGCGACCTGCTGCTGCGGATTCCGCTGGCAGGCAAAACCCAAAGCCTGAATGCCGGTATCGCAACCGGGATGTTTCTCTATGAAATCAACCGCCAACGCCTCCAAAAGACTCTAGAATTGGCGCATGAGTAACATGTCTTGACATGACGGGGCAGGCCATGGTGTTTAAGCAAATGCTGACTGGTGTTTCGGAGCTGTTGGGGATTGCCCATTGGATGGCAATTACAACCCAAGATCCGGAATACATCTACTACTTTGGCCCGTTCCTCACTGAGGCAGAAGCTAACAGCTATTGCGAAGGCTATGTGAGCGACCTCGAAGCTGAGGGCGCCAAGGTGATTGATGTTAAGATTCAACAGCGACGCAAGCCTGACGTCCTGACGCAGGATCTCGCAACTCTTACTCCTAAGCCCTAAGACTATGCGTGCCATTGCCCATTACCAAGGCGAAATCTACACCTTTGAGGTGGCGGCTGGCCAATCTGTGCTGGATGCTGCTGAGGCTGCCGGTCTAGTGCTGCCTGCCTCCTGCCACTCAGGTGTTTGTACTACCTGTGCTTCTAAGCTGCGCTCTGGCTCGGTAAGCCAGCCCGATGCGATGGGAATCAGCCCGGAGCTTCAGGAGGCGGGCTATGCGCTCATTTGTATTTCCCAAGCTCTCAGTGATATCGAGTTTGACGCCGATCGCGAAGATGAGGTCTACGAACTTCAGTTTGGCTCCCAGAGCCGTAAGTAGTGCCCACCTTGCCCCTGAGCGGCCAAATATTACGACCGGTTCCACCCATGCACATCATCTTTCTCGATCTAGATGTCGCTGCTGGCCTGAGTCTGGCAGACATTACCCAAACCCTGACTGACCATGCCCCAGATGCAACCTTGCTGCGCTGGGCAATTACGGCGGCCACTCCCGATCTATGGCAAATCGAAGCTGTCCTGACTACACCAGCCTCCTAATCATCCCGACAGGCGTCGGTGCCGCAATCGGTGGCTTTGCAGGCGATGCGATCCCTGTTGTCCGCACCTTGGCGAGCTGTGTCGATCACCTGATCACCCACCCCAATGTGCTGAACGGGGCCATGCTCTTCTGGCCCCTTGCCAATACCTATTATGTCGAAGGCTATGCCCTCGATCAGTGGTGTGCTGGCGCTTGGAGCTTACAACCCCGTCGCCAAAACCGCGTGGGGGTGATTTTTGATGCCGCCCTCGAACCCGATTTACGTCTGCGACACGAGCAGGTGATCGGGGCCGCTCAGGCAACCCTGGGGCTTGTGGTTGGGCCAACCATCACAACGACGGTGCCGCTCGGGATCGAGATTACCCAGGCACCGTCCGGAGCCAGTCGGGGCACGTTACGGCAGCCCGATGCCCTTCTAGAGGCCGGACGAACCCTACACGCGCAGGGGGCAGAGGCGATCGCGATTATTGGTCGTTTTCCTGATGATCTGGATTTCTCGGGCTACGACCAAGGTCAAGGTGTTGACCCTTTGGCAGGTATTGAAGCAATCATCAGCCATTTATTAGTGCGTGAGCTGAACATTCCCTGCGCCCACGCCCCCGCTCTACGCCATAGCGATCCACCGCAACCCATCCATCCCCGCGCCGCCGCCGAGGAACTAGGTTTTACGTTTTTGCCCTGTGTGCTGGCGGGTTTGAGCTACGCACCCCAATTTGTTGCCGGGAGCCACCCCTCAAACCACGGACTGATTGACGTTGGCCAGCTCGATAGCGTTATTGCGCCCGCTACGGCTTGCGGCAGTCCGGCACTACTGGCCTTGGCTGAACGTCAACGTGCTCCGTTACTAATTGCTGTCCAGGAAAATACAACGGTGATGCAGGTCAGCCCCGTAGCGATCGGCTATCCGAACGTGATTACGGTCAACAGCTATGCCGAGGCCGTTGGTGTTGTTGCGGCCCACCGCGCCGGTGTTGATCCGCGTTGTCTCTTTGCGGGATAACCTAGGCCGTCTGCATTAAATGCCAGCAATCTTGGGCGATAAGCCAATCTTCTTGGGTGTGAATGACCAAAATCCGGCTGGGTGATGCGGCTGTGGCAATATCGCGATCACCAGTAGCGGCTTGATTTTGCGCCGGATCTAGCGCCAGCCACGGCCAGCCAGCACAAACCTGTGCCCGGATCAGCGCTGCATTCTCACCAATACCACCTGTAAACACCACCGCATGAACCTCGCTCAGGCTAGCCAACATCGCGCCGATATGCCGGCGGATGCTATGGACAAAGGTCGCGATGGTCTCCGACCGGCCACAGGCCATCGCGAGCTGAGCCGCTTCACTATCAGCAGCCAGTAATTGCCGCAGATCACTGCTGATCCCCGATAAGCCCAATAAACCCGACTCCTTATTGAGCAGGTGATCCAAAGCCTCACCATCTAGCCCCTGGCGCAGCAGATATAGCAGCACCCCCGGATCAAGGGCCCCGCAGCGGCTCCCCATGACAACACCGTCAAGGGGCGTAAAACCCATCGTTGTATCGACACTTTTGCCGCCCCGCACTGCTGCCAGGGAGCTGCCATTACCCAGATGACAGGTAATTAAGTTCACGGTATCGACGGCACAGCCCAACAACTGCGCCGCCCGTTGCGTACAGTAGCGATGACTCGTACCGTGAAAGCCATAACGCCGCACCCCTCGCGATCGCCACTTTGCAGGCAACGCATAGGTTGAAGCGGCGGCGGGTAATGTGGCATGAAACGCCGTATCGAATACCGCTACTTGCGGTACTGCCTCGCCCAGCAAAGCCTGTACTGTCCTGATCCCCGCCAGATTTACCGGATTATGCAGCGGTGCCAAGTCGCTTAGGGCTTCAATATCAGCCTGAATCTTGGATGTGAGGATCACACTGGTCGCGTACTGCTCGCCTCCATGAACTACCCGGTGGCCGACACCATCGATCAGGCCTGGATTGGCCAGCACTGCGTCTTCACCTGTCCAGATCGTCGCCAGCAAATCTGCCAGATGATCGAGCAACGCGCCTGGGCAAACGCGAACTACTGTCGCCGCCTTCAGACGAATTTCACCCGTGCCCAGACGATCTAAGCTGCCCTGCCACAGGGGCTCGGGTGGTACCTCAGGCAGGTGCGCCAGACGATACAGACTACACTTGACGCTGCTCGAGCCCGCATTAATAACGAGGATATGCATTACGTCCCCGGCAAGTCTCGCAACTCGGGCCGCAGGTGATAGCGATCTCCCAGTCGTTCTAGGCGGGGGCCATAGGTGCGAAAGCTAACCACACTCACCGAAGCTACCGGCACATCCAACCGATCGCGATAACGCCCCAAATCAATACCCAGCAAGCTGCTCAGCATCAGGCGAATGGTTGCCTTGTGAGAAACCAGCAAAAACAGGCCATCATCAAACTGTTGCTGAATCTCGGTAATGACAGCCATCGCCCGGTAAGCCACCTGTACCGCCGTCTCACCACTGGGCGGCGCATTCCAAGCGGGCTCGGTCATCCAGCGCACATAGGCATCCTGGGCTTGTACGGGGGCCGCTGGCAGTCCCTCCCACTCGCCAAAGCTGATCTCCCGCAGACCCGGTCGTACGTGAGGCACCATCTCAAGGCGATCACACAAGGGCTTGGCGGTGCTGAGAGCCCGCTGTTTCGGACTGCTGTAGACCGCTTGCCAAGGGTACGCGGCATAGACCGTGGCAAAATCAGCCGCCATCAGCGCTCCCTCGACTGTCAAGGCGGGATCCAAGTCGCCACAGAAGCCACCCTGACGACTAAGTTCCGTTTCGCCATGACGCAGCAGATAGAGTGTCAGCGCCATACACAGCTCCAGTACCGGATCAACACAGGCTCAAGCACCCATTACCAACCTTTGTGGAATTAGCCTTCGTAGCTCGACAGCGCCCGGTTGGCGGTGTAGTTCTCTAAACTAATCGGCACAGGTTGAACCTGCCAAATATCCTCGCAGTATTCCCGAATCGAGCGATCCGACGAGAACTTGCCCATGCGCACACTGTTGTAGATCGACATCCGCGTCCAGTGTTCTGGGTCTTGGTAGGCTTTGGCTACCTCGGCATGGCAATCGACATAGGACTGATAATCAGCCAGCAGCATATACGGATCGCTGTAAAGCAGATTATCGATAATGGGCCGAAAGAGGTTCGAATCCCCGTGGGAGAAGAAGCCATCCCGGATTAAATTAATAACATCCTGCAAGTCTTGGTTGCCGTGATAGTAATCCATGGGGTTATAGCCCTGGGCCTTTAGGTCATAAACCTCTTGGGTCGTCAGACCAAACAAGAAGAAGTTATCCGCACCGGCTTCCTCGCGGATTTCCACGTTGGCCCCATCAAGGGTGCCGATGGTTAGCGCCCCATTCAGGGCAAACTTCATATTGCCTGTACCCGAAGCCTCCTTGCCAGCCGTCGAGACCTGCTCAGAGAGATCAGCCGCCGGATAGATACGCTGACTGTTGGTCACGTTGTAGTCGGGTAAAAACACAACCTTGAGGCGATCCCCAATATCAGGGTCGCTGTTGACAACATCAGCAATCGAGTTGATGAGCTTAATAATCAACTTGGCCATGTAGTAGCCCGGCGCTGCCTTGCCCGCAAAGATAAACGTCCGTGCCGGCACATCGAGGTCGGGGTTTTTGCGGAGCTGCTCGTAGAGATGAACAATGTAAAGCGCAACCAAATGCTGCCGCTTGTACTCGTGAATCCGCTTCACCTGCACGTCAAACAGGGAGTTGGGATTCACCTGAATATTCAGGGTTTTAGCAATATGAGCCGCTAGTACCTGCTTCATGTGCGCTTTAGTAGCCTGCCACTGTTGGCGGAATTCAGCATCCTCGACATAAGGTTCGAGCTGACGCAGTTGGTCAAGGTTCTTAATCCAGCCGCTGCCAATTTTGCCACTAATCAACTCGGTCAAGCGGGGATTAGCCAGCACCATCCAGCGCCGGGGTGTGACGCCGTTGGTCTTGTTGCTGAATTTCTCGGGCATGATCGCGTAGAAGTCATTTAACACATCACGCTTGAGGAGTTCTGTGTGCAGGGCGGCCACACCGTTGATGGCATGACTGCCAACACACGCCAAGTGGGCCATACGTACATAGCGCTCACCGGACTCATCAATCAGCGATAGACGCTCTAGCTTGTCACAATCATTGAGGTACTTGACCCGCACCTGATCGAGAAAACGGCGGTTGATTTCATAAATAATCTCAAGATGCCGTGGCAGCAGCGAGGCAAACAGTGAGATTGCCCACTTCTCCAGGGCTTCGGGCAAGAGGGTGTGGTTGGTATAGGCCAGTGACTTTTGGGTGATATCCCAGGCTTCTGCCCAAGTCAGCATATGGTCGTCCAGCAAAATCCGCATCAACTCGGCAACGGCAATGGCTGGGTGGGTGTCATTAAGCTGAATCGTAAACTTCTCATGGAAGCGGTTAATCGGTAGCCCTTGACGCTCAGCGATGCGAATCATATCGCGGAGAGAGCAGGTGACAAAGAAGTACTGCTGTTGCAAACGCAGACGCTTACCTTGCAATTGCTCATCGTTCGGGTAGAGCACCTTGGTGAGGTTTTCAGCAACAATCTTGTCTTCAACGGCACCGTAGTAGTCACCTCGGTTGAAGGCAGCAAAATCGAACGATTCGGAAGCTTCTGACTTCCAGAGGCGCAAGGTATTGGCGGTGCTAACTTGATAGCCCAAGATCGGCGTGTCGTAGGGAACGCCGCGCACAACTTGAACGGGCACCCAGCGAACATGGGTTCGGCCTTCGTTATCGGTGTAGGTTTCGGTGTGGCCACCAAATTTGACCTCTACATCCCATTCGGGGCGGGCGAGCTCCCAGGGATTGCCGTACACAAGCCATTTATCGGTGATTTCAACCTGCCAACCGTTTTCGATTTTTTGATCAAAAATGCCGTACTCGTAACGGATGCCGTAGCCGATAGCGGGGATTTCGAGGCTAGCCAAGGAATCGATGTAGCAAGCGGCCAGACGACCGAGGCCACCATTACCCAGACCGGGTTCTTCTTCATGGGCGATGAGAGCCTGGAAATCAAGCCCTAGCTCGGTCATCGCTTGTTCAACTTCAGCGTAGATACCGAGGTTGATGAGGTTGTTGCCCAGGTGTGGCCCCATCAAAAACTCGGCCGAGAGGTATGACACCGTGCGGGAGCCTTCGCGGGTGTAGGTCATGGCCGTATTGACCCAACGTTGCAGCAAGCGATCGCGAATTGTGTAGGCCAGCGCCATGTAGTGGTCGTTCATGGTCGCGAGTTCGGAGAACTTGCCTTGGATGTAAAAAAGGTTATCCAGAAACGCTGACTTTAGGGTTTCAACACTCAAGCCGATCCGGTCATCTTCGCAGTACAGCCCGGTGTTGGTGTTGGTGGGTACGGTTTGCATAGCGCTCCTCGGCAACGACAAATAGACATGGCACAGCTTGGGGAAGCTTTATCTCAATGGTTACCCTAGCAGCACTTTGCCTAGACTGCGCCCACTTTAGCTTTAGGGTCTCGAGGGAGACGCGATACCTCTGAATCTTTTAATCTCTTGAGGCTGGCCAGACGGGTGAATGGGCTTGCGTTAATAGTCTTAGTTGATGGTGTCTTTGGCGCTGGCGAAGCCCTTATTAACCACCGATCAACTACCGACCAACTACGTTAGATGGCGTCCCCACACTGAGGCGGACTCGGGAGTTATGCCCATTGACGCGAAACCCCCAATGTAGGGAAATGCCTGGTCAGACACTAGGCCGAACGTGCCGTTAATTTATCGGGGTTTGCTGACATAACAAGGCAACCTTTTGGTCTGGCGCAGCGTCATTGGCCGTATCGTGAAGCCTAATTGAGTCAATATCTTATGCTAAAGCAAACATTTGCAGCGGCAGCGCTAGCTGTGCTGACTGCCTTCCCCGTATGGGCCCAGAGCCGCACCTTAGTTATGGGCACCTCACCTGACTACCCGCCTTACGAGTTTTTTGATACGTCGAGCGGTACGGAGGAAATTGTTGGCTTTGATATTGATATTGCCAACCTGATAGCAGAGCGCCTTGATTTCGAACTCGAAGTTTCCGGCATGGACTTTAACGGCTTGATTCCGGCGCTGCAAGCAGAGCGAGTCGATTTTGTCATGGCCGGGATGACACCGACACCGGAGCGTCTGGAGAATGCGGATTTCTCTGACATCTACTTCACAGCCCAAAATACCCTGGTCGCCAAAGCCGATAGCACCATCACAACCCCGGCCGACTTGGCTGGCCTGCGCCTGGGCGTCCAGTTGGGTTCCATCCAAGAAGGGGATGCGAACGATCTGAAGGAAGCGGATCCGAGCATTACGGTGGTGCCGCTCAACCGCATTGGTGAGATTGTTCAGGAAATCAAAACGGGCCGGCTCGATGCCGCCATTATCGAAGACACAGTCGCCGCAGGCTTTATTGCCTCTAACCCTGATTTGATGTTTACCGTCATTGAAAGCGAAGGCGAATCGGGCTCGGCAATCGCCTTTCCTAAGGGTTCTGAACTGATGGACGAGTTTAATGCGGTTTTAGCTGAACTCCAAGCCGACGGCACAATTGAAGCGCTTGTGGTTAAGTGGTTTGGCGCTGAAACTGCACCTGGCGCTGAAGCTGAATAGCGCAATCTGACACTGTAGGGGTTGTTGATGGATCTAGATTTCGATCAAATTATTCCGCGCATCCCTTTTATTTTGCGGGGGGTTCTGGTTACACTCCAGTTCACCCTTTTATCTGTGATTTTTGGTTTTGCTTGGGGCACGGTGCTCTCGCTGCTTAAGATTTCGCGGGTGACACCGCTGGTGTGGTTTTCGAATATCTACACCTCAATTTTTCGCGGTACGCCCCTCATTTTGCAGTTGACCCTGGTCTATTTCGCGGCGCCACAGCTTCTCAATTTTAATATTTCACCCTTACAGGCGGGGGTATTGACCTTTAGCCTCAACTCGGGTGCCTATACCTCTGAGACGATTCGAGGTGGCATTTTGGGGGTTGATCGCGGGCAATGGGATGCCTCGGCGGCCTTGGGAGTGCCCTACCGCCAAATGATGGTCGATATTGTCTTTCCGCAAGCGCTCAAAAATATATTGCCGGCCTTGGTAAACGAAAGCATTGCCCTACTCAAGGATTCGGCCTTGGTATCGGTGATTGGCGTCAGTGATGTCTTGCGGCGGGCGCAGATTGTGGCGGCCGAGCGTTTTATTTATTTCGAGCCCTTGATTATTGCGGGAATGATCTATTACGTGTTGGTGATGGGGCTGACGCTGGTTGCCCAGGTGTTTGAACGGAGGTTACGGCGCAGTGATTGAGAATTTGAAGGAACGCCCGATCGCGATCGCGGTCGATAACTTACACAAGTCCTTTGGTCAGCTGGCAGTGCTCAAGGGCATTTCGACCACAATTACAGCGGGCGATGTGGTGGCGGTCATTGGCCCCTCGGGCTGTGGCAAATCAACGTTTTTGCGGTGTTTGAACCGTCTGGAAGCAGCGACTGCGGGTAGCATTCAGCTCAATGGGGTTGATATTACCCAACCGGGCATCGACATTATGAAGGTGCGGCAGCAGGTGGGGATGGTGTTTCAGCACTTTAATCTCTTTCCGCACATGACGGTGCTGCAAAATCTGACCTATGCCCCGATCAAGCTTAAGGGTCTTAGCAAAGACCAAGCCCAAGCCCAGGGCAAAGAACTGCTGCAACGGGTTGGCCTAGCTGATAAGGCTGATGTCTATCCGGCGCGGTTGTCGGGGGGGCAAAAGCAGCGGGTCGCGATCGCGAGGGCTCTGGCAATGGAACCGGCGATCATGCTGTTTGACGAGCCAACATCAGCTCTGGATCCTGAGATGGTGCGGGAAGTGCTGGATGTCATGCAAGCCTTGGTCACCGAAAGCCGTTTGACGATGGTGATTGTCACCCACGAGATGGGCTTTGCCCGCGAGATGGCGGATCGGATCTGCTTTTTTGACAGTGGTTATTTAGTTGAAGACGCGCCCCCCGCAGAGTTCTTTACGGCGCCGAAGAGTGATCGCGCGCAGCAGTTTTTGGCAAAGATGCTGTAGCGGCGTTGGGCAAAGAGAGGCTGATGCGTCGTCGGCAGTTTACCGTGAGCGCTGCGGCGCATAGGCGCGGGATTCGACAGTAAAGCTTGGGATCTCCTCAAGTTGGTCGTCGGTGAGGGAATACTGCTCGCAGACAATGCTGAGTCGCTGGCCAGCCGTTTTGAGGGCATTCACGCTATGAGTCAAATCGCCTTGGAACAAGACCATGGCGTTGGCTTGGGGGGTGATTTTGCCCACTTGCTTTTTGCCCAAACTCAACACGAGTTCACCCCCCTCCATGAGATCGGGTAAGCGGACATAGAGAACACTGACCAACCAGGGCGGATCGATTGTTTTGCAGTAGGAGCGCAGAGATCGATCAATGTGCGGATCAACCCGCGAGCCTTGGCTAAGGAGCAATGGGTTGAGGTAGAAGGCGTTGCAATCGGGTTGTAGGGCACGCTCTAGGTAGGACTTGAAAAAGGGAAATTCTTTTTCGGCTTGGGGCAACCCCTCGCGGGTAAACACCAATGAGAAGCCCTTAGTATTGACAAAATCGCGATTGAGGTTATTAGTTGTGAAATAACTGGATGCGTTTACCTTTTCCCAGAGTCGGTTTAACTGCCGTGGTGATAACACATTGCTCTGAACGTCGTAGTATTTCACCGGGCTAGTGCTTGAGCGCGGTCACTATCTTAATTCAATAGAGTTGCCAAGAGAAGTTATCACGATAGCGGCAAACCATAGCGCAGATTAGCAACAGTGCGTGGCTCACAAGCCTGTAAGCCAACCAGGTAGCATAACTCACGAACGCGCTCGCTTTAAAGTAAACTCCCTAAAACTCAATTTGATACAACTGCAAGAACGGCTGGCGCGCATCGGTTGGGTCGAAAGGATTGATCCGGTTTAGCCCCTCACCTTCTGCCTCGGTATTGCCAGCCTCAAAGGGTAGCAGCGACGTACCGGCATCGAAGCGCAGCAGATATACAGGTAAAGTGGCGACGCCCCAACGGAGGTTGACGAGGGTATCGAACTGAGTGAGGGCATTACGGAAGCCAGGCCGGGCCGCATTAAAGGCGTTGATCCGTTGTTCGAGAGGGGAGGTAGTACCAGAGCCCCGCAAGCCGACATCAAATTGAAGGTTGCCGTCGGCATCAAGACCGATTTGGTTAATTTCACCCACTTCGGTAGTTGCGAGGGCAGCCGGTTCAACACCCGTCGGCGGGCGTTGGGGGTCGAAGCTGAGCGGGGCAGAGCCGAAGGGAACGCTATCGAGACGGAGGTAGTTTTGATAGTCGTGGCGGATGGCTAGCTCACCCTGGAAGGTGCGCCGCCGCAGTCCCTGCATTGTCCAGAAGCCATAGGCAAGGTTGATATCCAGGCGCTGCGGCAACCAGAGGTCTTCAAAGGCGGCATATTGCACGAGCGCAAAGGCATTACCCCACCGATCGCGAATTTGGAGGAGTGCTTGCACGGGCAGGAAGGTATCGGGGTCGAGCCACAGTTCTCGCACTTGACCAGTGGTGTTGTTAAGGACAATATGATGCACCGTCTGGTCATTAACGACAGCATCTTCGACGGTGGCTTCGGGATAGCTACCGGCGGCAGCATCGAGGCGGAGAGTGCCTTCCAGAATTAACGAATCGGCCTGATC
Organism: uncultured bacterium; assembly: GCA_964484905.1. GTDB lineage: Bacteria > Cyanobacteriota > Cyanobacteriia > Thermostichales > PCC-7336 > CAZAGN01. Next base: position 4,691 of record CAZAGN010000010.1, on the reverse strand, counting down.
GACATAGGTGCTGTAGAGTTGCAGCAGGTCATTGCCGCTCGAGAATGCCGCCCGCCGCGAATCGAGCAGACGCACCCGATCACCTTCGGCAAGCCAGGTTTGCCAACTGCCATCTTCGCGGTAGAGCACATCCAAGGTGGCGGCGTAGTCTTGCTCGCCCGTGACCTGCACTTGCTGACGGAATTGGAGGTTGGGTAGGGGGGGCAGGTTCGCGATCGCTTGGGCATACTCGGTCAACAGGCGCGTTACTTCGGGATCAGCCTCAGGGGTAACAACCGGCGTATCCTGAGCCCGCACCGACAAGGAAGGGGATGCCAACGACAGTAGTAGCACCCCCGCAATCAAGACCTTTTGCATGTGCGAACCCCACACCACCGGCCATAGTCTAGCCCGTATTGCGCATGCCTGCGGCAATTCCGTTGATGGTCAGCAGGGCCCCCCGCAGGAGCTCAGCCCGACTATGTCGCGATCGCGAGAAACCGGTTGCCTCTTGGTGCTCCCGCAGGCGCTTGAGCAGCGACACCTGAATAAAGCCCAGGGGCATAATGCTGCTGCTACGCAACTTAATCGAGCGCTGCAAGAGCGGGTCATGCTCCAGCAATTCCGCTTGTTCGGCAATCAGCAACACCAAGCGCTTGGTCCGCAGCATTTCGGCTTCAATTTGCGCAAACAGCTCCAGCGCCCGCTCGCGGTGCTCATCCAGCGACAGCTCCACCACATAGTGGTGCGCGATGCGCATATCGACCTTTGCGAGGGTCATCTCGACCTTGGCGATCACCGTCTTGAAAAACGGCCATTCGCGATACATCCGCTGCAACACCGCCAGATTGGCCTCAGGGGCTTGCTGCACATAGGCTTCGAGGGCTGTCCCGACGCCATACCACGACGGCAACAAAAAGCGGCTTTGCGTCCAGCTAAAGACCCACGGAATCGCCCGCAAACCACTGAGGCTGCGATTGCCGGCCCGACGCGAAGGCCGCGAGCTGATTTGCAACTGACTAATTTCTTGAATTGGCGTGACCTCGTGATAGAAGTCGATGAACCCGTCTTGTTCGTAGACCAAGTTACGGTAGGTTTGGCGGGCCTGCCCGGCCAGACTTTCGATCAGGGCAAACCACTCGTGACCATCTTCTGGATGGGTACGTAGCAAGCTGGCCTGAATGACAGCACAGGCAACGGTCTCAAGGTTATAGACAGCGGCATTGACCAGCGAATACTTCGAGGCCAAAACCTCGCCCTGTTCGGTGATTTTGATGCGGCCACCAATACTTCGCCCTGGTTGCGCCAAGATCGCTTCGTAGGCAGGGCCACCCCCCCGACCGACCGAGCCACCCCGACCATGAAAGAGGCGCAAAGATATGCCATCCACTTCGGCAACTTGTTGCAGCGCCAGCTGCGCTTTATAGATTTCCCAGTTACTGCTCAAGAAGCCGGAATCTTTGTTGCTATCGGAGTAGCCCAGCATCACCTCTTGCAGATCATTCTGGTGGGCGAGATAGGTGCGATAAAAAGGTAGCGCAAACATCTCGGTCATTACACTAGGGGCGCGCTTGAGATCGTCCACCGTTTCAAACAACGGAATCACCGCCAGGGTTCCCTTGCCTTCGATGGGGTCGTACAAACCGGCTTCCTTGGCCAGCAGCAATACCTCCAGCAAATCGCTGACACAGCGGCTCATGCTGATGATGTAGGTTTGGCACATAGCTACGCCAAACTCCGCCTGAACCCGGCGAATAATCTCGAAGGTCGCCAGCACTTCTTGGGTTTGCGCCGAGAGGGGCGAGGCCGCTGGTACGAGGGGGCGGCGGGTTTTGAGTTCCTGCACCAAGAGGGCCGTTTTAGCGTCTTCGGAGAGGTCGGTATAGCTGTGGCCTTCGAGGATACGCAAATAGTCAAAAATTTCGCTGAGGGCAGCCTCATGAACACTACTGTCTTGACGAATATCCAGACAAGCGAGGTGAAAGCCAAAGAGTTCGACCTGGGCAATCAGGTGATCGAGGGGGCGGCACGGAATGCGACTGGCGCGCAGACTGGCTTGAATGAGGTGCAAATCGACGAGGAAGGCGGCTGCATCAACATAGCCGCCGTTATGGGGCACCAATTGAGGCGAGATCGCCGCCCGTAGCTCTTGGTTGCGGGTTTGGGTTTGCTCGAGCTTGCGCAGCACATAGCTGAGCTTGAGGCGGTAGGGCTCCTGGCGATAGCGCAAGGAGAAGGTTTCGTAGACCTCAGGAAACAGGGCTTGGTCTTGGTCGAGGGTATCCAGCAGGGCCGATTCGACATCGCCCCAATGCAGCGAGACACTGAGGGTACGAATGAGGTTTTTGACAGATTCGATATATTTGCTCAGCACCAAGTTGCGCTGATAGCAGGCGGTTGCCCAGGTTACTGAGGCCGTAACGGAAGGATTGCCGTCGCGATCAGCCCCTACCCAGGAGCCAAAACTACAGAAGTTACCCCGTGGTGGCTGAACTTCGGGATAGGTGTGATCGAGTTGGCTGAGGAGATTTTCGTAGAGGCGGGGCACAGCCTTAAAGATCACTTCTTCGAAGTAGTGGAGTGTGAAATCGACCTCATCAATGACGGTCGGCTTGAACTGATGCAGCTCGTCGGTGTGCCACCAAAGCAGGATCTCTTCTCTAATTTGCTGGCTGATAATGTCGTACTCGGGGTCGTTGGTACCTTTGAGGCGATCAAGGTCGGTCAATAATGCCGACAAGGTACGCTGCTTGGCACGGATGGTGTGGCGCACAATCTCGGTGGGGTGAGCCGTAAAGACAAGGCGAACATCAAGGCTGTTGAGGAGCGATTGGAGTTGCTCGCCTGAGACCTGCTGACTTTTGAGGTAAGGAAAGAGGGCGGAGAGTTGGTCTTGCTTGATCGTGTTAAATTCTCGCCCTTGGCTGCCGGGGGCATACTGCTGCTCGACAATGTTGATGAGTTGAAAAAAGAGGGCGAAGGCGCGGGCGGCCTGAATCGCATCGGGTAGGTCGAGCTCTTCGATAATGGCCAACAGGTCAGCTTCAAGGGGATTGCCCTCCTCACACATGGCGCGCAGTTTTTGAAGCAAATCGACAAATTCTTGGCCACACTCTTGTCGCAGCGCTGTTTCCCAAAGCCCCTCAATTAGGTGCAAACTCGGCTCGAGACCGTCTGTTTTGCTGGAGGTATTGGTGGAGGGCAGATTGATCATCGTCTAGCCAGCGCTTGCGTTACAGGCAGTATATCAGGGCGATCTGCTTTGCTTTGGTATGCCTGAATGCAGTTATCGCCAGCAATATGGGTTAGTACTTGCGGCATGTTCAGGATCCAAATCATGGGCTTTGGCGTGATGGGCAGTAGTGGTGGTGTTGAGACCAGTGTGAGCCTAGGGCAAGGCAGATTAGGATTGGATACACCGAGATTTGATGTCAGGACCTGTTGTGGCGCTCCATGATCAATTTGCCAAAAGCCTGCTCAGCGAGTTTTTAGAACCCTATGGTAGGGCGGTGACTAATCTCGAAGTCAGCGATGAGCCCCGTTTTGCTGATCTCTATTTTGAACCGACCCAGGATCCGAGTGAGTTGGGCCTCTTGGGAGAAATGGCTCGGATACCTTGTTTGATCGAGCCATTTCGTAATTCGGTGGCTGAAACAGAAATTCAGACTTGCCTGCTCAAAGCCTTGATGGTGCGGGCTAAACAAAAAAGGCAGAAAACTGAGATTATCCCCTACCTCTGGATCCTGACGCCGACTGCATCAGAGCGGATCCTGAATCTTTTTGGTGCTGTGGGTGAGGCCGGGATTTATCGCCTGGCAGCAGGCTTGAATACCGCAATTATTGTGATTCATCAGCTGCCACGTACCCGTGAAACATTATGGATCCGGCTTTTAGGTCGAGACGGCTTTCAAAAGCGAGCAATTGGCGAGGTGGTTGAGCTGCCCTCAGGGGATCCTAGTCGGAGCCGGGTACTGGAGCTGCTAGGGAATTGGAAGATTATGCTAGATGAAAAGACAGAAGCTGAACGTGAACAAGAAAGGGATCTGATTATGAACTTGTCGCCCGCGTATCTGAAATGGAAGGAAGAGACCCTGAACGAGGGTAAGCAAGAAGGGATCCAGATTGGAGAGCAAAGGGGAATCCAGCTGGGTAAACAGGAAGGGATCCAATTGGGCAAGCTGGAAACGGTGCCGATTTTGGCTGAGCTGGGACTATCGGCTGTGGATATTGCCCAACGTCTCGGTCTGCCAGAGCCACTTGTGGCCGAGATGCTGGCTCGGAAAAGTGAAAGCTGAACGCAAACAAGTATAGGGATCTCAGTTGTGAACCTATCGCTTTTTCTAAAGCAGTGGCTAGAAGAGGTCGAAGCTGAACGTGCCGCACGGAAGGGGCTGATTATGAATCAACTCGGAAAGACAACACTTAGAGACTGAGGTAGGCGATGGCGCTGCGCAGCCAGTCTTCGGTTTGGTCGCCTTCGGGCTGGATGGCTTGCAAGGCGGCGGCCACATCTGCGGCGCTGTAACCCAAGGCTAGCAAGGCCAGCTCGACATCGGCAGTCAGGGGTGTTTGGTGGCTGAGGCTGCTGCTGGTACGCCAATCGGCGAGGCGTGATTTAAGTTCGAGGACAAGCCGCTGGGCTGTTTTTTGGCCGACTCCGGGCGTCAGACTGAGGGCGCGGGTATTGCCCGTAACAATCGCCTGAACAAGCT
>CAZAGN010000009.1:41668-54025 GCA_964484905.1 uncultured bacterium | reverse complement strand
ACTACTTTTCCATCAGCGTTACGTTCAAATTTGACATCAGGATTAGCGCGGCAGAGAGTGTAGAACTGCGCGTCGGTTAGGTCGATTACAGGCTCAAAGTTGAGGGCAAGCATCAGCACCTCTGCACGAATAAGAGATCAATGGCCAACGTCCAGTCTAACGATCAGGGACGTAGGTTGACTAAGCTTCGGTTGGCAACGGCTTCACGGATTTGCTGCACAACAGAACCGAGGTGGCGGGTGCGGTAACTGAGGGGATGCGCAATGAGGCGAGCGGTGCTGTGAAAAAGGCAATCAAGCTCGATGAGGCCGTTGTCTTTGAGGGTGCGTCCGGTCGCAACCAGGTCGACAATTGCTTCGGCCATGCCGGTAATCGGGGCGAGTTCGACTGAGCCATAAAGAGGAATGACCTCGACGGGAAGATCAAGTTCTTCGAAGTAAGCAGCGGCACAGTGGACAAATTTGGAGGCCACACGGGCATGGGGCGGCAGATCGAGCGCCCGCTGATAGCCACTGGCGGTAGTGACGGCAACAGAGAGGCGGCAGGCACCAAATTTGAGATCGACGAGGTGGGCTACTTGGGGGGACTTTTCGCGAACGACGTCATAGCCAACGATGCCGAGTTGGGCTTGGCCGTATTCGACATAGACTGGCACGTCACTGTTGCGGACGAGGAGGGCTGCGTACTGATAGCCGTCAGGGCTGGTAGGTGAGGTAATGCGAAGTAGGCGGTTAGCTGGGTCGAGAAACTGACTGAAATCGATGCCCAGTGGGGTTAGGAGTTCGATGGCGGCTTTGAGAAGTTCGCCTTTAGCAAGGGCAAAGGTAATGGTTTGCATGGGGGTACTAGATAGGGTTACTGCGTGAGGTGATAGCTGCCATCGCTCTGAACCCAGGCGATCGCGAGGGCGGTCGGGCTTGTAATTTGCTCGGGGCTTTTCTGGCTTAGTTCTAGCTCGACGCGCAGCCCCTCTTGCCGCCATTGCTGAGCGAGAGCCAGACTGGCGGAAATAGCCGCAGGCGTTGTTGGTACAACAAGGCGGTCGCTGGGGGTGGGTTGGGCGAGAATCGGCAGCAGGCGCTCGATTTGATCGAGATTGAGAGAAAAGCCAATGCCAGCGGGCTCGGGATGGCTGGGGTTGTACAGATGCAGCAAGTGATCGTAGCGTCCGCCCTGACCAATGGCCGTAGCCGCAGCCGTTATTTCAAAGACAATGCCGCTGTAGTAGGCAAAGGTGGGCCAAAGACTGAGATCGAGAATGACCGGAATGGCGTGCTCGGCCAACACTGCCGCCAGAGATTTGAGATCGCTCAGACGGGCCTGTTGTTGCGGTGGCAGGGAAAACTGGCTGAGGGTGCTGAGAATTGCGGCAGGCTCACCGCGCAGATCCAGCATTTGCAGGGCCAGGTGCCGATCGCGATCGCTCAGCTTTGCGGTCTCCAGGCCAACTCGATCAAGATTGCGAATTGCCTGGCGCACCAAGGGCTGCACGGAGGGCGTCAGACCACTCAGCAGGGCCTGGCTGATGCCAACATCGCCCATAATCAGCGACCAATCACTCAGCCCCAGTGCCCGCATACAGTCGGCAATGATCAGCAACACCTCAGCATCGGCAAGCCAGCCACTAGCCCCAATAAGCTCGACGCCACCTTGCAAAAACTCCTGGGCGCGTTGCAGGTTGCGATAGACACTGGCGACATAGCACAGGCGCTGGGGGCGCGGACTATCCGCCAGACGGGTCATCGCCAGGCGAGCAATTGAGGCCGTGAGTTCGGGTCGGAGGCCCAACAACACACCCTGCCGATCGCGAACTTGCAACACAGCCTCAGGCTCGACCGTACCTTCCGCCGTAAAGCTCGCGATCGGCTCGAGGGTCGGCGTCAAAATACCGTGATAGCCCCAACGGGCAAAAACCTGCCGGATTTGCTGCACGAGCCAGTCTTGCCGCGCCATATCCAGAGGGAGCAAATCACCCATAGTGATCCTGATCTTTGCCTTTTTAGACTACAAGCTTGCGGGACAGCTAGACCGAAACAAGGGCATTCTGATGCACCTGTTGATAATAGGCCTCCAGTTGTTGCGTGGCGGCCTCCCAGCCCCAGCGCTCAGCTTCACGCCGCGCCCCTTGGCGTAGCCCCTGCATCTGCGCCGGATCCTCGAGCAATACCTTGGCAGCCTGGATAAAGTCACGGTCAGAATCGGGCGTAAACAACGACCCATTAACGCCCGCCGTAATGACATCGGTAATCCCACCCGAGCGGGGCGCAATCGCCGCACAGCCGGCCGCCATCGCCTCGAGCAACACCAGCCCCAGGGTTTCGGTACGTGAGGGAAAGACAAACAAATCGGCCGACGCAAAGGCCGAGGCCAACTCTTGCCCCTTGAGATAGCCCGTAAAGACAACATCACGACCGGCAAAATGCTGCTCTAAGTCCGCACGGGCCGGGCCATCACCAACGATCGCGAGGCGGGTGGTCGGAATTTCATCCAGCAAGACCCGAATCCGCGCCACCTCTTTTTCGGCAGAAAGGCGACCCACATACAGCAACAGGGGCCGATCCACCTCACCGGCACTCAGTCGCGATCGCATCTCCGGCGAGGCCGCACTGGGGTGGAACAGCTCTGTATCAACACCCCGCTGCCAGAGCGCCAGCCGCTCAATTCCGTGAGAGCCTAACTCCTCGACCATCGCCGAGGACGTACAGAGATTAATTCGCGCTTGGTTGTGACCCCACTTCAGCAGCGTCCAGAGCACCCCTTCCAGCGAGCCCAGGCCGTAGTGTTGGAGATATTTCGGCAGGTGGGTATGGTACGACGCCACCAGAGGAATCTGCATGGTTTGGCTGTAGTACAGACCGCCCAGCCCCAACACCGCCGGATTGACGACATGAATAATTTCGGGCTTAAAGCGGCGCAACACCCGCCCAATCAACGGCCCCGGTGTGGCTAGGGTCAACTCGGGATACAAAGGCAACGGAAAGCCTGGCATCCCATAGACCCGCGCTTGGGCAAAACGGCGCGGTGCCCCCTGCGGTGCAATCACCATCACCTGATTGCCGTGGGCGGTTAGGTGGCGAATGGTATGACACAGCCGCGTGACAATGCCGTCGATTTTGGGTAAGAATGTCTCTGTAAATAAGGCAACACGCATCCCTGAGACATCCGAACTACGGCGAAGGTATTGTACCCTGGCTGGTCTCAGGCTGGCGTTTAGCGCGAGCCGAATCTTCGCTAGGGTCTAATAAAGGTCGATGTTACTCCGGCCTGTATTCTTCAGCCAGTTTTGCGCTTCGATATAGTTTGATGGCGCGATCCGAACCGCCCGTACCCAATACTGGGCGGCGCGGTCAAAATACTCTTCAGCCTTGGCATCGTCTCCTTCTTCTTTGGCCTGATCGCCTCGGTAGTGCCAGAGCACAGCAATATTATTCAGCGGTGAAGAGTTTTGGGGGTTGAGGCTAACGGCTTCCTCGTAGCACTCGAGGGCTTCGTCAAGCTGACCGTTGCTTTGGTGGATGAGGCCCATGTTGTAGTAGATATAGCCACGATCAACGGGGTTATCTTCGAGGGTGAGGGCCTCTTCGTAGTTCTGCATCGCTTCAGCGTAATCACCATCCGACTGCGCAGTCATACCTTCGCGGTAATAGGCAAACGCTGTCTTTTGACTTTGGCTGACGCCTGGCATAAATTTCAGAATCATGTCGGCCATGACCGTAAAGCTTTTGTCGATAAAATTATCGTTTTTCATGCTGCGGGGCATGGCGGCGCTCCAGTGCGAAAGGCGTTCTTCACTGTAGTCTAGCGCCAAGTTTCGGCTGCTCAAGCTGTGTAACAAGCTCCGCAACACTACCGCTGTTATCGAGCACGACATCAGCGCGGGCCACTTTTTGGGCGATGGGCCATTGAGCGGCAATCCGTGCTTGCGCGGCCGCCCGGGTCAGGCGATCGCGGGCGATCAGGCGCTCGTGCTGCTGCTGCGAAGCCACGACCCAAATCTCCGTCACGAGATCAGTCATCTCAGCTTCAAATAAAAGGGGGACAACCAGCACAGCCTGCGCGTGTTGCGTACAAAAGTCGTGCAGTCGCGAGCGGACATAGGGATGAATCTGCGCCTCTAGCCACTGCCGCTCGTCAGAGGCCTCAAAAACAATTGCAGCCAGGGCTTTACGGTTCAGCTCGCCGGTTTCGGTCAGTATGGCCGCCCCATAGCGATCGCGAATTCGTCCCAAAATCTCACTACCCGGCGCTACCGCCGCGCGGGCAAGCTGGTCAGCATCACACACGGGCCAGCCCCAGTCGGCCAAAATCTGGGCCACGGTTGATTTTCCGGTCGCAATCCCCCCCGTCAGGCCAATGATTCGCTTGGGCAAAACTGAATACCGATTCGTCGTGCTACCCAGCCTACCCACTTCCGAATTACAGGGTCACAGCCGCAGCATCTGCTCCAGTTCCTCGCGCAAGCTGGGTACATGGGTCACCCGCGCCACCAGTACCCCTTCCTGACCCAAGTGCAGCAAGCGCTGCTGCCAACGCTGAACGGCCTCTGCCTGCCGTAGCCAGTAGTTAATTACAATTTGAGCCAAGGCATCGTAATCCCAAGCGTGCTTTTGGGTCACATCCGTCAGCGAAGCCAAGACCCGATCTAGGCTGCATTCTGGGCTTGTGAGATATGCCTTAGATTCGCCAGGGGCAGGTGTTTGCAGTACCTCAAGGATTGAAGTCACACCCAAAATATCAAAGTGGTAATCCATAGCCAAACCCCGCAACAGCGCTAAGTAGTGATCCTTAGCAGCCCATACTAGGGAGCGATTGGCAGACTGGCTGCACTTTGTAAAATTTCTTGAAGCAATTGACGTCAGAGTCTGTTAGCAGAGTGCGCCTGCTTTTGCTAAAACGATCTGAGGATTACCGGCTGTGATCATTACCGGTCGCGATCGAGGGGGTACTCGCAATGCAGGCCCATGGCATGACGCATAATCAGCCGCTTGAGGGGGCCAAGGTGGTTCAACACGCCAAAGCTAGCCCGCCGGGCCCAGAGCAGCGGCCAAATTCGATTAGAGAAAGCACGGTTAGCAATATCGGTTGCCCACAGCACCCGGCGATTATCAAACTGGCGTAGGTTTTGGTAGCGTTTGAGCGTTGTGCGCCAATCGACCGTCTCGGGTGTTTGGCTACGCAGCAGGCTCGCTAGGGCCGCAGCATCGCGCATCCCCAAATTAACGCCCTGACCGCCGAGGGGGTGGGTTGTATGGGCTGCATCACCAACAAGGGCAATCCGCCCTTCGACATAGCGATTGCAGTGGAGGCGCTGCGGTTGATAGCTCGCACGGGGGGTAACCGCCGTAATTGCGCCGAGGTGGTGACCAAAAACGGGCTGAATAGCGGCGATAAAGTTGGCATCATCGAGAGCCATGAGAGAGTCGCGATGGTCTCCGACCGGCCTTCGGCCATTGCGATTACGCACCGTCCAGACAACACAGCAGCGATAGGGGTTGGCTTGGGGCAAAATCGCAAAGGGGCCACTGGGCTGGAAGCGCTCGTAGGCTGTGTTGTGGTGGGGTTTTTCGGTGGTTACGGTACTAACGATGCAGCTTTGGCCATAGCCCCAGCGCACAAAAGGAATCGCACAGTGCTCCCGCAGTCGCGATCGGGCACCATCGGCAGCAATCAAAGCCGCCGCACGCAGGCTCCCCACAGATGTTGTCAGGGTCACACCATCGCCATGCTGTTCTACCGCCTCAACGGGTGTTTCACTCAGGCGGCTAACGTTAGGACAGCTTTCAAGGTAAGCATAGAGGGCGCTGAGGGTGCTTTGGTTCGGCACAACATAGCCCAGGGCTTCGACATCAATATCGGTATGGGCCAGCCGTACGGCATAGTCCCAATCACCATCAGAAACCCGAATCTGGTGCATCGGTGCGGCATCTGAGATCGCCGACCAGACGCCCAATTTTTGGAACAGGCGCACCGTCCCCAAGGCTAAGGCACTGGCCCGACCATCAGCCCCCAGTAAGGGGTTACGGCCATCAACGAGGGCAACTCGCCAAGCCGTATGTCCTAAAGCTGCCGCGAGGGTTGCCCCGACCATACCACCGCCCACAATCACCAGATCAAATGTGGTTGCGGCTGTCTGAGGAAGCTGAGTATTCGGTAAGGCGAGGGTCATAGGATGCAATCATTCGTAATTTCAGGATAACGCACGCCCTCGCCGCCCTTAGGGGTTAGGCACAGCTTGAAAGCGCCGAAATCCCTGCGTTAACAGAGCCAGCACCGGCAGTTCAATCAGGGGGCCAACAACAAGTACGAGCGGTAGCTGCGGCAGATCAGGAAAAGCAACGATCGCGATGGCCGAAGGCCGGTCGGAGACCATGGCAAGAGCCACAGGCGAATTACGCGCCAGCACCACATAGCTGAGTGATACCCAATCGGCATAGCTACTGCCCAGCCAACGACTGACGCCCCAGGCCAGCCCCAAATTAAGGCTAAAGAACAGCAGCAGCGGCGGCAACAACTGCGCGATCACCCAAGGTTGCGCGGTACGTCCCTCGCTCGCAAAAAGACTCGCGATCGCGAGACACAGCAGCCCTAGTTGCAACGGCTGCAGGTGGTGCTCTACCCAGACCACAAACGGTGCTAGCGATGCTGAACGTCTACCCCATCGCAGTCCTTGAGCCAGGCCAAGCGGTATCACAAATACATAAGCAATGCTTTCTAACAACACAGCCAAGGGGATCGGCAACAGCGAACCCGCCAACAACCACAAATACAGCGGCAGCAAAAGCAATTGCAGCCCCAAATTCAGAGGCAGCAGGGCTGTACTGAGGCCAACATTGCCGCCAGCAATCCCCGTAAACACCAAATACCAATCGGTACACGGCGTAACCAGCAGCATCAAAAAGCCGATTCGGAGTGCCACCTCAGGCAAAAATACGGCCCCCAGCACCCAAGCTAAAACCGGCGTCCAAATAAAGTTAATCGCGACACTCGCCACCGTTACCGCACGCTGCAACCTCGCGATCGCCCGCAACGGCACCTGCAAAAAAACCGTCACCAACAGCAGCATGAGGCAAGGCAAGATCGCGATCGGTGCAACCACCTGCACCCAGCCCACCGACCCTAAAAACCAGCCCACGCCGACCGCCACCCCAATCAGCAGGGGCTGCAAAATCTCAAGCAGCATCACGGCACCTAATGGCTGCACTCAGTAACTATGAATCTAAAACGGCATCTAATAGCGACGATCCTGAATCCACATAGTCGTCAAAACGCTATTACCCCGCGCATCCACCTTGGCCTCAACCAAAACCGCTTCCGGATGGGCAACCATATCTGTTTCGAGGGCATCACCAATCGCCTCAGGAATGTAGTATTCACTGAGATCTAGCGAAAAACGCCAGCCCATATTGCGGGCTTGAATCAGTCGCTCATTTACACTCAGGGTTACTGGTGGCTCAGCATCAATCCGCACCGCTTCCCAGGCGGCACGACTGTCGGGGTCACCCGTGATGGTAATAAACACCGTGTCGGCATCCTGGCTTTCTTCCCAGCCAGGTAATGTCTCTAAAAGGCTTGGATCCTCAAGTTCATAGCCCAGGTTAATATAGCGACCCCGCAGTAAATCGTAGGGGTCAACAGGAGCGGTCGCTAGATAAACCGTAGTGCCCTGAGCCCGAATCAGGGCATGGGGCAGTGGTACCAAAAGGACTAGACCAACTTGCACGCCCAAGGGGAGCGCCAAACGCCACCAAGGTAATGGGTTGGTTGCCATGCCCTAACCTCGCCGCTAAGCGCGAATTTGCACATCAATCCTAACGTGGGTCACTCGCGCCGCATCCCTCTAAATCACAGCCAATACGCATCTCAGCCTTTATAGTGTTGGCAGATGCACGACAGGGACATTATGCGATGGTGGCGGTGGCTCGTGTTTAGTTTTGTGGGTACCGAGATCGCCATGATGCTAGCTTTTCCGGCTGTTGCTCAATCAGGGGGACAAGGTTTGCTACAAGACGCCCTCGGCTGGGTTGAGGCGCTAGGAATCTGGGGTTCACTGGCCTTTATTGGTCTTTACATTGTTGTGACGGTGGCGTTTTTACCCGCCTCGATTGTGACGTTAAGTGCTGGCGTCATTTTTGGTGTATTTCAGGGCACACTGTTGGTTTTTATGGGCGCGATGTTGGGGGCAACGGCAGCTTTTGTCATTGGTCGCTTTGTCGCCCGCGAACGGGTTGCCAAATTAATTGCCGGTAACGCTCGCTTTGAAGCAATCAACGAAGCTATTGGTCGTGAAGGCCGCAAGATTATCTTTTTGATTCGTCTATCACCCGCCTTTCCGTTTAACGTCTTGAATTACGCTCTCGGTTTGACGCCGGTTTCGCTCAGTGATTACGTTGTCGGCACAACGGGCATTCTGCCGGGTACTCTGATGTACGTCTATCTGGGCTCGTTGGCAGGTGATTTAGCGATGATCGGCAGCAGTGAGCAACCCACCAATGCGGCAGTGATTTGGACGATTCGGATTATTGGCTTTATCGCAACGGTAGCCGTAACGGTTTACGTGACGCGCATTGCCCGCAAAGCCCTAGCGACAGTGGCACCCACCCCCGAAGAATCAGCCTCGTAGATAGCAAAATTTTTTTTGAAGTGACGCTGCTCAGGTATTGCCGATCAATCGCCACCAACCAGTCGTCGCTAGTCGAGCGTCGTCAGGGCTTACTCAATTTGTGCTGTTCGTGCAGAGAATACGATTTTGGTAAAGCTTGAACAGCTCACACAGGCTTAGGCATGCGTGACACCTAAGCTGCTAGTTCGGCATCTCCAGAAGTTGCGTCTCTGTGCGTAGCTGAATGCTGCTACCCCAAACCCCTGAGCCACGGCGCTGCGCTTCGGCCTGAATACCCCGTAGGGTGTTGTCACGACGCAGGTTGTGGGTGTAGCGCTCGACGATCGCGAGGCCATCACGGACTAGTGCTTCGTTGAGTTGCTGCCCTTCAAGCCACACATAGGCTTCGACGGAGCCTGTGCCATCGGGGCGACGCTGGAACAAATCACCTTCGAGCTTGACGGTGCGATATTGAATCTGACTTTGAAGATACTCAATCGCGGCGTTATCAAATTCAGGTGCCACTTCACTGAGGGCTTCGATCCCGGCAAGGCGAATGATGCGTAGTTCTGGCTCCCCCTCAACCTGCACAATCAAACGATTGCCACTGAGGACGCGCACAACTAGGGCCGAAGGATATTGGTCAAAATAATCATTTTGAAAGCCGAAGCGAAAATTCGGGACAATGCGCGGCTCACCAAAGGCACTCGCCGGCAGCATCCAGCAGCTTCCCCAAGCCAGCGATAGTAGGCAGATACGCAATAGCATTGTCTTTACATACTCCTCACAGTTGATAGTAGCCGACAAACTATTAAAGAGGCATTAATTTACAAAAACGCTGTGATCGGTCTTGAATGATGTCCTTTGGCTTCGTGGACTTAGGGAATTTCGCTTGCAATCACTTCGTATTCACTGACCTGTTCGAGGGTATCGGCAAAATGTCCCATTTGGGCATCCAAATCCGCCAGTTTGGCTTCTGGAAAGGCTTTCCATAGCTCGCGTGTTTCCCAGGTGATATTGATCTGCACAACATCGGGTTCTGTGGGCGAGTGCCAGAGGGTACGGCCTAGATAACCAGGTTGCTGCTTGAGGGCCTGCCCCCAGACAGCGGCATCGAGGTCGAAAAAGGTCGCTTGCTCGGCAACCGGAATGCGAAAACGGAGGACTTCGACGACGGGCATGGCAAACACCTGGGTGGCATGGAAGCAGAGGGTGAGGAGTATAGCGACAATGACTAGGCCGATGCGTGTGATCATAGGGCGCTTGTGGCGATACGACAGGATTGGCTATTGATCTTGAGTATCGTCGCTGTTTGGGCTGGGTGGCGACTCGTTGACCGATGCTCCCTGAGACCACAGCTAACCCTACAACTGCGGATGGGGGGCAGGGTGCTTATCGCTCATTGCCCACAGTAACGGTAGTGCGGGCCGCTCGCCTTCGAGGGCAACTGCCAAGACCTCGGCCAAGAACGATACCGGAATCAGTTCGACGTTGCGTTTTACCTCATCGGGCACAGTGCTGAGATCCTTGAGGTTGCTGCGAGGAAACAGTACCTGCTTGATGCCCATTTGGCTGGCCGCGAGGGTTTTTTCCTTGAGGCCACCGATCGCGAGCACCCGACCACGCAGGGTAATTTCGCCGGTCATGGCGACATCGTGCTTTACTGCCCGCCCCGTGAGGGCTGACACAAGGGCGGTTGCCATGGCAATCCCGGCTGAGGGGCCATCTTTGGGTGTGGCGCCATCAGGAATATGCACATGAACATCAACCTGATCGGGGAAGCTACTGGGGATATGCAGCTCTTCACGGTGAGCCCGGATGTAGCTAAAGGCGGCTTGGGCCGATTCTTTCATGACATCGCCGAGGGTGCCCGTAAGCTGAAGCTTGCCTTTGCCGGGCATGATGTTGACTTCGATCGGTAGAGTACAGCCGCCGTAGGGTGTCCAAGCCAGGCCGGTGCAGATACCAATCTGACTTTGGGTGTTGGGTGCATCGGGCAAAAAGGGCGGATTCCCCAAAAATTTCTCGACGTTGCGAGCCGTGATCCGCAGGGATTTGCTGTTGGGCTCGCCATTATGGCTGCCGTTATCTTTAAGCACTTGGCGGGCGACTTTGCGACACAAGGAACCAACGGTGCGCTCCAGGCTACGTACACCGGCTTCACGGGTGTATTCGCGAATCAAGCGCTGGAGGGCTGAGGCTTGCAAGTCGAGGGCGCTGGTTTGGAGGCCATTTTGGCGGATTTGCTTGGGAATGAGATAGCGTCTCGCGATCGCGACCTTTTCGCTTTCCGTATAGCCACCCAGACGTACCACCTCCATCCGATCCAGCAGGGGTGTGGGAATCGTGTCGTCGGTATTGGCCGTGCAGACAAAGAACACTTGACTGAGGTCGAAAGGAATATCAATGTAGTGGTCGCAGAAACGGCTGTTCTGCTCAGGATCGAGCACTTCGAGCAACGCCGCTGAAGGATCACCCTGGAAGGACGCACCGAGCTTATCAATCTCATCGAGGAGCATTACGGGGTTACGGGTGCCAACATCGCGCAGGGCTTGGAGCACCCGCCCCGGCATCGCCCCAACATAGGTACGGCGATGACCGCGAATTTCCGACTCATCATGGACGCCGCCAAGACTGACGCGCACCAGCTTGCGACCCAGACTTCTCGCGATCGACTGCGCCAGACTGGTTTTGCCAACACCGGGTGGCCCGACCAGACACAGTACAGCCGGTGGGTTACGGCGCTCGGCTTGGGTGGCCAGCAACTGACGCACCGCCAGAAACTCGAGGATGCGCTCTTTGACTTTCTCAAGGCCGTAATGATCCTGATCAAGGATCTGCTCAGCTTGGGCTAGATCAAAGGCTTCAGGATCAAGCTGCTGCCAGGGCAAGGCCGCCAGCCACTCCAGATAGTTGCGTATGACCGCTCCTTCGCTGGTCAGGGGTGGCATTTTCTCCAGGCGTTGCAGCTCGCGGTCAACTTTGGCCCAGTGAGTGGGCTCAAGCTTAACCCGTTCGAGTTGTTGGCGCAGTTCCGCGACTTCGTTCAGGTCTTCGCCCAGCTCGGTCTGAATCACCCGCAGCTGCTCACGCAGGTAGTACTCTTTTTGATTGCTCTCGAGGGTGTCGCGCACTTTATTGTGAATGTCTTGCTCAATGTCGCGACGGTGCAGGTTTTGCTGCAATAGGCATTGAACGAAGAGAAAGCGTTTTTCCAGGTTCGCGATCGCGAGCAGATCTTGCTTTTCGGTGGGGCTGAGGGGTAAAAACGAGGCCACAAGATCAATCAGGTGTTCAGGATCACCAATATCTTGGGCGGCCGCACAGGCCGTTTCGGGAATTTTGGGATGGCCACTGACAAAGCGGGCAAAGCTCTCAAGAATCATCTCACTATGGACAACAGCCACCGCATCATCCACCGGCAACCGGGTGGCAATCGGCGCAACCGTGACCATAAAGTGAGGTTGCCGCGTCGTAATCCGGCTCAGCTTGACCCGCTCTACCCCTTCAACCAGGGCCTTAACCGATTGATCGGGGAGGCGCATCACCTGATGAATCTGAACCCGCGTACCGACCCGGTAAAGGTGCTTACTGAGGGGATCTTCTTGATCGCTGTCTTTTTGGGCAACCACAATAACTTGTTGCGAGTGCTCACTCACCGCCGCTTCGA
The DNA here is from genome assembly GCA_964484905.1 of uncultured bacterium. Classification (GTDB taxonomy): domain Bacteria; phylum Cyanobacteriota; class Cyanobacteriia; order Thermostichales; family PCC-7336; genus CAZAGN01. Next base: position 41,756 of record CAZAGN010000009.1, on the reverse strand, counting down.
GGGCACTCAACGATCGCGATCGGCCAATTAACAGCGGTACCACCAAGTGCGGAAAGACAACGGTATCGCGCAAAGGAATCAGCGGCAG
>CAZAGN010000009.1:3346-41568 GCA_964484905.1 uncultured bacterium | reverse complement strand
GCCGTCAACGAGATCACCGATACTCAAAGAGCAGCGCACTAGCATCACTCTCTATGGTCGGCTTCGGTACCTTGATGAATGTCCTCGCGATCGCGATCGGCAGTGGCATCGGCTGGCTCGTGGGGCAGCGACTACCGGCGCGCTACAGCGAGATCATGCTACAAGCCCTCAGCCCCCTAGTCGTGGTCGTGGGCGTGCAGATGGCGCTCACCCTCGAGAGTGCCACCCAAGCGATCGCGATCTTGCTAGCCATGGTGCTTGGCTCACTTTTGGGCGAATGGCTCAACCTCGAAGCCGGCCTGATGTTCTTGGGTAAAGCGCTGGAAGCCGCCGTTACCCGCTGGTTTGGCCCCACCCCTCTGACCCAAGCTTTTGTTAATGCCAGCATCGTCTTTGTTGTCGGGCCGATGGCGATTCTGGGCTCCTTGCAAGACGGCAGCATGGGCAACCCCTCGCTGTTGCTGATCAAATCAGCCCTCGACGGCATTGCCTCCATTGCCTTCACGGCATCGCTAGGAATCGGTACATTATTCTCGCTACTACCCGTCGGCATCTATCAGGGTCTCCTAACCCTCATCGGCTTCTGGCTGGGTGATAGCGTCAACCCCGTTGCCCTCGATGCTGCTACGGCAACAGGCGGCTTGCTCGTTATGGGCGTAGGTTTAAATCTTTTGCAGGTCACACGCCTACGCTTAGCCAATATGCTGCCCGCCTTGCCCCTCGTTGGCCTGATTGCTCTATTTATTTGGTGAAGTGGGCGAAGCTGCCACGGGATAAACTAAGACGGTGCTCATCTCATAGTGCCCTGCTCATAGCACCCTATCCATAGCGCACCGTGCATCCAATGCTGTCACCCAGGCGTATTGAAAGCAGATAGATATGAGCCGCCCCATGATTCGCCTGCGCCGCCGCCAACTCCTTATCGCTAGTGCGCTCCTTGGCGGAGCTGCCCTCAGCCGCACCCTAAACCCCTCAATTAGTGCTGCTGCCGAAGGTGACTTTCCCTTCCAGCTTTCCGATGCTGAATGGCAGGCCCAGCTCGATCCGCTGGCCTACCGTGTGTTGCGCCACGAAGACACCGAGCCTCCCTTCAATAACGCCTATCACGACTACTACGATCATCCTGAGCCGGGCGTGTATGCCTGTGCGGGCTGTGGTCAAGTCGCGTTCGACAAAGCCACCCAGTACGACAGCACCACCGGCTGGCCTAGCTTTTGGCAGCCCATCGCCCCCGATCGCATCGGCACCCGCGTAGATCGTCGCCTTTTTATTCCTCGTACCGAAGTGCATTGCTCTAACTGCGGCGGCCACTTTGGTCATGTCTTTACCGATGGGCCACCCCCCACAGGCTTGCGCTACTGTCTCAACTCGGCTGCTTTACGGTTCATGCCTACGGGAACACAGACTTCAGAGGGTACTTAGCTGATATCACCCATCAGCTAAAGGTCTAACCAACTAAAACCCTGAAAACATCAAAATCTAAATTCTCCAGCGGGTGGTTTTACGAATGTAAAGCGGCCTTATTTTACTTTTAAGAAGTATCACAGAACAAATGAATAATCTATCAATAATTATCTCAGAAGCAATCCTAATAATAGCCAAGGCAATGTAAGCTTGTGATCCAGATCAACACCAGAATACATTCAAATAAATGATACTTAATAAGTGGAAGAACTCACGTTTAATTCCACAAAAAAGTTGACTTAAGTGACTTGAGTCCAGTCCGCTTAAGTCTTGCCTCAAATCTGGAGATTTATCTCATGTTGAAGTCTATTTGTTCTGTGTTAAGCGTTGCCACAATTGCACTCGCTTCCGGTACTATGCTCACCAGCTCAGCCTGGGCCCAAGACAACCCTATGGTTGGTGGCCAGTCGATGCTACCCAGCCAAGACATCGTTGATAACGCTGTCAACTCGGCCAATCACACCACTCTTGTTGCGGCTGTTCAGGCCGCTGAACTGGTTGACACACTCAAGAGTGAAGGCCCGTTCACCGTCTTTGCTCCAACCAATGCTGCTTTTGCGATGCTGCCCGAGGGCACCGTCGAAACCCTGCTAATGCCCGAAAATCTGGAAACCTTGCAAACTGTTCTGACCTACCATGTTGTGCCAGGTGCTCTTGATAGTGAAGCAATCATGGAAGCCATTACAGCTGCTGGCGGTTCACTGGAAATCGAAACTGTGGCTGGGGCAGCACTCACCGCAATGATGAATGGCCCCAAAAACATTGTCTTGATGGATGGTGCTGGCAACACAGCTGAAATCTCGACCTATGATGTTTATCAGTCAAATGGCATCATTCACGTCATCACATCAGTTTTACTACCTGAATAAGGACTAGTTGATGGAATAATCTGCTATTCTTTGATCAAGACTGAATAGTGTAACGGAAGGCTGCTTTAGCCCTCTTTTTATTGTTTCGAGATCTCCAAACTTAAATCTTCTAAACCTTCAAATTAGGCTTTATTGCCGTACATCTCGAAGCTCAAACTGCACAAATCTGGCTTGCCCAAGGAAAAGCCTTCAAAGGCAGCTAGAAAAGAGGCAGTCCTCACTATCTTGAGATCTCGCCAGAGATCCGTCCCGGCTCATGCTGCCGACAATCCAGCCCCTTTAATCCGGTCAAGGTGTCATCGCTGTGTGATCTTGCACTCTATGTAGAGCTAACTAAGCCTTGGTTATCTAACAAGCACTACCCCTAGCGTTTTACGTTACTGTGTGGGTGGTGTGCCAAGGATTTCATCGTGCGCATTGGGATCTCAGCTGTTTTGCTTGTTCTCTTGAGCGCCTGCAACGAAGGTGCCATTTCTTCGGTGACCGCAACTCTGCCCGGAACAGCTACCCCCTCACCTGGCGTAACGCCAACTCCTGTACCCGGTGCTACCCCCGACGGCACCGTGGCCCAAAATATTCAAACCCTGCTGGCCACGGGCGCTTGTGTCAACTGCAATCTTGTTGGTGCTGATCTGGCAGGCTTAGATCTGGATCGGGTAAATCTCAGTGGTAGCGACCTGCGTAATGCTGATTTGCGCCAGTCAAATTTTCAGGCCGCTGATCTTCGGCTCGTGAACCTGCAAAATGCTGATCTGCGCCAAGCCAACTTTACGACCGCAAACCTAACCCAAGCTGATTTACGCAGCGCCGATCTGACCAATGCTAATTTCCAGAACGCCTCGCTAGAGGGTGCTAACCTCCGCGATGCCACACTGATTGGTGTGATTTTGGGTGGTGCAACCTATTCTTTGGCGACGACATTTCCCATTGGCTTTAACCCGCAGGCAGCCGGGATGATCTTTACCGATATTCTGCCGCCGACACCACCGCCCACACCGACCCCCGTAGTAACACCAACGGCAACTGCCGATTTACAGCAATTACAGGATACGAATCAGTGTCAAAATTGCACGTTAACTAATATTGACTTCGACGGCCAGAACCTCAGTGGTACCAACGTCAGTGGGACCGATTTTCTTGGGTCAAGCTTTGTCGGCGCTGAGCTGAATGGCAGCGACTTTAGCAATACCAATGTCGAAGGCGCTAATTTTACAAACGCCAGTTTAGGTGGCGTTAACTTTACTGGTGCAAACCTGCTGAATGCTAATTTCACCGATGCTGTGATTGGTGGCACCAACTTCACGGGGGCTGAACTCGCGGGTGTAAATCTGACCACGGCGGAAATTAGTGGTGCCCTCTTTACCAATGCCAACCTGACGGGCGCAAATCTCAGCGGCAATCAGGTTAACGCCGTATTTGTCGGCACTAATCTCACAAACGCCAATTTAAATGGGGCAACCTTTAATGGCGGTGATTTTAGTAATGCCACCTTATTTGGCACAGATTTGCGGGGCACTAACCTGACTCAGGTGGGACTTCAGGGTGCTCAGTACAATGCCGCAACCCAGTTTCCACCCATGTTTGACCCGATGGCAGCAGGTATGGTGCTGGTATCCTAAGCAAGGACGCGGTTTTCGACGAAAGTAAGGGCATCTTCAGTTGAGAGCTCGTGGGTCTGTCCTTCGGCGACAATACGAAAGCAGTCACTGCCGAGGGGTTCAAAACTGGTGATGACGCCTTTTTGAATGGCGTGGTTCGCCATTTCGGTGAGCATCTCTGCGAGCATGGTTTGTGACCTCTCAACACCTTGACTCAGATTTAGCATTGTTTTTCGGGAAAGTCGTGGGGGTTATACGTAGTGACTTATACGCAGACAGTGCGTTTTTCGGATACAGATGCGGCGGGGGTCGTGTATTTTTCGCGGGTGCTGGAGTTTTGTCATACGGCCTATGAGGCGGCATTAGTTGAGCTGGGCATAGATGTTGGGCGCTACTTTGGTCGTAATTCGGAGTTGGCTGTGCCGATTACCCAAGCCAATGTCAGCTTCCGGCGACCTCTGTACTGTGGTGATGTGATGGTAATCAGTCTCCGGCCCGTGCGGCTGAATGAGTCGCAATTTATCATTCATTACACGCTGCAACGCAAAGATGAGATTGTGGCGACGGCGGCGACAACCCATATCGCCATTCAGCCCGAAAGTCGCCAACGCTGTGCGCTACCGGCGTGGCTCGTCGAGTGGTTCGAGCAATTCCCGCCGGAGTTCTTGGTGTAATATTTTGCCTTGGCTGCTGCGGGGTAAACTTTCGCGGCCATACCAGCGCTTGGGCAGTTTGTAGGCAGTGAGGCGAGTTTGGAGCCAAGCCCTGAGGACAGCGGGGGCAACAGTGGCGGGGCTGTAAATGGCGGTCACGACTTCACCCCACTCGCGATCGGGCAAGCCTAAAACGATGACATCATCGACAAGGCCACTGCTGCGTAAGAGGGTTTCAACTTCGTTGGGATCAATTTTTTCGCCACCGCTGTTGATGGTGGGCACATCCCGACCTTGGAGATGCAGATTGCCCTGGGCATCAAAATAGCCTCGATCGCGACTGCACCAGGTTCGACACGTTTCAAGATGGGGGTAGTAGCCCTGCATGAGCGATTGAGCCTGAATGTTGATGAGTCCTGCGGCATCGAGCTGCACAGTGGCATGGGGCAGCACGGGCCCACAATTGCGATCACCACTCAGAAATTGGCCGGGGCGCTGGGCTGTAACCATCGCGGCTGTTTCGGTCGCGCCATAGCAGAGTACTAGGGACAACTTCGCGGCTTGGGCGGCAGCGAGTAGCGCAGCGGTAGCGGGGGCTCCACCCAGAAAGATCAGATCAAAACGGCGCAGCCAGGTAGTCCAGTCGGGATCCTGAAGTAAGCGATGCAGTTGGGTGGGCACCAGCGAGAGCCAAAACCCACTGGGGTCGTAATCGCGCCAATCACCTTGGGGCAAAACCAAACGCCCGCCACTGAGACCGGAGCGCATGACCTGCAACCAGCCACTGACGTGAAATAGGGGCAAGACACAAAATGAGTTGATCGTCGTGACCCCAAAATGAGCCTGAATTCCGGCAACGGCGGCGGCCAAGCTAGCTTCGGTGTGCATCGCAAAGCGGATTTGGCCACTACTGCCGCCCGTTGGGATCATGATGGACGCGGCTGTTTCGATGCAGACTGCCTCATCGGCATCGCCCATACGCACGGTATTGTGCCAGGTGGGTTGAATGAGGCTCTGTACCTGCTGCCATTCATAGCTTTGCCAGCGAGGGTTGGCCAAAAATACCGGACAGTGACTTTGAATGGCGGCGATCGCGAAGGTCAGAAATGCCTCGGGTTCGCTGGCCGACACAAGCACCGGCCCCAGAGCTTGTTGATACCGTGCCCTGGTTTGAGCCACAGCCTCAGCTAGATGGGGCAGGGGGAGCCGCATCAGCGCCGACACCGGTCACAGGTACCACAGGGAGAATCGGCGGCAAAGCCAAAGGCTTGTAACAGATACTGCCAGCGACAGGTACGCGTAGCGATAAATGCCTGCATCTCGGTGCCGAGGTCGGTTGGGGTGGGCAGGGTGGTGAGATTGAGGCGCTCGAAGTGAAAGGGATCGTGCCAGGTAATTGCGCCGGCCTGGTGCAGTAACGCCAGTGATAGCTTGGCAGTAGCGCCAAAGTGCTCAATGGTAGTGTCGTAATGGCCACGTTGGGGCAGTTGGCGGAGCAGGGTTTGGGCGGCTTGGTAGTGCTGGCGGGCTTGTCGCGATCGCCACTGGGCTTGCTGTTCATCGCTGGCATCTAGCCAGACGGGTGTAACCAACATTAGTGCTAGGGCCGTTTGGCCATCCCGACCGGCACGCCCGATTTCTTGGAGGTAGTCGGTCAGGTTCGGTGGTGGACTGAGGTGGAGAATCCAGCGCACATCAGGTTTGTTGATGCCCATGCCAAAGGCGTTGGTGGTCACAATAAAGGGCAGTTCGCCGTTGAGCCACGCACCTTCGAGGCGGCGGCGTTCGCTGGCCCCCAGACCCCCGTGATAGGCAGCAGTTTGAAAACCGTGCTGCTGGAGCTGGTTCGCGATTGTTTCGGCGGCTTGGCGGGTACGGACAAAAATGAGGCCCGTTGTGGATTTTTGCGCCCGAATAAGCTGCCGCATTTGCTGCTGCCGCTGCCAGGGTGTCCAGACAGTCTGGATTTGGATACGGATGTTGGGGCGAGCGGGCGCAACAGTGATCTGGCGAGGCGATTGGAGCTGGAGCACCGAGGTGAGAGTCGCCAAGGTGCGTGGGTTGGCGGTTGCGGTAAAGGTCGCGATCGCGAACGACTGGCCTAGGGCCGCCCGAACCGTCCCCAGGCGACGATAATCAGGTCGAAAACTCTCGCCCCACTGCACCAGGGTATGCGCTTCATCAATAATCAGACCATTTAGCTTCAAGCCAGGCAAACGTGACCAGACAGCCGGACTAAGCAGCGTCTCGGGGGAAAGATACAGCAGGCGCAACTGGGGTAACCGCTCGAGCACCCGTCGCCGCACATAGGCGGGCAGTTGACTGTGCAACGCCGCCGCCGGCAGCCCCCGCCGATGCAAATCACCGGCTTGGTCTTCCATCAAAGCAACTAGCGGTGTAATTACTAGCGTTAGCCCCGTCTGCAAGATAGCTGGTAGCTGAAAACACAACGACTTGCCATAACCCGTAGGCAAGACAATCAGGGCGTCTTCACCAGCCAATAAGGCTTCAACGACCGCCGCCTGGGGGGGCCGAAGGGTGTCATAGCCCCAATAACGCTTGAGGGCAGGTAGCAGCGAAGTGGGCAACATGAGCGCTGGCTAGCTATTGCCAAACTGCGCTTTGGCTTCGGCATAAATCTCGGGAGTAATTTCGGTAATACCCTTGAGTTCGGCATATTTTTCCAGCTTGCGCCGTACCGCTGGCCGGACAAAAAACGGCACCTCTTTCAAACAGGCTTCGGCTTCTGGTGTCCACTGCATCGCTCAACAACCCCAAATCCTCCGTCAATCTAGCCGAAATTGAGGTGGCTAGGTACGCGCAGGCTCGATAGCATCACCATTTTGTCGAACGATTTAGCGATGAATGGGAATTGTGATCCTTTGCCTTTGCCGAAAATAGGACACACTACACCGTAATCATACCAACATATACAGCTAAGACTGAAATGCTACTGTAAGAAGGCTGCGTCCGAGTCTGCCGTGCTCCCTCTCTACGATGACATCCCTAGCCGCCGACCCCCGATTGCTGGTCGGATTATTTTGGTAATCAATATCGTGCTCTTTGTCATCGAGCTGTTGCTGATGGCCGAAGGTCGGCTCGATGAATTCTTGAACGTGTTTGCCGTGATTCCGGCACGAGAAGCGGCCGCTTTTGGTGCTGTCATGGCCGGTAATCTGTTTGCATTGCCTGCTCTGCTACTGCCGATTTTGGTGGCGATGTTTCTCCATGGGGGCATCCTTCATGTCGGCGGCAACATGCTGTTTTTGTGGATTTTTGGCGATAACGTCGAAGACTTGATGGGTCACATCCGTTTTACAGTCTTTTACTTGCTCTGCGGCATTGGCGCAACCGCTGCGCAAATCGTGATTGACCCTGCCTCGATGGTGCCCAACCTTGGTGCCAGTGGTGCGATTGCCGGTGTTCTGGCGGCCTATTTGATTAACTATCCCAAAGCGCGTGTGCAGACCATCATCCCCCTTGGTTTTCTGATTCTGCCCATTAAGGTACCAGCGGTGGTTTATCTGCCCATCTGGTTTGCGCTCCAGGCGTTCTCGGGCTTGGCCTCATTGGGGATGGATACCAGCGTCGATGCGGGTGGGGTGGCCTACTTTGCCCATGTGGGTGGCTTTGTTTTGGGTCTGCTGCTTGTAAAGCCATTTCAGGTGCGGCAAAGTGTGCAAGCCCTGTTCTAAGCCAAACTATGTTGAGGTTCAAGACTGCGTCTAACGATTTCGTACAGTTGCACCCTAGGTGTATGGGTAGCCCGCAATAATAGAATCAGCCATAGGGATTGCTGTATGTTTCGCTACACCTTGCTCGATCTCCAAAAGCGCTACCACATTGACTGGGATGAGCTAAATCTCAGGCTCGACGCCCTCAATATCATGGTGTATCCCAGCAGTGACGGCAATGATCGCCACGACACCATCGACGAGCAGGAGATCACCCGTCTTGATGCCTTGGATCGCCACCTCCAGGCTGGGGGCCACCTCGAAGACTTTAGCGGCGTGCTCTTACCAGAGGTAATTCCGCCCCGTGATCTCAGCGAAGGCAGTCATCACCCACCCAGCTCAGAGCAGCTTGCAGCTATTCCTCGGGCTGATCTCAGCTCGACGGTGACGCCTACTTATCCACCCAGTCTGGCAACGCCGACACCGGCCACCTTACGCCAGTGTTTTGAATTTTTGGATGATTGCGCCAGTCGGTACTGGCTCTTAACCAGTGAACAAATCGCAGCGGTGATTGGCCTTGAGGCGCGTGTAATTGATACCCGTACCCAAGGTGTCGCCTCCTGGCGCTGGCAATCATGGCTGTTTAATCGGGTCGGTCGTCAAGGTCGGGCAACCCTTTGGCACGTCAGCCAGCTCTATGACAATGAACCCGCCAGTCCGCCTGTAGCCCAAACCAGTCAGTGGTCGGCATCCGATTAGCCGCTCAAGGCAGCGCCGTACGCTGGCCCTAAATCCGCGAATTGCCCAGGCTGTCCCTCGGCTATTGTGGCAATTAGGGTGTTGAGAATCGGCGCATGGAACTGGCGGAATTGTTAGCGGCATTACCGCCACCGACACAGGTTATCGGGACGCTAGCAGGGGCGTGCCTCGCGATCGCGACCGATTCGCGTCAAGTTACGCCCGGTTCGCTGTTCATCGGCCTACCGGGGGTGCATGTGGACGGCGGCACCTTCTGGCCCCAGGTTCAAGATCGGGCGCTCGCAGCCTTTGTCTCCGAGGAGGCCTGGGTGGCAACGGCGGTGAGTGATCCCCTGATCGCCATCGCGATTTGGCCCCAAGCCATGCTGGCGCAGGTCTGCGCAATCACAGCGGCCAGGTTTTACGACCAACCGGCCCGCAAACTCAAGCTTGTGGGTGTAACCGGCACCAACGGCAAAACCACCACCACCCACCTCATCGAGCACATGTTGCATACCGCAGGGCAGTCGGTCGCTTTGTTGGGTACTCTCAGCAATCGCTGGTCCGGCCACAGCGAAACCGCTAGCCATACCACTGCCTTTGCCACCGATCTCCAACGCAACCTTGCTGCCGCTGTCGCCGCCGGCTGCCAAACCGCCATCCTCGAAGTCAGCTCCCACGCCCTTGCCCAAGGTCGGGTCGCGGGTTGCCCGTTTGATGTCGCTGTCTGGACCAATTTCAGCCAAGATCACCTCGACTTTCACGGCAGCATGGACGCCTACTGGCAGGCCAAAGCACTCTTGTTTCAGCCGCCCTTGCTTACGGGGCAAGCGATTCTCAATGCCGATGATTCCGCCGTCTGCCAACTTCTCGACACCTGGCCGCCCGAGCTGCCTCAGCCCTGGACTTTTGGCCACACCGACAGGCTGGCTCAAGGCCAGTCAAAAACCCTCACAACCCAAGCTGCAACCTATAGCGCTAACGGCATCAAGGCCACCGTTAGTACACCCAGCGGCCCGCTTACATTTCAGACATCCTTGGTCGGTGCTTTCAACCTCTCAAACTGTTTGGCCGCGATCGCGACAGCCATGGCCCTGGGCCTTGCCCCCGAAACGATCACCAGCGCCCTCGCCAGCTTTACAGGCGTTGCCGGTCGGATGATGTCGGTCCACGCAGGCCAAGATTTCGGCGTCATTATCGACTATGCCCATACCCCCGATGGTCTCGAGAATGTCCTCATGGCTGTCCGACCGATGACGCCGGGGCGGGTGATTTGTCTCTTTGGTTGTGGGGGTGATCGCGATCGGCGCAAACGCCCCCTGATGGGTGCGATCGCGACCCGCCTTGCCGATCAAATTATTGTCACCGCCGATAATCCGCGCACCGAAGCACCAGGCCAGATCATTGATGATATTCTGGCAGGCATAGCGGAGCAGACTGAATCTATGCCTGTCAAGCCCGATATTACGGTCATTCCTGATCGCCGTGCGGCGATTGTCCGCGCCATTCACAGTGCTCAAGCAGGCGATACGGTCGTCCTCGCGGGCAAAGGGCACGAAGACTATCAAATTCTCGGCACCACCAAAATCCACTTCGACGATCGCGAAGAAGCCCTTGCCGCCCTTCAGAGCCGTACCCTATGAACCCCGATCTCTCCCTTTTTGCGCTGCTCCAAACCAGCCTTGGTGCCCAGTTTCAACCCTTCCTGCTCAGCCCCGACACCCTCACCCATATCTGCCTCCAGCTACCCCATCTGTTGCAAGCTGACACCGTGGCTCTTGGCATCCCCGACTACACCTTTGCCGAAGCCCATGTCAGTGGGGCTAACTTTTGGTTTGGTACCCGCCCGCCCGCCGTCAGCTTAAGCAATCTCTTTTGGTGCCCCATTGCCGCCTGGCGCAAACTCCAAAACGAGTGGTTTGTGATTATTTTGGGCGGAAAGCACACTGTTGCCCTCATCGGCCAAGCCTTGCCCTCACCCGCCATTACCGAAACCCCCGCCACCGCCTTCTGGACTCAAGATCCTGAGGCGATCGCGACCCTCATGAGCCATCTCCAAAGCATCGTCCAGGCGCAGCAACCGCACCTCCTAAACCAGTGGCCACAGCGGCTTGCTGCCGATAACAGCCCTAGCCTACCGGCCATGGCCTTGCTGCAACTGCTAGATGCCAGCTTACAAATCAGTACCGAGCTCACCCAGAAACTCAGTCATACCGATGCCCTCCAGGCCAATCTCCAAGAACTCCGCCAAACCCTGAGCTACCGCGATGAGTTTCTCACCAGCGTCTGCCAGCAGCTCCGTACGCCCCTAACCAACATCAAAACCGCCACCCAACTGCTCCGCTCACCCCGTATTCGGGATGCCCAAAAAGGTAAATATTGGGAGGTCTTAAACTCCGAATGCGATCACCAAATCAGCCTCATCAGCAGTCTGATCGAACTAATAACTATCGACCAAGGCCTGACCCTCAATTCTGATGCCCCTGTTATTCTCTTTGACCTCGTGCCCGGTGTCGTCAGCACCTACCAAGCCCTCGCCCAAGAAAAAGGCTTGATGCTCGCCTACACTATTCCGGCCAACATCCCCAGCGTCCATTTTCCCGAAGCGGCCCTCAAACAAATCCTCGTCAAACTGATCGAAAATGCGATCAACTTTACGCCGCCCGGTGGACAAATCTGGCTCACAGCCAATGCCAACGATCCCTTTGTTCAAGTTGAAGTGCGAGATACTGGCATCGGCATTCCCAACGAAGATCTTGCCAAAGTCTTCGAGCGGTTTTATCGGGTGCCCCGGGCGCGCATGGAGATTCCCGGCGTTGGTTTGGGTCTCACCATCGTCCAAAAACTACTGCTTGGCCTCGGTGGTGCCATTTCTGTGCGCAGCGAGCTGGGTCAAGGCTCTACATTTACCGTGCTTCTGCCCACAGCCTAGGTGTCTATCGATCCTCTAATCCCCTACTCTAGTTGTGACTAGCACCATCGCTACTTTTGCCAGACACTGACGACACACGCCTAGAAGTCCTTAATTATCGAGACCACCTATGCTCGCGAAACGCATTATTCCTTGCCTCGATGTCAAAGCCGGACGTGTCGTTAAGGGCGTTAACTTTGTCAACCTTGTCGATGCTGGCGATCCGGTTGCCTTAGCCGCTGCTTACAGTGCTGCAGGTGCCGATGAATTGGTCTTTCTCGACATCACAGCAACCCACGAAGGGCGTGGCATTTTGCTCGATGTCGTGCAGCAAACCGCCGAGCAGGTGATGATGCCTCTGACCGTGGGTGGCGGTATCAACAGCGTCGCTGATATTCGGGAGCTGCTTCGGGCTGGTGCTGACAAGGTTAGTCTAAATTCAGCCGCTGTTCGTAATCCAGCTTTGGTGACTGAAGCCAGTGAGCGTTTTGGTGTGCAGTGTATCGTCGTCGCGATCGATGCGCGGCGGCAGGGCGATCACTGGGAAGTGTTTGTTCGAGGCGGTCGCGAAGCCACGGGTCTAGACGCAATTGCCTGGGCCGAAACTATGTACCAGCACGGCGCCGGCGAAATTCTCCTCACCAGCATGGATGCCGATGGCACCCAAGCGGGCTATGATCTCGAGCTTACCCACCAGATTGCTGCCCGTGTGCCCATTCCGGTGATCGCCTCGGGGGGGGCCGGTACTTGTGCCCATGTCCGCGCAGCCTTTACCGAAGCCCAAGCCGAAGCAGCCCTCCTCGCGTCTACGTTGCACTTCGGTCAGCTCACGATTGCCCAAATTAAAGCTGATTTAGCCGCCCATCAAATCCCTGTTCGACTAGGCTAAACAATGTGTTCCCAGTATTGTGACCCCAGTATGAGGAAACCCAAGCGATGAACGATCCCGTCTTTTGGCTTGGCCTATCTGTCGGTTTAGTCGGCGCTGGCCTCCTAGCTGTCTTTGTCACCCTCGTACCAGCAGTGGTGCAGCTCGCCGCCGCCGCCGCCAGTGTCCAAAAATTCTTTGACACGCTCTCACGCGATCTGCCACCCACCCTCGAAGCTCTCCGCCTGACTGGCCTCGAGGTCAGTGAAGTCGTCAACAGTGTTGATGATGGTGTCAAAGGCGCCAGTCAGATTGTCCAGCGTGTTGATCGTTCAATCTCCGGTGCCAGCGCCCAAGCCCGCACAGTCCGGATCACAACCCAAAGTCTTCTGGCTGGGGTCAAGGCCGGTGTTACCGCTTTTCGTAGCGAACGCCGCCAACTTGATGCCGCTGAGGAGCAGCCCCTGCTGCCTCCCCAAGCCTAAGTCGTGGGTCTGGTCTGAGTTGGGCGGCACCGTCACAAAGCACCTGGGCATCACGCAAAAAGCTCTCCCATTGCTGGCAGAGCTTTCGACGTATCTACAATTAATCAATCTCTAGAGAATCCAGCTGATTCGATACCCGGGCAGAAATCAAACATGAAGCAGATTTCAAGATCTGAGGATATCAGGTCACTGCGCCGGACTACCTGCACATCCCGAGAGTCAATCAACTACTCGTCGTCTTTGCTGGTCTCTACTTCAGGGAAATAGAAGCCAGTGTTCTTTTCTGACAGAATAGCGTAACCGATGGTCAGCGCATTCTGTGCCTGGACATTCGCCTGACGCGCCCAAGTGGCATGGCGGCTGCGGCGCTTGCGTTTCGAGGTTTTCTTCTTAGGACAAGCCATGGCCAATGTGTTCAAAAGACAGCTTAGCTAGGGTAACACGTTTCCCTGCCCCTAGCCAAAGCGATGACTTTTCAGCTATCGGCATCTGCTTACATCTCGTAGCCAAACTGGTTAGGATCCCCCTGTCCAAGCACTAAATCCACGAGGCCATACTCGGCCCAGCGTGCGGTTACCTGCGCGGCCATCGCTCCATCCGAGGCCAACGGTACACCCCAGGTGTGATCGGTCTCAGGCGGAATTTTCGTTGTGGCATCAATACCCATACGACCCCCCAAACCCACCTTAACGCTGGCAAAATCCAGACTGTCAAAGGGTGTGTCCGGCAAGATAAACACATCCCGACTCGGATCTACCTGAGAGGCAATTGCCCAGATCACCTGACGCGGATCACGAATATTAATCGACTTATCAACAACAATGACAAATTTTGTATACGTAAACTGAGGCAAAGCACTCCAAAAAGCTAAGGCAGCTCGCCGTGCTTGACCCGGATAGGCTTTATCAATCGAAATGATTGCAGCCTTATAGCTCAAAGCCTCCATCGGTAAAAAGAAGTCAACGATTTCACTGACTTGCTGCCGCAGGATCGGCGTGTAAATGCGGTTGAGGGCGATCGCGATCATGGCCTCTTCCTTGGGAGGGCGGCCACTAAAGGTTGTCAAATAAATCGGGTCGCGGCGATGGGTCAGACAATGGAAGCGCACGAGGGGCGAATCCTCAACCCCGCCATAGAAACCCATGTGATCCCCAAAGGGGCCATCGGGCAGCACTTCACCGGGGGTAATGGTTCCTTCCAGGACAAATTCTGATTGCGCCGGTACCTCCAGATCAACCGTCTTACACCGCGCCAGATGCACCCCCTCACCGCCGTACAAGCCCGCAAACAGCCATTCTGAGAGATCAACCGGAATCGGTGTCGCCGCCGCCATAATCAACAGCGGGTCAATCCCCATCGCGATCGCGATCTCCAGCTTCTGCCCCCGCTCCGCCGCCTTGCGTAAATGCCGCGCGCCCCCACGTACCGACAGCCAATGCACCGTCATCGTCTTGGCCGATTGCAGTTGCAGGCGGTAGACCCCTACATTGGGGATCCCCGTCTCCGGATCTTTGGTAATCACCAAACCCAGCGTCACAACCTTGCCCGCATCCCCCGGATACGGACGAATCAGCGGCAGCTTTGTCAAATCCAGCTCCGCCTCCGGCACCACCACCTGATGGCACGGCGGCAATAAATCTCGCCCCGGCTTTGCCCGCAGCACATCAAACAGCACCTTACCGAAGGCAATCGCTTGGCTAATCTTCTTCGGCGGCTTCGGCTGCTGCAACATCCCCAGCTTCTGCCCCAGTGTCTCCAGCTCCTCTGGGCGCTCCATATTCATCGCCCAGCAGACCCGCTCGACCGTACCCATGGTGTTGATCGCGATCGGATGCGGTGAACCAATCACATTCTCAAACAACAAGGCTGGGCCACCACCCGCCAGCATCCGCTGACTGATCTCAGAAATTTCTAAATCCGGATCAACCGGGGCAGTAATACGGCGCAACTGGCCGCGACTTTCCAGAAGGTTCAAAAACTGACGCAGATCGCGAGGCATGAGGAGTGTTACAAACTGTGACTTTTATTGTAGTCCTGAGGTCTGTCGCCTGCCCTTAGCAGCCCTTAGACCCAGCACTGCCTTCTAGCCCCCTCACAAGCGCCTGTCATAGCACCAGTCAACCCAAGCCCGCCAAAGCCAGCAAGCTGTTAGCGCTGATTTACTAAGCGGCTAAAACCTCTTGTTCGCAAGATTCCCAGAAAACGACCATCACTTGTAGTCAATCTCCTGAAACTATTACCGCGCATGGAGTTCAAGCACTTTTAAGGTTTACTTTGTAAATCAGCCCTTAGATTCGGTTATGTGTGCAAACCACACTCAGTCTTAGCCTTACCTTGCCACCGTCCCGAACGTGGATCAGAGCCAGGTGCTACCGGAGCCGTGCAGTGCGTGCAGCCAATACTGGGGTAATTCTGGTCGTGCAGAGGGTTGTAAGGCAAATTGTGGTCATAAATATGCGCCCACACCTGCTTCTCCGTCCAATCAGCCAACGGATTCAACTTCAGCATCGCGCGCTTGCTATCCCACTGCACCTTGCCGATATCCGCCCGCGTCGGTGATTGCTCTCGCCGCATCCCCGTAATCCAACCCTCATAACGCGACAGCACCCGATTCAAAGGCTCCACCTTGCGAATGCCGCAGCACTGATCCGGACTCGTCGTATACAGCGCCTCACCATACTGCTCTGCCTGCTCCGCTGGCGTTAACAGCGGCAGCACTGTTTCCAGTTGCAGCTTCGGAAAGCGCGCTTCAATCGCCGCCTTCAACGCTAAAGTCTCATCAAAGTGAAAGTTAGTATCCAAGAAAAAGGCGCGTGCATCAGCTCTGACCTGTGTCAGCGCATCCAACAAAACAATATCTTCAGGGCCAAAACTACAGGCCAGGACAAGACGATCTCCCAATTCCGCCACGGCCCAGGCCAGCACTTCCTGCAGTGACGCCGCTTCAAACCGCTCACTGAGGGTAACAACCTCAGTCTGTAATTGAGCTAGCTCAGCCATACTTCATCCATCCACGACGCTTCCCTCGAAATATACCAAAACCCGACCGACATAGCGGACTTTAATCACCACACCAAAGTCCTTACCCGAAGCCGCAGACTTTTCCGATTCCGAGAGCAAGGCGGTCAGGCAACGTTCTATGCTGGTGTCGAGAAGGCAGGAGGAAGTCATGAAAGACGTATTGGCCATTATTCTCGGCGGAGGACGCGGCACCCGACTCTACCCGCTGACCAAGCGCCGTGCAAAGCCTGCTGTGCCTTTGGCAGGCAAGTTTCGCCTCATTGATATTCCCGTCAGTAACTGCATCAACTCTCAAATTCAAAAAATTTACGTCCTTACCCAATTCAACTCAGCCTCGCTCAACCGCCACATTGTCAACACCTATCGCTTTTCACCCTTCTCCGAAGGCTTTGTCGATGTTCTTGCCGCCGAGCAAACCATGGACAACCCCGATTGGTTTCAGGGGACTGCCGATGCCGTACGTCAGTTTCTCTGGCTCATCGAGTCATGGGATAACCGCGACTTTTTGATCCTCTCCGGCGACCACCTCTATCGCATGGATTACCGGCCCTTCTTAGAGCATCATCGCCAAACCAACGCCGACATTACGCTCTCGGTCGTACCCATCGGCGAAAAACAAGCCTCCAGCTTTGGCCTGATGAAAATTGATACTACCGGTCGTGTTATCGATTTCCAAGAAAAACCTAAGGGTGATCTGCTCCAGACCATGCAAGTCGATACCCAAGCCCTCGGTCTCGAAGCCGTCGCCGCCCGCGAGATGCCCTACATCGCCTCCATGGGTATCTATGTCTTCAAAAAAGATGCTCTTGTCGAAATGCTGCGCAATGAGCAGAAGTTTACCGACTTTGGCAAGGAGATTATTCCCTATGCCCTCAAAGAAAGTAACGTTCAGGCTTATCTTTTCAAAGGCTACTGGGAAGACATCGGTACCATTGAATCCTTCTATCAGGCCAATATGGCCCTCTTGCAGCAACCCGCACCGCCCTTTAGCTTCTACGACGAAACAGCACCTATCTATACCCGGCCCCGCTTTTTACCGCCCACAAAAGTCTTGGCCTGCGACGTTAAAGAGTCCATTATTTGCGATGGCTGTATCGTCAAGGATGGCACCAAAATCTACGGCTCAATCCTCGGTATTCGATCGCGACTCGAGACCAACGCCACAATCGAAGGCACCCTTGTCATGGGTATGGACTTTTACCAGACCCGTGAAGAACGCGCCGCTGACACCGCCGCCGGTAAACCCCCTGCCGGTATTGGTGCCAATAGCCATATTCGTAACGCCATCGTCGATAAAAACGCTCGCATTGGTCAAAACGTCCGCATTCTCAACAAAGACCACGTTCAAGAAGCACAGCGAGAAGATGAGGGCTTCTGGATTAGTAACGGCATTGTAATTGTGATGCGCGGTGCGATCATCCCCGACAACACGATCATCTAGAAAGAATCCAGCTTCAGATTTAGAAGTTACCTCCCTTCATGGGAGGTCTTTAGTCGTCATTGTCGGCAATATTACGCATGCTCGGCTGGGTCTTTGGTCTGGTTTGATTAACTTATTAACTTTTGTAACATTGTTGCCGTCAAGAGGGTGAAGTCGTTATGGTAGGTGCAATCCTGTCATTGCAGCCCTCAATGTGTTTGGTTATGTCAGAGTCAGACAAGCAGAAAGTCACACTGTACTTTGAGCCGACGCTGTACGACGGTCTCAAGGTGATGGCCGCAGTGCATGGCGATACGATGTCGGCAATTGCCGCTAAGGCCGTTGCTTACTACATCGAACATGCCGATGTGGTCGAAGGCACGATGGGGCATACCCACCAAGTACACAGCTGTGTGCAATGTGGTCATCCCTTTGTGATTCGCCACGGCAAGGTGCAATCTTTGCCCCAGGCTACTGTCCTTGATGATGAGGCGGTGCCTGAGTCTGTGGTTGCTGCTGATCGGCTTGTGACCTGCTAGAGCGTGCTTGAGCGATCTTCTCGGATCGGTGTCCTCATTTCCGTTGGGTACTTGGTATGCAAGAGCTTGAAGTTGTCATAAAAGCTCAATACCCGTTGATCTACGTGCTCTCGCCCGAAGAGGAGCGTGTTGAGCAGGTAATTACTGCCATCGCCCAGATGGAACCCAGTCGTCGTGCTTTTGTCTGGACGGTGACCCACGGCATCATCGAGCTCAATCAGCCGCGTAGCCTGACGCAGCACAATACTCAGTCGCCCCAGCCCGCAATTCAGTGGGTTATGGATCAGAAAGAACCCGGGATTTATATTTTCAAGGATCTGCACGATTTTTTGGATGCCACTGAGGTGAAGCGCTGGCTGCGAGATGCGATCGCGAGCTTTAAGGGTAGCAACAAGACGCTAGTGCTTTTATCGCCGGTGGTCAACATTCCGCCCGAACTCGAAAAGGATGTCACCCTCATCGAGTTTCCGATGCCCGATATGCCCAGTCTGACCCAGGTGCTGCAACGGCAACTGACGCAGCTAGGCCGGCCAGGTATCGATGGTGATGCCCAAGAAAAGTTGGTGAAGGCCGCTTTGGGTCTGACCCTTGAAGAGGCAGAGAAGGTCTACCGCCGCGCTGTTGTTGTCTCGGGCCGCTTGAGTGAGGGCGAGGTCGAGGTTGTCCTGTCGGAGAAGAAGCAACTGATTCGACGCAACGGCATCCTTGAGTACATCGAAGATGATGCCACCATTGAAGGCGTCGGTGGCTTGGAAGAGCTAAAGCGTTGGCTTGCCCAACGGTCGGAAGCTTTTACTGAGCGTGCCCGTGCCTATGGTCTGCCCCAGCCCAAGGGGATGCTGATTCTTGGTGTGCCGGGCTGTGGCAAGTCGTTGATTGCTAAAACCACCGCCCATCTGTGGGGGCTACCGCTCCTGCGGCTGGATATGGGGCGAGTCTATGATGGCTCGACCGTAGGCAAGTCGGAGGCAAACCTACGCAGCGCCCTCAAAACAGCTGAGTCGATTTCACCCTGTATTCTCTTTATTGATGAACTCGACAAAGCCTTTGGAGGTGTAGGTGGCTCAAGCGATTCGGATGGGGGCACCTCTAGCCGAATTTTTGGCTCTTTTCTGACCTGGATGCAGGAGAAGCAGTCACCGGTGTTTGTCTTAGCAACAGCGAACCGGGTCGAAAAGTTACCGAGCGAGTTTCTGCGCAAGGGACGGTTTGACGAAATTTTCTTTGTTGATCTGCCGGATGTAGGTGAGCGGATCGACATTTTCAGCATTCATCTCGGCAAGCGGCAACGCGATACTGGCCGCTTTGATCTAGCCCAATTAGCCGCCGCCTGTGACGGTTTTTCGGGTGCCGAGATCGAACAAGTTTTGATTGCAGCGATGTACGACGCTTTTGCGCAGCATCGAGAGGTAACACAGCTTGATGTGTTGGCTGCAATCAAAGCCACTCAACCCCTGTCTCGCACCATGACGGAGCAAGTCAGCGCGTTGAGGGAATGGGCTCAAAGACGAGCTCGACCGGCAGCGGCAACTGTGGCCGAGTATCAACGTCTTGAGTTCTAACCACTACACCCTAAGGAGAAGTTGCCTATTGGACAATCAGCACCCGGCAAGATGACTCATTGGTTTTGAACAACATTCTTTTATGGAGTAATGACACCATGTCTCACTTTAGCACTTTGCGTACAAAAATCGCTGACGCTCAAATTCTGCAACAATCGCTACGGGATCTAGGTCTTTCAGTAAAATCCGAAGCTGATGTGCGCGGTTACAACGGTCAGCGTGTACGAGCTGACATCGTTGCTCAATTGGAAGGCGAGTACGATCTCGGCTGGTCGCAAAATCCTGATGGCACCTTTGATCTGATTGCAGATCTGTGGGGTGTGGCCAAGAAGCACAACCAGACTGAGCTGATCAACGCCATCAACCAAAAGTACGCTGTCAACAAAACCTTGGCTGAGGCCAAGCGACCTGAGTTGAAGGGTGCGAATGTTCGCCTCGTGGTGCATAGCTAGGGCAAAATTTTGTCCTCGGTAGTGTTCCTTGAGATGTCGCTAGAGACCGGTGCTTTGCCGGTCTTTTTCTATGAGTAGTCTGTGAATTAGACTTCATCTCTAGTTCAAGATCCAAGACATCGCGATAGAGAAAAAGTAAAGCGGAGAGAGCTTGGTTTTGAGTCGAAGCCGCCACATTTCAGCTACAGCTAAATGGGTCAGAAAAGCCGTGATTTCTGCGCCGCCCATATCTTTGGGATGATGTTCATGGTGAAACAAAATAAAGCGACGGATCCATTGGACGTAGGATTACTCGTTTTAGTAAGACTAGTGCTTAACGCGGATGGTATCGCGGACGCAATCGAGCAGTTTCTTGGGGGGGAGAGCTAGGGGCCGTCTCGGTGAGTGTATTGGCCCTGTTTTTGAGGATTGGCTTGGGGAGCATGGCAGATCGTTCTGGATAAAAGCCTGCATAGGGACAATACGCCGACTATCGCGGGATATTTCGTGTCAAGGTAGTTGTATGCAGAATGATTCACTATAATCTTCCCAGGAGGAAGGCTATGCAGCCCCTTTCCGTATAAGACCTAGTTAGGAGGAAATTATGAATGAAGAAATTATTTATTCGGATGAGTTAGTCGAAATAACGAAGGAAACTATCCTTTTTCGAGTTTACTATTTTCCATTTGGTAAGAAATGTATTAGTTTGGCAGAAATAAAAGATATTGAACTTAAAGAACCAACATTGTTGAATGGTAAGCATAGAGTTCATGGATCTAGCGATTTTAGGACTTGGTTTCCTCGTGATGGAAAGAGACCATGTAGAAATAAGATTTTTATTATTAACTTAAAAAATAAACGAAGACGTATCGGATTTACCGTAGAAGATTCTGCGAAGGTTATTAATATATTTAAATCAAAAGAATTGATAAAAGACTCCTAACCAATCATTCCACCGGACTGTTACCGCCGCCTGACGGCGTCGGCACCAGCCGGTGAATTCTATGTTATGTTCAGTCGAGTTCGGTGGTTCTCTAAAAGGGCGCAAATGAAAGACAATCTTCCAACTTGGCATATTGAAGCATTGGATCAAGGAATTGATTATATCGTGCTAGTCTATGAAAAAGCTGAGGGGTTTGTTTTTTGTCCCAGCAATCTAGAGATGCCACTAAGAGTCGGCGGAGATTACGATGGAAATTGTCCAACGACAGCACAGGGCGCTCTAAGCCACTACAGTGGATACTTTAACAATGCATTCAGAGATCGAATCGAATGGTTTATTAAGTTTGTAAGGAAAATAGAAAACGGCGAAGATTTTTCGTTAAAGGAACTTGATATAGAAAAGCGAAAGCTCAAGGTAATAAAAGGAAAATGGCCTTGGTAATGTGCGAAAATGAACATAACAAGTTATTGCAGCTGACCCGCTACCTGCCACACATAATGCCGCTAGATCTGCAAAGCAGTACCTCAGAATCCAGGGGTTTTCGCGAAACGGCCTTATTCAGCAACTCTCATCGGATTATGGAGATAGTTATAATGCTTCCGATGCTACCGTAGCAGTGGACAGCCTGAACATTGATTGGAACAAACAGGCAGTAAGATCTGCAGAGCAGTACCTCAGCATCCAGGGCTTCTCGTGC
Source organism: uncultured bacterium (assembly GCA_964484905.1). GTDB lineage: Bacteria > Cyanobacteriota > Cyanobacteriia > Thermostichales > PCC-7336 > CAZAGN01. The sequence goes on along the minus strand of CAZAGN010000009.1, from coordinate 19,695 downwards.
CAAGGTCTCATTGATCAACTCTCATCAAGTTTCGGAGACGGGTACACCAAGACCCAAGCAAAATATGGAGCATAGCAGACGAGTGCTTGCCAATAGGCCAAGGATACGACTTAACAATCAGCAGGGTGCGCTATACCTCGTTAATGCACCCTATTTTCTTGCTTGTTTTTCTGTATCCTGTGGGATACAGTTGGAACATGGTTGAAATCCGCGAAACTGAAGTCTATTCTCGGTGGTTTAAGTCACTGCGCGATCGCCAAGCAAGAGCACGTATCGACATTCGCATTCGTCGGTTATCTATGGGTAATCCAGGCGACGTTAAGCCAGTGGGACAAGGTATATCAGAACTTCGCATTGACTATGGTCCAGGCTATCGAGTGTATTTTGTCCAACGAGGTGAAACTTTGATTATTCTCTTGGCAGGAGGAGATAAGAGCACTCAGGGACGGGACATCAAAATAGCCCTAGACTTAGCACAAGACTTATAGGAGGGTTCTATGGCTAAGATTCAGACTTATTCTTGGGATGCCGCCGATCATCTGGAAACAAAGGAAGATATTGCAGCCTATCTTGAAGCTGCCCTTGAAGATGGCGATCCCAGTCTAGTAGTAGCAGCGTTAGGAGATATTGCCCGCTCTAAAGGGATGACTCATGTCGCCCGTGAAACAGGGTTAGGGCGTGAAAGTCTCTACAAAGCTTTGTCGCTCGAAGGCAATCCAGAGTTTGCTACAGTTCTCAAAGTTTTACAGGCACTTGGATTACGCCTTCATGTTGAGCCTATCGCCTAACACTACGTTGGTGCGGACGGAACAAAGGTTATCGGTGAATGTTTGAGGTTATCTGCCGCCGCACAACTTCACCGTTATTTTCCTCTCAAAGCAGGCTCAAGTCCAAAGTAATCAATAAAAGGGATAAAGTCGCGATCCAAAAACAGCAGGGGTAGCTCTTTCTCTATGCAGAACGACGATGATCACGTCGGCAGTTTTTCTGATCGTGATGCCCCTTTTACGAAGCGCTCGATAATTGTCGGCGCACTTGCCTGCCATATCCTTTCCCAACATCTCATACTGTTCCAGCGCGAGTAGGCTTTGTTTGGTCTGACGATAGTGTTTGTCGTTGCGGATGCCTTGCAGGATTTCCAGAAATATGAGGTCGCCGATAGCGACAGATCCTTGAACTATCGAGGCATCTAGCAGCTCAGTTTGCGGGTTTTTGTTTCCGTTGAAATAGTCGATCCAGACGCTGGTATCCACCAGTATCATCGAGCGCTCCGCATTTCATCCAGGTCGCCTTCCCACTTGATTTTGCCTCGCAGCTTTCGAATTTCTTGCTGTCTGCTCAGCTGGATCAGAAGCTTCAGACCTTGTTAAACGGCCTCTTTTTTGGTTTCGCAGCCAGAGACTTTGAGGGCTTCGGCCATCAATAGATCATCAATGACAATATTTGTTCTCATATCGCACCTATGTGTATAGTTTTTGATTTCTATACACAATCTAGCACTTCAGCGAGAACGTATCCATCGGCTGGATGATGACTGACTTTCGCCGCTTCGCGGCTCCAAATCGGCGCTTGAACTAATCGTTACAGCTCTTGTAGAGCTACCACGTTATCTCCAGGCTCTTCTCTATTCAGAAGAGGCAGGCGAACCAAATTTCTGGCCCGAAGAATGCTCAAGTATCAAGGTGATCGCGGTGTATGACCTGAGGGAGGAAGAGTAGAAGCCCAACAACTTATTGGCTCCATTGTAGGCCGTTAAAGTGTGTCGAAATAATTTGGTACTTGTTAAGTCAATAGTGATAGCGAAGCTGGGCAATCAGTAAGGCATCATCAGAGATTTTGTAGACTATACGATGTTCTTCATTGATTCGACGTGACTAATAACCAGTGAGGCTATGTTTGAGTGGCTCTGGCTTACCAATACCTTCAAATGGCTCGCTGCTAGTCTCCTTAATCAGCTTGTTAATGCGACTAAGCACTTTTTTGTCAGTTTTTTGCCAGTAAAGATAGCCTTCCCAAGCATTCTCAGAAAAGATGAGCTTCACTCAAGGAGTTCCTTTTCTTAGCCACCGCCCTGCTCTAACTCAGCAACAGACTCCAGTAAGCGACGGGCATTCTTGGGTGCACGCAAAAGGTACGCAGTTTCCTGCAACGCTTCATAATCTTCAAGAGACATCATCACCACCGACTGCGATTTGCTGCGGGTAATAATGACTGGGGTATGGTCTTCACAGACCTGATCCATAGTTTTCACAAGATTAGCTCTCGCATCCGTGTAGCTAATGGCATGCGTAGCTTGTTACTGTACATACACGTACAGCATACCGCACATAAAAAACTTAATATTTAGGTGAGTTTGCCCAGTAATGAAAAGCAGCCGGCCTTGCTTATTGCCGACGCAGGCACGCACACTCTCCGAGACTGTCCGCCTCGATGCCCGCACCAAGCTCCCTAACCCGAAATGGTACGAAGGTATGCTCAGCCCTACAAAGGGGTGCGCGAACTCTCGAAGCGCCTGGTGAATACGGTGGGTTGGTCTGCCACTGCCGGTGCCGTCGATAACTGAGTCTACGAAGAAGCCAACGACACCTTCATCAACGACAAGGTGATGCAAGAACGTCTGATGGATCTCAACCCCAACTCCTTCCGGCGCATGGTCACAACCTTGCTGGAGGCCAATGGTCGCGGCTATTGGGATACGGATGAGAGCAACCTCGAGCGTCTGCGCGAACTCTACGCCGAAGTGGAAGATCGCATCGAGCTTGTTGAGTAAGTTAGCCCCCTGACTCTAATCTGAGAGCCGCGTACATCGTGGCTCTTTTTTATGTTTGTAGTGGAATGCTGATGAGAGAACAAATCCAACTCGGGCACACAATTCATGGCAGTGCTCCAAATACTGCGAATTGAGGATATTAAAAGCCCGCTCAGAATGAACGGGCAATAGCACTCAGCCTAAAGATGCACCCAGCAAAGATATATCTGGACTAGGGCTTATTCGGTTGGCGGCAGGAGCACAGTATCAATGACGTGAATGACGCCATTGCTGGCTTGGACGTCTGCGGTAACGACATTAGCTTCGTTAGCCATTACTTTTTCGCCGTCAACTGTCACAGTCAGAGGCAGCTCGGCCACAGTTTCAACTTCACCACTGGTGAGATCGCCTGAGGTGACAGCACCTGAGACAACGTGGTAGGTCAAGATTTGCACAAGAGTATCTTTATTCTCGGGTAGCAAAAGGTTCTCGAGCGTACCTTCGGGCAGGGCAGCGAAGGCTTCATCTGTAGGTGCAAATACGGTGAAGGGGCCTTCACCTTGGAGGGTTTCGACCAAATCAGCCGCAGTCAGGGCAGCAGCTAAGGTTTCAAAGGTACCTGCGGCCACAGCAACGCTAACGATATCGCCGGCTTCTTCTGTCACTGCATCTTGGGCAACTACTGCCTCAGTTGCTACCGACTCAGCTTGGGTTTCAGCATCGGCAACAGCTGGCAACAGCAAGACAGCAGGTGCAATTGAAAGGGCAGCAAGACTGGCGAGGATGGACTTCAACATTTAGGTTCTATCCCAAAAGTGTTTACATCTCTTAAGACTGGCTTTGCCTCCCTAAAAGTTCCGGGGTTTTTTGCGTCAACGCTTAAGCCTGACTGCTGTAATGCGTAGCAGGCACTATTGGATTACCAGGACTGAGGGTGGATACCGTCTGTCCCTTAGGATGGGACTTCCCTGATGGCTAGCTAAAGAAGGTTGTGCGATGACGGTGCTTTGCGACAGACTCGACAAGCCCCAGCGCCATGAAGTTTGCCAGTAAGGCGGAGCGACCATAACTCATGAAGGGTAGGGGCAGACCTGTAATAGGCATGAGGCCGATTGTCATGCCGATATTAACGATGGCTTGGAAGAGAACCATGCTGAACATGCCGATCGCGATCAGAGAGCCGAAGTTATCGCTGGCATTTTGAGCAACGACCAAAAGACGAATGCAGAGTGCCCAGTATAGACAAATCACAACACCTGCGCCGATGAGCCCCATCTCTTCGCCGACGGCGGCAAAGATAAAATCGGTGTGTTGTTCGGGAATGAAGTCGAGCTGGGTTTGGGTGCCTTGCAAAAAGCCTCGGCCAAAAATACCACCTGCACCGATCGCGATTTGCGATTGAATCAGGTGATAGCCAGAACCCAGGGGGTCTTGACTGGGATCCATGAAAATCAGGAGCCGCTGCCGTTGGTAGGGCTTGAGGATATCCCAAGCTATTTGACCCAATTGGCCGCTCAGTAAATTCAGGACACCAAAGGTAAGCGCCCCCGCCCGCCGCCAACGGAGTTGCCAGGCGGCTATAGCGGTGATGGCGATGCTCCAGGCAAACCAAATCCACAGGAACAGTGGTTGCTCAAGATGGAGGTGCAGGGCATAGAGAATGGCGGCGACGGCGGGTGAGAGCAGCAACAACAACCACCAGCCGCGTGCCCCACCCCAGTAGGCCATGCCAGCACCAATCGCCAAAAAGACCAGTGAGGTACCCAGGTTGGGCTGAATGAAGATCAAGACCCAGGGCGGGCCCATCACCACGGCAACGAGCAAAATTTGGTTAAATTGCTTGATCGGCCAGCGATGGAGGATTGCGGCCACACTCACGATGACCCACACTTTGGCAAACTCTGAGGGCTGGAGGTTAAAGCCACCGACGCTAATCCATCGTTCAGCGCCACCACCAGCGGTACCGATAAACAAGACCGCTACCAAGATGGCAATTGTGGAAGCATAGGCCAGCCAATGCCAATTTAGCCAAACGTGATAATTGATTCGACCTAAAATCGCAACAATAGCAACACCAACGATCATCATGACCAGTTGCTGACTCCAAAAAGGCAAGTCTGGCCGTACGCTGTAAATCGCCGTGATTCCCAGGCCCGTAATACAGAGAGCGATGAACAGTAGAATATTGTCAAAGTCTTGCCAGTGCTCCCAGACAACCACTTTGAACCATTGCTGAAGACGTTGCATAGGTCTGCTTTTTAATCTTCCCCTCACCTTCGCACACTAGACCACAACTGCAGGCGCAGTTTATGATGAAATACCGGGGTGACTGGCGCAACGGTAGCGCATCAGACTCTTAATCTGCTGGCTCAGGGTTCGAATCCCTGGTCACCCATCAATGCCCCAGTATTGAAGAGTGCCCAAATATCAAAGTATTTTGTGGCCTGCGGTTCTACGATTCGCCCACGATGTATTTGGCGGTGGTGAGGTGCTCGGGTAGAAGCAAGCCTCGCTGGGGTGAGCGCAGACTCAAGGTACCCACAGGAGCGCCACAGTAGCGCTGGGCGGTTAAGTCGGGGCGGGGGTAGTGGTTGATGTAAAGCAGACTGGCGGCAACACGCTGGCGAAAGGCTTGTAGCTCTTGCCAGGAGTCACTCCAGATTGCGACCACACTACCTTCGGCATGGCGGTTGCACCAGCTAATGGCAGCATTAACATTGGGGACGACTTCAAGTGTTGCCGCAGTGCCGTGTAACAGTTCAACGACGGCTTCGCGATCGCGAAAGGCCTCTGCAACGAGTACCGTCAGTCGTTCGGGTGGAAAGAGGGCTTCGTGATCTTTGCCGAGACGACAGAGCGCGGTTGCGGCAATCGCACTCGCACCAATAAAAATCACCTGAGAGGCTGCGCCGCAAACCAGTGTCGGGATCAGAGCATTTTCACCTAGGGCTTCGGCCCAGGCCGACCGACCACAGAGGACGGCCAGTTTGAGGTAGTGCAGTTGGCGCAGCATCGCGATCGCACCGGAACCTTGGTCGTAGTCAACAGCCAGGATGGCTCCTTCGGGGAGGCCAGCGCTGTAAGCGGCATCACTCAGACAAGCAACAATCGCGGCTTGGGTATGAGGGGTTGTGCCAGACAGGACAACCGCATTGCCGGTTTTAATTGCCAGGCTAATACCGGCAACTAACCACTCGGGGTAGAGATCGTAGAGCCAACCAATGACGCCTAAGGGAGCGTGTACCCGCAGTAGGGCTTGGCCATCGAGGGGGGTAACGAGGCTGAGCGGGTCGGGTTGGCCTGCCCATAGCCGTAAAGACTCACTCATTTTCTTAAGGCGCTCGGGTGTAAGCCGCACGGCCGTGAGCGGCTGATCCGGCTGCTGCTCACGAATGAGTTCAAGGTCAAGGGTATTGGCAGTCAAAATAGGGTCGATCTGCTCACTTAAAACCGTAGCGAGGCGCAGGCCAATCGCTTTGCGGGTCGTACCACTGAGTTCAGCGAGGCGAGCGGCAGCACGGTCGCTGTGTCGGAGTAACGTTGTCAGATCGTCCACTACTTAGGCCGCGAAACGGATACGCAGATGATCATCCTCGAATTTGGCCCCTTGGGGTTTAAGGGCGGCTAAGCTCTGGGGCAGAACTAGGTTACGGCGGTGGTTGCCGATCCGGATGTTGAGCTCGTCACCAATTTTGTTGAGCTCGATAGTGTGCTTTTCGATGCCGGGTAGATAGAGGTCGAGACGATACTGACCGTTATCGTTGACGACAGACATGGTTGTTTCTTCGTAGAGCACGGCGGCAGGGTCACGATCAGCCCAGAGAGTATCCTTGAGGCGATGAAGGGCTTCGAGACCAACAAGCTCTTCGGCGTAGAGCGGCACTTCGTAGACGGGCAGCGGTTGGAAATTATCGTGAATTTCCTGACGGTAGATAGCTTGGGACTCTTTCCAGCGGGCAAAGTAGGGGTCTTGGACGTGCTCAGGAATAATCCGGTTTGCGATTACTAGGTCGGTAGCGACGTTGTAAAGGCTGAGATAGGCATGGGCACGGAGGGACTCTTTGATCACCATTTTTTCGGGATTGGTGACCAGGCGGACGGTCGTAATGCTGTGGTTGGTGAGGATCTTCTCGAGGCGCTCAATTTTTTCGTAGAAGTCGTAGGGCGCGTCGATCACGTCGTTGCTGGGTACCGGAAAGCCTGATACGGCTTCAAAGACAGGCCCGAGGACAGGTCGTAGGGCTTTGGCCATGCCTTGCATGGGCTTAAAGAATTTACGCATATACCAGCCCGAGACATCGGGCAAGCTCAGCAAGCGTAGGGCGGTGCCAGTGGGGGCAGAGTCGATGATGAGGACATCAAACTCGCCTTCGTCGTAGTGGCGGTTGACGCGCACGAGGGAGAAAATCTCATCCATCCCTGGCAAAATCGCCAGTTCCTCGGCCTGAACACCCTCAAGGCCGCGCGCCTGCAGGACTTGGGTAATGTAGGCTTTGACAGCACCCCAGTTTTGTTCAAGCTCGACAAGTGCATCCAGCTCGGCTGCCCAGAGGTTGGGCAGAATTTCTTGGGGGGCATGGGTTAGGGGTTGGTCGAGGCTATCGGCCAAGGAGTGCGCCGGATCAGTACTGAGCACCAGGGTTTTGTACCCCAACTCAGCACAGCGCAGACCGGACGCTGCCGCCATCGACGTTTTGCCGACGCCGCCTTTACCCGTCATCAAGATGATCCGTTGCATTTTGGCAAACAAATGTAAAGATTCGTTCTCAGCCTAGCGTATTTCCCCGGTCAATTTTCTTGGGCCCATGCTCTCTGGGCAATCCCTGACCACTGGACGGACATGGGGCGCTGCTGTTGGCGGCGGTAGGAGAAGAAGTGTTGGCTGTCGCCATAGGTGCAGTGGGGCGCGAGGCTGATCTGCGACTCAGGAATGCCGAGGTTGAGACACTGGGCACGGATGACTTGACGCACATCAAGGCGAACTTTACCGGGTTCAGGGTCGGGGGCAAGGGCGGTGGGTACATTCAGGCCACCCAAGACTTGGGCGGCAACGTCTTCGCCGACCTGGTAGTGCTCGATCGCGATCGCGGGGCCAAGGGCAACCTGGCACTGCCTCGGGTCAGGCAACTGCCGGATTACCTGCGGCACAATCTGAGCGGCGGTACCGCGCCAACCGGCATGAATGGCGGCGACACCAGCCGGATGACCGATGAGGACAGGGACGCAATCCGCACTGCAAACCCAGGCGGAGGTGTCTGGCAGATCGGTGAGCACGGCATCGACTTCGGGGTGATCGGCAGGGTTAGCGTTGGCTGTGATGCGCCAGTCGCGATCGCGATGGACTTGCTTGCCCCAATAGGCCCGTTCGATGCCCAGATAGGCTGGTGCCAGCTCTGCCGGTGTGGCCGGATCACTGAGGCGGCTGCCAAAGGCATGGGGCCAAGCCGCGAGCAGATCACAGACCAAATACGTGTCATGCCAATGCCAAGCCATTCGTGGCCTCCCAGGATGATTTCAAAAGTGGGCGTCTCAAAAGCGAATGCGCGGATCGACCCATTGCAGGAGAATATCGGCAATCAAGTTTCCGACAATCAACATCACCGCCCCCAGCAAAAGCCCCGCCATGACGACGTTAATGTCGTAGGTCTGAACGGCATCGAGCAAAAGCCGCCCCAGACCCGGCCAATTAAAGAAATACTCGGCAATAAACGAGCCGCTGAGTAGACCCGCAAACTCAAAGCCCAGGATGGTAATAAGAGGGTTGATGGCATTGCGGAAGGCGTGCGTCCAAATGACCCGCCGCTCAGAGAGTCCTTTAGCGCGGGCCGTTTGAATATAGTCTTGGCGCATGACATCGAGAAAGGTGCCGCGTGTGAGCCGCTGGAGACCGGCAAAGCTAGTAATGCTAAGCACAAGGGTTGGCAGGAGGAGGTGTCGGCCCAAATCAAGAATTTTCTGGGCGATATTCAGCTCGGCAAAGTCGATGCTCGTCATACCGCCCACGGGCAAACCCGGCACATTCTGGGCAATCAACAACATCGCGATCGCGAGGATAAAGCTCGGTGTCGCCTGACCGAGATAACTCAGGGCTTGTAACCCACGCGCCAGCCAACTACGGGTTTGAATCGCACTGAGCACACCCAGTGGTATGGCGATCAGCCAGGTCAAAATTAGTGAACTAAAGGCCAGCAGCAACGTCGCCCCCGCCCGGCTTGCAAGCAAGGTAGCGACTGGCACGCGATAGGTGTAGCTCTGCCCCAGGTCGCCCGTCAGCAGATTGCGCAACCAGACAAAGTATTGAAGTACCACCGGCTGATCAAGACCCAGCCGCTGCGCTTCTGCCTCAATAAAAGCCGGCTCAATGGTCGGATCGAGCCGTAGCTGACTGAGGAAATCGCCCGGTGCCAGCTGCACAAGGGCAAAACTAAGCACCGTAATCAGAAACAGAGTCGGCAGAGCTTGAAAGAGACGACGACCAACTAGATACATAGCAAGCGCAATACGTGAGGCCAGTAGTATGTCTGCTGGTGCATAAACACATGCCACACAGCCGGAACACTGGCTTTGATGGTACTGGCTAAACCACCCACCTAGGCAACTAAGCTGGCTTGGAAGACCTCAGCAAAGGCTTTTTCAACCTTGTAGCCCGAATCAATTGATTCCAGTGGATCCTTACGCAGACGATGCCGCAAGCACGGCACAATCACCCGCCGGATGTCATCAATCGTGACGGTGGTACGGGTCTCCCAGGCTGCGAGGGCTTTGGCGGCCCGGTTGGTGACGATATCGCCGCGCAAACCATCGACATCAAGGGCCGCACAGACAGCTGAGATATTCAGTCGTAGCTCGGGATCGATGGTGACTTGAGGCAATAACGTTTGGGCCTGGACAAGGCGCGCCTGGAACGAGTCTTGCTCGCCGCTGTAGTTGGCCAAGAAACCTGCCGGGTTGCTATCAAACTCGGTACGCTGTTCGACAATCTGCACCCGCAGAGCCGCTTCACGCACCGTTCGGATCTCGGCATGCATGCCAAAGCGATCTAGCAACTGAGGACGCAGTTCCCCTTCTTCGGGATTGCCAGAGCCCACCAAAACAAAACGGGCGGGGTGACGAATGGAGATTCCTTCCCGCTCGACGGTATTCCAGCCCGAGGCCGCCGAATCGAGCAGAACATCGACGAGGTGATCATCGAGGAGATTAACCTCATCAACGTAAAGAATGCCTCGGTTAGCACGGGCGAGCAGGCCAGGTTCAAAGGCTTTGACGCCTTCGGAAAGGGCTTTTTCGATATCGATGGTGCCGCAAACGCGGTCTTCGGTCGCTCCTAAAGGCAGGTCAACCATGGGAACTTGGCGGCGGGCGGGCTGAACGGGCTCACCCTTTTGCAGGCGCTCCCAAGCTTCGTCACTCATCAACTCGCGCTGACTGGGGTGGCTGTTGAAGGGGTCATCGGCAATGACATCAATTTCGGGCAGCAGGTCGGCCAGGGCGCGGATCGTGGTTGATTTGCCGGTACCACGATCCCCCATAATCATGACCCCACCAATTTTGGGATCGATGACATTTAGGATCAGGGCCAACTTCATTTCTTCTTGGCCAACGATCGCGGTGAACGGGAAAACGGGGCGGCGAGCAGTCATGAAACGCAAACTGTCGTAACAATACTCTTATTATCAGGGCTTTCGGACGATGGCGATCGCGATTTTTATCAGCGGCACCGATACGGGTGTGGGTAAAACCCAGGTTGCGGGCTTACTCTGCCGCGCCTTGGGGGCCGATGTTGCCTATTACAAACCGGTGCAGACGGGCGTGAGCGACCTGAGTGAGGCCGATGTGACCGCCGTGCAGCAACTTGCGCCTCAAACGCGGTGCTACAGCAGCTATAGCTTGCCTTTACCCGCCGCGCCCCAGCTAGCCGCAACGGTTGCGGGCGTAACGATTTCGCTCGACACGCTCGACCAAGACTTGGCAGCAATCAGGACACAGCATCGCTATGTGGTGGTTGAAGGGGCGGGCGGCTTGGCTGTGCCGGTAACCTCATCGGGTGGCCGCTCAGAAACGATCGCGACTCTAATCCAACGCTGGCAGTTGCCCCTCGTCCTGGTCAGTCGGCCCCACTTGGGCACGATCAACCACACCTGTCTGAGTCTGGCCTATGCGCAGCAGTTAGGGCTGCGGCTGTTGGGCCTAGTCATGAATTATCACGAGCCCCTTAAGCCCAGCCTGATTCATACGACTGCGCCTGATTTGATTCGCGGCCTCAGCGGCAGTTTACCTTGCCATACCCTGTCCTGGCACAGTGATGCCACACCCCTCCAGCCCCTTGTGGCGGCGATTCAAGCGCTTTGATTCGAGCACTTTGATATGGCCCAAACTTGGCTAAACCCTAGACGATTGACAGCAGATACGGGCTTTAGCTAAGAACGCAGCCGCCGCAACCGCCGTGCCAAGTAGAGCATCGCAACATAAGCAATCACCGAGGTGACACAGGCGACCATAAAACAGCCGAGGAGCAGGACAACCGCGACATCCGAGCTGGCTCGAAGCATCGCCTGGATCGATTGCTGGCCATCGAGGCGCGGCAAATAAACCGATTCGTGTAACAGCCAGCGCCCAACCTGAAAGTTAAAGGCATAGATCGGCACATAGGTGAGGGGGTTACTCACCCAGGTACCGGCGGCAGCCATAATTTTGTTGCCCTTGAGCACAACAGCGATCAGCACTGCCAAGATCGTCTGCGCCCCAAAAAAAGGAAACATTCCGGCAAACACACCAACCGCAAAGCCCCGTGCCAGCGCCGCCGGGGTAGACCGTAACCGCAAAAACCGCAGGTAGAGATACCGCACCTGTCGCCGCATCCGCTTCACGCACCCGCCTCAAACGCCCCCTAAGCATTCAGTGTAGGCGGTCTCAGGTGTGATCACCTAGACAGGCAGCCGCAACAGCCAGCCAACTCTGAGCCAAGTTCTCGAGGTTATAGCCCCCCTCCAAACCCAACACACAACGGGGCGTAATCTCTAGGCACAGACGCGTAAGTCTGCCAAAATCGGCTGGCAGCAGTTGCATCTCTGCCAAAGGGTCACCGGCGGCACAGTCAAAGCCCGCACTCACCAGCAACAGATCCGGCTGCCAGCGCGCCAAAAACGGCTGCACCTGGTGCTGCCATGCCGCCTCATAGACGGCCCAATCGCCACCGGCCGCGAGGGGCACATTGCAAACATTGTCATAATCACCCGTTTCGCTGGCGGCACCGGTATGGGGATAGAGAGGCGACTGGTGCAAGGAGACAAAGGCAGCCTTGGGATTACCCCTCAAAATGGCTTGGGTGCCGTTGCCATGATGCACATCCCAATCGAGCACGGCGACCCGTTCGATACCGGGTTGCTCTAAGGCCCAAAGCGCCGCAATCGCCGCATTGCCAAACACACAAAAGCCCATACCCTGACTGGCTTCGGCATGATGACCTGGCGGACGACACAGGACAGCCGCCGGTCGTTGCGTTGTCAGCACTGTCTGGGTAGCATTCAGCCAAGCTCCGGCAGCTAACAGCGCAATGTCATAGCTCTCGTGGCTGATCGGTGTATCGGGATCAAGGTAGCCACCGCCCTTATCGGCCAGGGCTTTGACCGCCTCGATATAGCTGGGGTCATGGGCTTTCGCGATCGCGAGTGTCGAGGCGGCTGTGGGTATTTGCCAAGCAAGGCGCTCCGCAAAGGGCGCAGCCTTCAGGGCATCGACAATGCTGGTCAGTCGGGCCGGACGTTCGGCATGACCATAGCCCGTTTTGTGCGCCAGAAAGCGCTCGCTGTAGAAAATGGGTAGTGCTGTCATGGTTGCGTCCACACCCCAGAGCCTCACTCAATGCCTGATTTACTCTAGCGCCCAAAAATCCGGCTAATACCGCTGCGCACCAACTCAAAGAGACCCTGATCGGTTTCCGCCGCGTCGCGATCGTCCAAAGGATGAATAACCTCTTGGGAACGGTGCTGCCGCTCGGCGATCACCTGGGCGACCCGGCTCGCCATCGAGGGGTGGCTATCCATCAACACCTGAAAAGCAGGCCGATCAAACGTCAGCAGCTCGGTATCATCGAGGGCGCGGACTGTGGCGGTGCGCCGTTCGCCTGTCAGCACGGCAATCTCACCAAAATAGTCACCACTGCGCAGCGTTGCCAGAATGCGATAGTTCGACGAGAGAACTTCTACCGTGCCACTCATGACGATATAAAACACATCCCCCGGATCACCGACCCGGCAAATAATTTCGCCCCCCGTAAAGCGCAGCAAGCGCCCCAACTCAATAAAGGGCTCAATCGTTTCGCAGACCTGCAAAAAATCGACCCGCTTGAGCTGGGCCAGTACCTGCTCGTGCTTGTAGGGAGGCGTTGTCTGGGGGCGATGCAAGTAGAGATTCTGGATCGGGAAGGGAACCGACAGACCTGCTCGCTGGAGGGCATACCAAACCCGCTTGCGAATGCGGCTGCGGATAATCGTGATATCGCCCGGCGTACGCGTCCAGTAACGCACCTTGTAATTGATGGTGAAATCGGCATAGCGATCAATCAGCACCGTTACGGGGGGCTGGCTCAAAACCCCCTCAACGTGTTGAGCCGTCGTAATCAACACATCCATCAGCCGTTGGGGTGGCACCTCATAACCCAGACCAAACTCAACAAAATCCGCAAAGGCACTTTCCTGACTCAGATTCTTAAGCTTGACGCGGCCAACCAGACTGTTGGGAATGGAGATCACCTCACGGTTCACGGTTCGCAAAATTGTGGCCCGCCAACTCAGCGACAGCACCTCACCCTGGAAATCATCAATGCTGACCCAATCGCCCAGCTTAAAGGGCGCATCGAGCTGTAACCCCAAGCCGGCAAAGAAATTGCCCAGAGTCTCCTGGAGGGCGAAACCAATAACCACCGCGCCAATGGTCGAAATCGTAAAGAGCCAGGTAAAAAACTGCGCCAGATCAACGCCGAACAACCGCGAGATTAGCAGCAGCACCACCGTCAAATTGACAAGAACATTAGCGACATCAAAAAAGATGCGCGGTGGGTGACGGGGCAGAATTTGCAAAATCACAAATGATAGCGTTTGAACGGCCAAAGACGTAAACGTTAGCCCAATCAAGATTGCCAAGTAGGGGTAAATAGTGCCTACCAAGGCTGGAAAGCTGCGTGCGAGGGCCAGCCAGAGCCAAACCGTTGCCTGAGCGGCGATGAGATACCAACTCAGCGAACGATGCCAGCGGGGTGCCCCCCGTCGCAGTTGCCGCTCTAGCCAGAACGTACTGATAAGGCCAAGGCCGCCAATCAAAATCAGTTGCATAAAGGGCCAGACCGTCATGGCAGTTGCCTCGCCAAAGACGGCTCGCCCCGCCAGGCCACTGGGGATCGATACCTAAGACATATTTCGTAATGCGCTAAGCTAGGCATCACGGTTAGGAAGCAGCGGCATGACAATTTTGGTCTCCATCAGTATTTTGGCCTTGCTAATTTTGGTGCATGAAGCGGGTCACTTTGCGGCGGCTCGTCTCCAGGGTATCCATGCCAGCCGCTTTTCGTTAGGCTTTGGCCCGGCGATTTGGCGTTACCAAGGTAGCGAGACAGAGTATGCCATACGTGCCTTGCCTCTGGGTGGTTTTGTCGGCTTTCCAGATGATGATGACGATTGTCCCTACCCCAAGGATGACCCTAACCTCCTCCGCAATCGCCCTGTGCTGGATCGGGCTGTGGTGATGGTGGCAGGGGTTATCGCTAATCTCGTCTTTGCCTACTTGGTGCTGCTGCTTCAGACGGGTGTTGTTGGCATGGCTTTGCCGCCGACCTATTTGCCGGGCATTACTTTGCCCCAAATTGCCGCTGATGGCCCCGCCGCTGTTGCCGGTTTGCAAGCAAATGATGTCGTGCTGAAGGCTCGCGATCGCGACTTTAGCCGTATCACCTCGGCTGAAAATGCCACCGCCCAAATCGACGAATTCCGCGACCTCATCCGCCTCAGCAGTAACGAGAGCATCCCGCTGCTGATTCAGCGGGGTGAAGAAATGCTCTCGATCACGGTGATACCGGCTGGCGCAGCCGATGATGCCATTATCGGTGTCACCCTCTCGCCCAGCCTCGAAGCCGCCCGCCGTCCTGTGCAGGGTCTGGGTGAGCTTTTTGGGGAAACCAACACCCAGTACCAAACCCTCGTGGGTCTTAATATCCGGGGCTTGGTACAGCTGGTCAGTAACTTTGGTGAAACCGCTGGTCAGCTTAGTGGCCCAGTTGGCATCGTCCGTATTGGTGCTGATTTGGTCGCTAACGATGTCAGCAGCGTATTTTGGTTTACGGCCCTCATCAGTATCAACCTGGCAATTTTGAATATTTTGCCGCTGCCAGCCCTCGATGGGGGCCAACTCCTGTTCTTGGGGATTGAGGCCGTCCGCGGTCGCCGCTTACCTCAAGTGCTCGAAGAGCGGGTGATGCAAACTGGTTTGGTGTTTCTCCTGGGCTTGGGCGTGATCCTCATTTTCAAAGATACCTTGAGCATCTTTGAGCAGTAGTTCTGAGAGCAATAGCTCTGAGCCGTAGTGAGACTTAGCCGTAGTGAGACATCGTGTTGAGCTGTAGTGTGTATCGCCGCCATGCCTGCCAAAAAGCCTGCCATGCTGCCCCGTAAACTGCGCCAACGGGCGCTCGAAATTTTGCAGCGCCTCAAGGTGAACTATCCTGATGCCACCTGCGCCCTACATTACGAAACGCCCCTGCAACTGCTGGTCGCTGTGATTCTCTCGGCCCAATGTACCGATGTCCGCGTTAACCAAGTGACACCGGCTTTGTTTGCCCGCTTTCCGGATGCGGCTGCCTTCGCCGTGGCGGAGGTGAGCGAAATCGAAGCCCTGATCTATTCCACGGGTTTTTATCGCAACAAGGCCAAGCACATCAAAGGGGCCTGCGAAAAAATTGTGCATGACTTTGCGGGTCAGGTGCCCCAGACGATGGCGGAATTGACCAGTTTGCCGGGGGCCGCCCGCAAAACCGCAAATGTTGTGCTGGCCCATGCCTTTGGCATTAACGCAGGGGTTACGGTCGATACCCACGTCAAGCGCCTCAGTCGCCGCCTGGGCTTAACCAAGCACGACGATCCGATTCGGATCGAAAAAGATCTGATGCAACTGCTGCCCCAGCCCGACTGGGAAAACTGGTCTATTCGGCTGATCGACCATGGCCGCGCCATTTGTGATGCCCGCAAGCCTCTGTGCGATCAGTGCTTTTTGTTAGATCTCTGCCCCTACGGTGCCGTGCTGACCCAACCCAAAGCCAACGTGACAAAGCGGACAGGGGCAAAGTCGGCATCAACGCAGCAAGGCAGAGATTGATCGGGGATGCGGCAGGCGCGGCAACGGTCAGAGCGGCGGTCAGACAGGTGTAGGTGTGGCTGGCTGATCTATTTACTGGGGCGGGCGCGCAGCGCTAAAGTCAAATCTCCCATTACCGAGACACTTTTTGTGTCCAAGAACCAGAAGGCAGCCAACCTTTAAAAGTGTTTCGTTATTTTCTGGACTCATTAGAGAATACGGAGCGATTCCCGTCGCCCTAGAAATGTCTCACACTTAT
>CAZAGN010000009.1:0-3246 GCA_964484905.1 uncultured bacterium | reverse complement strand
AGAGAATACGGAGCGATTCCCGTCGCCCTAGAAATGTCTCACACTTATTCGGAATGACTGTAACACTACCGGCGTTTGGGCGCGGTCTGAGCTTGCTGCCAGGCGTGTACGGTGTTGAGTTCGAGGCGGCGGCTGAAATGCCAGAAAATTGCTTGGGTGAGTTCGACATCGGCAAGGGCACGGTGGAGTTGGCCATGGGCAAAACCGAGGCTGGTCGCGATCGTAGCCAGGTTATTTCTGGGGAAATCAAAGTGGCGACGGGCGATGGGCAGGGTATCAAGGGCCCCCCGCAAGACCAGCGATTTACCGGCACGCAAAAACTCCTGCCGCAGAAAGCTGATATCAAAGTTGACGTTGTGGCCTACCAGCACGGCCGGTGTCAGTAGGGCTTCGATATCGTCTAGTACCTGCGCAAAGGTGGGGGCTGCTTGGAGTGCCTGAGCCTGGATACCATGCACTTCGGCAGAACGGGGGTTGAGGCTGCACTGGGGGTTGATCAGTTGGCTGTAGGTATGGGTGATCTGACCCTGGTGGGTGCAGAGGATGGCGATTTCGATAATACGATCACCTCTATTTGCCGAGAGGCCGGTGGTTTCGACATCAACAAAGGCAAGCTGTTCGGTATGGAGATCGGGCATTGGGCAGGGCGGGGTACTATCCTTCGAGATTGTGACATGGCGATAGGGGCCCTGTTCGCGATCGCGACAGCAAGATAGGGCAAACCCGACTAGAAAGTAGCGTCGTTATTAGTCAACGGGCAGATGTCTCTCTGGGGATGGCGCTAATGATGCGTGGCCGACACTGCCAGAAGGGCTTGCACTGCGGGTATTTCGTGTGCCCACACCAGTTCATACTTGAGCTGATACGGCGGGTTCTGCCGCAAAAATGTGACACCAGGGTAAGTCTGGCCGGGTACGATGGGCCCATTACCAATACCGACGCCCCCCGCCACCATCGCCAGCACATCTGACATCGTTGCCGCATCAATCACAATCTCGGGTGTGTAGCCCACCTCCGTTGTAAAGCGGCTGTAGGTGTCGTAAATAATCGGTTGTCGATCGCGATCGGGCAAAATTACAGGATACTGCGCCAAATCAGCCAAACAGACCGGCTCTTTGGCCTCCAGAGGATGGCCTGCGGGCACAATCACCGACAGCGGCACAGTGCCCAGGGGACGGCGCGCCAAACCCGCAGGAATCGAAATATCCCAGGCAACCGCAATATCCAAAGATCCATCCGCAAGCGCCTCACCAATCGAGCGCTCATCAAGCTGCCGCAAAATAATCCGTGTTTCGGGATGCACCTGTTTAAATGCCGCAATCAGTCGTCCCAGCACCGGTTGCTCTGTACCAATCATGAGCCCCAAGGTCAGCCGATCAATGCCATTAGCCACACCTGCCTTGGCTGAGCGTACGGCCATATCAGCATGGGCGATCACCTGGCGCACTGAAGCTAGAAATGCTTCACCAGCCTGGGTCAGCGATACCTCCCGTGAAGTGCGATTAAGCAGCTTGACACCCAGATCGGCCTCAAGTTCGTGGAGAACACGGCTCATCATCGGTTGCGAGATGCCGCACTGCTGGGCGGCGCGGCCAAAATGAAGCACTTCGGCCAAAACAACAAAGTAGCGCAGAGATTTGAGGTTCATAGATACTGATTTAGTTATCGCTTAATTTATATTCTATATTTGATCAGTAATCAATATCGTGTTATCACTAAAGAGTTCATAACGTTTTATTGCGTCTTTGCTAGTGCTGAGGCGTACCAATCAAAGCATTTAACGATTCCCTGATTGGGTATCAGTTCTTGCTGCGGTCTCAACAGTAGTATCCCTATGAGGAAGTCATGCCAGGTTTTAGTCTTCATTCATTTGCCCTGCTCAAAGCCCTTGCAACCAACAACGAAAAAGCCTGGTACGAAGCCCATCATGAAGAGTGGGAGTTGTGCCTACATACCCCTTTTCGGCGTGTACTTGAGGCTGTCTCTGAAGCGCTTAAAGATACAGCTTTACCTTTGTCTGGTGGTGAGCAGACTCTTTTTCGTCAACACCGCGATATACGCTTCAGTCGTGACAAATCACCCTACAAAACTAATATCAGCGGCTTGTTGACCCCTTCGGGGACAAAATTGGAGACAGAAGGGTTGCTTTATCTGCAATGTGATGTGAACGGTGGTTTTCTGGGTTGTGGTTTTTACAAGCTCTCCACGACAGCACTCAACCAGTTTCGGACAGCGATTATCCAGCAGCCACAACGCTTTAAGCAGGTTCTTGACGCTTTAGAGTCTGCCGGTCTCTATCTGAGTGATGCTGAAAAGCTAATCGCAATGCCGCGAGGATTTAGTGATTATTATGATCACGACTATGCTCAGTATCTGAAGCTAAAGCAGTTTATCATTCGCGTGCCACTCACCTGTAAGTTATGGCTAGATGGCAGAATTGCTGATTACGTAGCAGCCTATGCCGAGAGTTGCCGTCCACTCCTGGAGTTTGGTCGCGACCTCGAGCTTAAAGATTCTCAGAAATTGGGCCAGCGAGACCCTATACGAAAAATCAGCAAGGCTTCGTAGGAGATACAGGCTTTTGGAATCAAAATTTATATTCTTTGTTGACAATTTAAGAACTTACTAATCACATTAACCGACTATCTCGGAGAACTATATGTCTGAATTTGAAGTAGAAATACTAGAAGAATCACAGGAAAACATCACTTCCAAGTCCACTGCCCAATCAGGACGTCACATCTGGCTGTGGGGCTTGGGTTTGGGTTGTTTGGGTATGGTGGCTATTGGCTTGCCATTAATGTCGCAGCGCACCGTGGCTGTCCAACCTGATCCAGTCGCGGTAGCGCTCACGGTTGAAACCGAACGCCTTGAGCCTGTAACCAACTATGAGGTTCTACGTTCCTATACCGGCGAGGTTCGGGCGACCCGCAGCAGTGAGCTGGGCTTCAGTCGCGGCGGTGAGTTGATTGAGGTATTAGTGGCTGAGGGTGATTTGGTGGCGGCTGATCAACCGATCGCGACCTTAGACAGTCAGATTTTGGCGACCCAACGGCAGCAACTGATCAGTCAGCGCGCCGAAGCTCAAGCGCGGTTGCAAGAGCTGGAGACGGGTGCCCGCCAGGAGGATATTGCGGCGGCGCAAGCCCAAGTGCGTGATCTGGAGAGTCAGCTGAGTTTGCAGGCTCAGTCGCGATCGCGACGGGAAGCTCTGTTTGTAGAAGGGGCGATTTCGCGCGAACAACT
>CAZAGN010000008.1:51392-54369 GCA_964484905.1 uncultured bacterium | reverse complement strand
TGGTTCCAGTCAGCAACCACCAAAATGCCACCGGGCTTGAGAACGCGCAGCATTTCTTTGGCGTACTGCACTTTATCGGGCATGTGTGGCCCCGCTTCGACCGACCAGACAATATCAAAGCTGGCATCGGGAAAGGAAAGGGCGAGGGCATCATCAACTTGGAACTGCGCTGGCACGTCGGCGGGGGTGAGTTCCTGCGCGCGTTTGACTTGTTGGGGGCTGATGGTAATGCCTGTGACATCAAAGCCATAATCCTTGGCCAAAATACGGCTGCTGCCGCCAATGCCACAGCCGACATCCAGCAGTGTTGTCCCTGTAGGCAAGGTATCCAGACCGCCCCAACGCACCATTTCATGGACAAAATCGGCTTTCGCCTGGAGAAAGTCTGTTTTGCGGGGTGGGTTGCCGTAATGCCCCAGATGAATGTGCTCACCCCAATAAAATTCGAGAATGCCGTCGGTTGTCCATTGATCGTAGGCGGTAGCAACCGTTGAGCCCGACTGATAGCGCCGGGCGGTGCTGACGTAAAGCACACCCAAGGCGGCAAGCAGAGCGGGGGGTAACCAGAGAACCAGAGGCATATGCAAAGAAACGTAACAACCTTCTTCAGTATGACGGCAAGCTGGCCTTTGGTGAGGGGCGATCGATCAACCAAACAGCTATCTCAACCAATAGCGATCTAAAACTGTGTTTTGTACTAAAACTGTGTTTCGTATTGCAGATAAATCAGGTCTTCGCCTGAGAGATTGGTATTGGCCCGAATTTGCCAGTTCTCATTAATGCGGTAGCGCAGACCGATGCGAGTCGGAATGGCTTCGTTGGTGAGGCTTTGTTGAACAGAAATCGAAATGCCTCCTCCTAAATCCTTAGCGGCTTCGACACCCACCTGCAAGCCTTCGGCCCCTGTCGAGAAGGCGGAGAATCGGAGCTCATCAAGACCCAGGGCCTCACCAAGATTATCTTGCAGGCTATTAAAAAGAGCTGAGAGGGCAAAACCCGCCAGATCACCGGTGGCAAGGCCACCCAAGCTACTGCCGCTGACCAGGGCCACAATTTCCGCTTCGGTGCGCGGGGGGCTGCTGCTGAGCTGAACGATACTGCGGTCTTCGAGGCTGAGGGCACTGGCACGGCCTTGAATGGTTGCTTGAACGTCAACGCTTTGTTGGCCACCAAAGTAGGGCCGCAAAGGAATACCAGGGTCACGAATTGAGGGCACTTGGCCAACGGGTGAGACTTCAAAGACCTGGGAGATAACGCGCACATCCAGCAGCGGGTCGAGACCAAACTCGGGTGTGAAGGTGGCGGTGTTGGGCCGATCACGATCGAGCCGGAAACTGGTGACACCAAGATTAACCCGCCCGCCGGTCAACTCGATGACGCCGTTGGGGCGGAGGGCATTGAGGGCACCATTGAGGTTAAGGCCACCAACCGCCGTGAAATTTAAGAGCGGGGGCGCTACCACGTTCACATCAGGGCCCAGCTGAAGGGCGAGGTTCATAAACTCGGGTTGCCAGCCACCGTCCAGCTTGAGCCCACCATTGCCACCAGAGCGCACCGCTACGGTGCCCTCAGCTAGGGTTAACTCACCGCCAATCAGGGGACTTAGGGCACTGCCGGTTACCAGCACTTCACCTTCAACAAAACCTTGGTATAGATCGGGCAGACTGAGTTCAACGGCAGCTAGTTGGATTGCTAGCGGTTCGGTCGCACCATTGGGTCGTAGAGGCAGCGCCCCTCGAACCGTAACGGTACCCTCGCCATAGCGGGCATTGAGGTTGTCAGTCTGCAATTGACGACCACTGAAGTTAACCTCACCCGTAATATCAGTGAGCGGTTCGGGCAAGACAGACAGCCGTAGCTGGCCTTGGCGCAGCGCCAAGATCCCCTCTAAGTTTGGGGCCGCCTGAGTGCCTGTGAGGGTGATGTTGAGGCTGCCGCTGCCCGCTTCCCAGGCAACGGTATCGCTGAGAAGATTGATAAAACGTAAGCCCTCATCGGCGAGCTGGAGATTGTACTGGCCGCGCCCATTGAGGGGAATATCGCCCTGGAGCGTGATCGGCGGGGTGTCGGGGCGGGTGGTAATGCGGGCGTTGAGGGTGGCAACATCGCTCGCGATCGCGAACTCGGCTGTGGCTGCGGTAATCGCTTCACCTCGAAACGCAGCTTCGCTAAGGCTGAGCTGGCCCGACCCCGTCGGTATGGCCAGACTGCCGCCAATGTCGGCGTTGAGGTTGAGGTTGCCCCGAAAGTCAGGCACCTCTGCCGGGAGGTAGGGTTGGGCCAGCTCGAGGGGCAGATTCGCCAGCGCCACACTGATGGCCAAACTAGGATCGGCACCAAAACCAATCAGTCCCTGGACACTACCCGAGCGATCAGCGTTACGACCACTGAGTTCAGACAGCACGAGTTGATCATCAGCGAGCAGCCCCCGCGCAATCACCGTCTCAAGGCTGTAGGTGGCAGCGCGCCAGTCGGTACCCGTCAGGTCAAACTCAACACGAGGATTCGTTAAAGCACCACTGAGCCGCAGATCGGCCTGAAATTGACCTTCAAGTTCCGCGAGAGGTGGCAGCGGATCGGCCTCAAGCTGGGCAAGGCGTTGTTGATTGGCTGTCCAGACCTCAACAAAGGCCGCAATTTGGTCATACAGGGGCAGTTGAGGCCAGCCCAGCGGTGTTGTGATCACATCCAGAGCTGTGCCCCAATCTGGCACGGCCAGGGGGGTGGTTAAATCGGACCAGTTTTGCCAGAGCATGAAGCGGCGCAGACTGGCGAGATCACCACTTTCGGTGCTGAGGCGAGCCTCCAATTGGGGTGTGGCGGTGCGGGCATCCAGGCGGGCATTGAGGCGATAACGACTGTCTTCGAGGCCAAATTCGGTGTCGCTGAGCTCAAGGGTTTGATCAGCATAGACAAAACTGCCTTGGAGCGAGCTCAGTTGGCGGCCATTCCAACTCGGATTTGTGGCTAGCAGACT
>CAZAGN010000008.1:38647-51292 GCA_964484905.1 uncultured bacterium | reverse complement strand
CTTGGAGCGAGCTCAGTTGGCGGCCATTCCAACTCGGATTTGTGGCTAGCAGACTACCCCGCGCCCTGAGATTAGCTGAATCAAGCCGGAAATCGCTATCGAGCTGCCCCGCAATCCCACCACCTGGCACAAAGGTGTTTAAGAGCGCCAGCGGTAAGGCTTCAACACGGGTTAATAGTAGGTTCTCGACACGCTCAAAGCGGGCGCTGGTGTCGCCTTGAATCAGGGTGGCACTGAGAGGATTGCCTTGGGCATCGACCCGCAGGGCCAAGGTGTCGGGCTGATTACTTGCGGTTAAGTTCAGGGCAAGACCCGTCGCCGCACTGCCGCTGAGGTTGCCCCTGAGGGGGGCAAAAGGTAGGCCCACCGCAACCAAGTCGGGCAGGGCGATAGTGCCCTCTAGCTGAAGGTTATCGAGGGTGCCGAAGAGGCGGGCATCGGCATCAAGATTGCCACTGATGGGTGCTGTGGCGGGCAGTAAGGTCGCGATCGCGACGGTATTGGCTTGCAAACGAAAATCAAGTGCCCCCACACTCAAGGTCGCCAGGTCTACAGGCACTTGACCCTGAAGTTGAATCTGGTCGAAGGCGGTGCCATTCAGGCTCGCGATCGCGCCATCCCAGGTCAGGGCGGCATTAATTTCTCCTAGCTCGCTGGTAACTGCTAAATCACCGATAACTTGGCTGGCGAGCAGATCGCGGTTGTTGCCAGACACGGCGAGCTGGCCTGAAAGCAGGCTTTGCTCAAGGGGAGAAACCGCCGCCAGATCAAGACCTTGCAAATCAAGCTGGGCTTGAAAGTCGCGACCGTCCGCCGTCGGCGGTCTAATCTGAGCTTGGAGGCCGACCGTACCACCTAACGCCGCAAAGCTGGCATCACTGAGGTCAATGGCTTGGTCAACATAGCGGAAAGTGCCACTGCCTTGGGTCAGCGCGTGATCGAGTTGCCAGGTGGCCGTAATCACCGCCGAATCCGCATCCAGTTGCCACTGCCCTTCGGCATTGAGCTGAGCGCTTGGCGGGTCGAGCTGCTCGTAAGCCGTCAGAATGGGGGCTGTGGCGGCATTTTGCAGCTGAAACTCAAATTGGGCCCCTTGGGGGTTAGTGAGGGGGACAGTCCCCTGCACCTGTACCCCACCGGCGGCTTCGCCAGCGGCAATGAGGCTTCCGTCAAGCTGCTCGAGGGTGAGCTCGTTATTAGCAATCCGAAAGCTACCGGCATAGTCGGTGAGGTTGAGTTGGTCAACTTGAGCGAGATCAAGATTATTGAAGCGACCGCTGATGACTAGTTCACGGGGCAAGCCTTGGATTTGCAGTTCGCTGGCGATGCGGCCTTCAATCTCGAAGGGCTGGGGCACGCTAAAGGTATCCGCCAGCTCGGGTAAACGAATCTCGGTGATTACCGCCGTTAAATCGAGGCCAACGGGCACAACTGTGCCTGCGGCGGTTGTTAAGGGCTCTTTGCCCCAGTTGATATCACCAAAGCCACTGAAAGGAATCACCCCCAGTTGACCGCTGGTCTGCGACAACTGCACATGGCGGTTATTAATCTGGACAGTCCCGCGCAGGTCGGTCAGCGGTTCTGGTAAACCGGCAAGCGGCAGCGTGGTCTCCCGAAATTGGGCCGAACCGTTGATCGCGATCGGGGTACCTGGCTGCCACAACAGCACCAAGTCAACATCGGTAAGCCCCGCAGTCGGTTCGAGGGGAATGGGCGGGACAGCCACCGGCAGGAGGGGTGCGGGTAACTGTTGCCCCTGCAGGTTGAGATCGAGGCTGGTCGTTGCGAGATCAAGTTCACCATTGAGGGCGATCTGGCCCTGGCCTAAATCACCGCGCAGCTCAAAGGCTAAATCCTCACTAAGGCGGAGATTGCCACGCAGATTGTCAACAATTTCGCGATCGCCCGAGAGGGGCAGGATGGTGAGGCTGCCATTGTCCCAGCTGACATCAGCGATCGCGATCGGTAGATCACCAGCCGCCTCATCCTCAAACCAATCCAGATCCCACCAGGCGCGATCGGGTGTCTCCATCCAGAGCACCTGGGGGCGCTGCAAATGCGCCTCTAGGGCTAACTCACGGGTGCGCAGCCAGTGCCAGACATCGATACCAACATCCACTTGATCGATAGCTGCCAAATTTTCGATGTGGGTTTCACCCAGCGAGATTTGCCAAGGCCAAACCCAGCGCACCGGCCCCAGCCGCACATCTCGTTGGAGCGATCGCGAGAGGCGTTCTTGAACCTCGGGCAGTACTTGAGTTTCGACCCAGCGCCGCCCCCCAAAACCGACACCGATCACCAGCGCCGACACACTCAGTAGGGCACCCGTACCCAGCCGCGCTGCCCACAGTAATCGAGTTCTCAGCCGCGACTGCGTCACCCAGGCTCCGTCCACACATCAACTCACCCACACGGCCCTATCCTACCCAATGCAATGGTTTAAGGCTTTAGGGTAAGAGCCGCAATGCTTTCAAGGTTAAGTGCTGCGTGCCAGGCTGTCGCTAATTGATCGAGCATGTGCTCGCGATCGGCCTGATAATGCCCGTCTAGGAGCGGCAGTGGCCGCAAACCCCGCGATTGCCGCAGCTGATTCAGCCAGAGCCGTCGCCAGCGGTGGTTATCAAACACGCCGTGCAAGTAGGTGCCCCAAACCTTGCCCTGAACAACACCCAGAGCCGCCTCGGTCGCGATCGGTGTGCCACCCCAGATTTCACTGCGGCCACTGTGAATCTCGTAGCCCGTTACGTCGGTTTCGGCCGGCCAGAGAAAAGTCGCTCGGCTTTGCTGCACCGTTTTTTGGCTCGCAAACTCTGTCCGCAGCGGCAGCAAGCCCAACCCGGCATACTCACCGGCTACACCCTCTAAGCCCATCGGATCGGCGATAGCTTGACCCAGCATTTGCATACCGCCACAAATCCCGACAATCTCACCCCCAAACTCTGTTAACTGGTGGGCCATACCAGAGGTCTGCACCGCCTGCCAGTCGTGAATCGTGGCTTTGGTGCCGGGCAGAATGACCACATCAGGCGACCCGAGGGGCTCATCGAGACCGACAAAGCGCAGGCGTACCGAAGGCTCAGCCCGCAGGGGGTCAAAGTCGGTAAAGTTAGCGATATAAGGCAACCGTAAAACCGCAATCTCCAGATCGGCTGACCGCCGACTGCGCCATTCCCAGAGACTCACCGAATCTTCGGCGGGCAACGCTAAATCAAGCCAAGGCAAGACCGCAACAACGGGCAACCCCGTCGCTTCGGTTAGCCAATCAAGTCCGGGTTGCAGCAGTTCGGGCACACCACGAAATTTATTGATCACAATACCGACAAACAAGCGTCGCCACTCGGGCGGCATCACTTGCAACGTACCGACCACATGGGCTAGCGCGCCGCCACGATCAATATCAGCCACCAGCAGGGTGGGTGCTTGCAAATACGCGGCCACCCGCATATTGGTCAGATCACGATGCCAAAGGTTGACCTCTGCCGGACTACCTGCCCCTTCACAAACCAACCAATCGTACTGAGCCGATAGCTGATCTAAGGATTGGGTCACCGCTTGCCAACCAGCGGTAAACCAGTCTTGGTAGTAAGCCATTGCTTGGTAAGTACCGGCGACTTGACCCTGCAAAATAACTTGCGAGGTCATATTGCCCTGGGGCTTTAGCAAAATCGGGTTCATGGCTACGGTTGGCTCAAGGCCAGCCGCCCAGGCTTGCAGGGCTTGAGCATAGCCAATCTCGCCCCCATCGGCACAGACATAGGCATTGAGCGACATATTTTGCGCTTTGAAGGGCGCAACCTGATGGCCAGCTTGCTTCAGCAAACGGCAGAGGGCGGTCACCACCAAGGATTTACCGGCGTTGGAGGCAGTACCCACGATCATGAGTGGTTTCATGGGTGAGGCTCCGGCACAGGATTCTACGGCGGCATTAGCGGGCGGCGCCGCGAATCAGATCAGCAGCTACGCTAGGTAACTTAATTATCGACTGAAACCAAAGTGATGAGCGCCTGCAATCCAGGCCACGACGCTAAGGCACAAGGCCACGGCGAGACGCCCACGCTGTCAAGGCGCTAGCAAAGACTTGTTTTGGCGCAATGACACTCAGGCCTGCATCGAAAAATCAGAATCAGCGCTGGCGCTGAAGCCGCTGCTGTTGATGGGTGAGACCACAAAGAAATAAGCCTTGATCTCGGGGCCAAAATTAATCAGATCGCCGGTCTTGAGGTAGTAAGTATTGGCTTGCTGGCCATTCACAAAAACACCGTTGCGACTGGTTTCGCCTTTGCGGTTGCCATCCACCAGGCAGTAGGTAAAGCCGCTACTGCCATCGCGCTTGGGTACACGAATCAGGTAGGCATGGCGGCGTGATACGTAGCGATTGGGAATTTGAATGCTGGTAGCGGGGTCGCGGCCAACGGTGTAGATGTTGTCACGCAGCACGTAGCTGCGGGGCATGTGCTTGTCGTGGATAGTGAGGCAGAACTCAGGATAAATTCGGGCTGATTCGGGAATCTCAAACAAGGGCGGCAGGGTATGCTCAGTCGCCACGGGGCTACCGCCACGACTTACCGACGACAACTCGGTTAGGACGGCCAAATCGTCGGCGAGATCCTCGTCACTGAAGCTTCCACCAAAAAGGTTGTTAAGCTCGCTCACCATGACACGCCTGAACTATGTTTCCTATACTACTGTGCTCCCTTGGCAATGCGCATTAAATTACATTGAAAGATTACATTGAACTATAACAATCTACTAATAAATTCTGATCAGTACTTGAGTCATTGGCGAGTGTTAAGCCCCACCACTATCTACCGACTACCCAAGGGCCGCAGATGAATTTCCCAGGCTAACTGGGGCGCAACAAAGGCCCGTAGATGCCGCCGCAATGCTTCGAGGCGTTCGACCCCTGCGCGGCAGCCCTGAGCCCAAAAGTGATGCTGCAGGTAGTCAACCAGCCAAAGCTGGGTGACGCCATCGAGGGTTTTGCTAATCTGACGGGCAAGGGTCAGGCTCTCACGGAGGCTCTGGGGCCAGCGCTCGGGAATCAGGCTCGGGTCAAGCTGTTGCCACTGCGCGAGGGTCGCGATCGCGAGGCCGGGGCTGCCCTGGGTCATGGCTAGCAACGGCGCTGGAATATCGCCATAGCCCTGCTCGGTGAGGATGGTTCGCACCAGGTCGTTGGCCAGGGGCCGAAAGGGAATGAGCTGGCAGCGCGAAACAATGGTGGGCAAAAGCGCATTGAGGCTGGTTGTCAGGAGAATCAGGCGGGCTTGGCCGGGTTCTTCGAGGGTTTTGAGAAGGGCATTGGCGGCGGCTTCGGCAAGGGTTTCGGCGCCCTCAATCACAATCAGGCTGTAGGGCGCTTGGATGGGGGTACGGCTGGCAAAGCGGCTGAGGGCGCGCACCTGCTCAAGGCGGATTTGGGGTGGTGTGCGGCGGCTGACCCCGCTCGCGATCGCTTCGCTGAGGGGAATGAGCTGATTTTGCTGCTTGTAGGTGGGCTCAAGCCAAAGCAAATCCGGGTGATTGCGACCTTGGTGGCAGGCCGGACAAGCCTGACAGGGTTGGGTGCTGCTTTGACCAAGATTGTCTAGATCTAGGCTGTTTTGAACACGGTTTTGACACAACAAAACCTGAACAAACCAACGCGCTGTCAGCGCTTTGCCCACACCTTCAGGCCCGGCAAAACAGTAGGCCGTGTTCAGACGACGACTGAGGGCGAGCTCCAGGTATTGAAGTGCCAGCGTTTGACCACGAACCTGCATCACTGATCCCAAAGGAAAGCTTAAGATTTGTCACTGCTCCCGGTCCTGCTCTTGATAGGTAGAAATAACTACCGAAGGGACAGAAGGTGAGAAAATAAACTTAGTTCAGTTTGTATCATCGATTTTGGCAGTGTTTGGGGCAGGGTAGGCAACGGGTCTGGGGGTGTGACTAGGGTTAAGCCTATATTGCAGCACGTGTAAGATTGTGTCAGTAATGTCAAGAAATATGCAGGAGTCGTTAAGCTTCGCACGGTCAAATTTTCGCACAGTCAAATTTTCGCACAGTCAAATTTTGCCTCGGGAGGATGTTGCTAGTTTATGCCGCGCGTTTTGGTGATTGACGATGACGCTGCCATCCTCGAGTTGGTGGCGGTCAACCTTGAGTTAGCAGGCTACGAGGTATTTAAGGCTGCTGATGGCATTCAAGGGCAAGCGCTGGCATTGCAGCTTCTGCCCGATATGGTGGTTCTGGATTTGATGTTGC
Source organism: uncultured bacterium (assembly GCA_964484905.1). Taxonomy (GTDB): domain Bacteria; phylum Cyanobacteriota; class Cyanobacteriia; order Thermostichales; family PCC-7336; genus CAZAGN01. Next base: position 45,046 of record CAZAGN010000008.1, on the reverse strand, counting down.
CCAATGTTGACGGATTTACAGTGTGTCAGCGTCTGCGTCGTGATAGCCGCACCGCCGAAATTCCCCTACTGATGCTGACAGCCTTGGGCATGACCAAAAATAAGGTTGAGGGCTTTAATGCCGGCGCTGACGACTACCTGACGAAACCCTTTGAAATTCAGGAGCTGTTGGTACGGGTACGGGCGCTCCTGCGGCGCTCCGATCGGATTCCTCAAGCAGCGCGCCATACCGAAATTCTCAACTATGGCCCGCTAACCCTCATTCCCGAGCGCTTTGAGGCGGTATGGTTTGGCGAGACCGTGCGCCTGACACACCTTGAGTTTGAGTTGTTGCATTGCTTGATGCAGCGTCACGGCCAAACCGTTTCACCCAGCGAAATCCTCAAAGAAGTGTGGGGCTACGACCCCGATGATGATATCGAGACCATTCGGGTGCATATTCGGCACCTGCGCACCAAGCTTGAGCCCGATCCGCGTCATCCCAAATTTATCAAGACGGTGTACGGTGCGGGCTATTGCCTGGAGCTACCGGCGGCCCCAGCGGCCAAGGAGGGCATTGAGCAGGCCGCTAGCTAGCTGAGTCTGACTAGCTGTGTTCTAGGCGCTGTTGCAAGACCCACGTCGCGATCGCGAGATCAGCAGGCGTTGTGATTTTGAGATTAGTCTCCTCGCCAGGGACGATATGCACCGTTTGGCCGGCATGTTCAAACACAGAGGCATCATCAGTAGCGGGCCAGTCCATTGCTTGGCGGTAGGCAGCCAGGATCGCCTCAAATCGAAAGCCCTGGGGCGTTTGCGCCGCCCAAAGCTGTTCTCGGGGCGGTGTCGCCATGACGCTAAAACCAGCTAAATCTTGATTTGAGGTTGGTGCAGGCGCGACATGTTTGATCGTGTCTTTGACAGGTATGGCGGCGACCAGGCCCGCGACCTGATGCAAAGCTCGATGACAGCGTTCAAATAAGGCTGGTGTTGCCAGGCAGCGCGCCCCATCATGAATCAGCACCCGCTGCACATTACGCCCCACAAGTGACTCTAGCCCCTGCTGCACCGAGGCTTGGCGGGTGGCGCCACCGGCAACAATGTCGATCGCGAGCCCGGTTGCGATGTGAATGGGAGTCGCGATCGCGAGCAAATCGGCAAAATCAACCGGCTGCCCCACCAAACACACGCCTGCCACCTCGGGTACCTGGGCAATCGCCTTCAGCGTCCAGGCCAGCACCGGCTCACCCAACAGCGGCAGCAATAACTTGTTCCGATCCGCACCCATCCGGCGGCCACTGCCCGCAGCAGGAATCACAATATGCACACCCACGCCCCCGAAGCTCCGGTTTTATCGTCGCCCTAATCGGCACAAAGCTGAAGGGGGGTCTGTCGGCAGATATCCAGCACGGCACTGGCAGACACGGGCCGAGAAACATAGTAGCCCTGCACATGGTCACAGCCCAGGCTTTGCAACAGCCGCAGCTGCCAAGCTGTTTCGACCCCTTCCGCCACCACATCCAGGTTCAGGCTATGGGCCAAGGAAATAATTGTCGCAATGAGGGTCTGACTTGGCAGTGTATTGGGCGAGAGCTGCTGCAAAAAGGCGCGGTCAATCTTGAGCGTGTCGATGGGCAAATTGTGCAAGCGTGACAAGGACGAATAGCCCGTGCCAAAATCATCAATCCCCAGCCGGACACCGAGGCTGCGGAGGCTGCGCAGGGTGTTCAGGAGCACTGTATTCGTTTCGTGGAGCCAGTTTTCGACAATCTCAAACTTGAGTTGGTGGGGTTCAATGTCGTGATGCTTCAGGCTATTGCAAATGTACTCATAGAACTTGGGCTGTACCAGTTGAATGCCCGAGAGATTAACACTCACGACAATGGTTGCCAGACCCAGCCGTTTCCAGTTGGCTAACTCCATCAAGGTTCGATCTAGGACCCACGCATCAACTTGGGCCATAATGCCCAACGCTTGGGCGATGGGCAAAAACTGGTTGGGCATCAACAGACCCAGACGGGGATGTTGCCAGCGCACCAACGCCTCAAAGCCGCTAATCTCCCCTGTCGACACCGCCATCAAAGGCTGAAAATGGAGGCACAGTTCATTGCTCAGCAGCGCTTGACGCAGTTCCAGACCCAGGCGCAAACGATCGGCCGATTCCTCATGCGTAACAGGCGTAAAGAGGGCACAATGGCCTCGCCCCAGGGCTTTTGCCTGATACATCGCCTTATCGGCATTCCGCAGCAGGGTCTCGACACTCAGCCCTGCTTGGTAGGGGGCGATACCAATGCTGATGGTTGCCCAAAGCGGAATCGACTGCCCCGGCAGCAGCACCGGCTGGTGAGTCGCCGACAGGAAGCGCTCAGCGATCGCGACAGCCTGGGCGGTGTCTTGAATACCGGGCAAGGCAATCACAAACTCATCGCCACCAAAGCGGGCTAAAAGCCAGCCAGCAGTCATAGCGCCTTCTAAATGCTGGGCAATGGCGGCTAGGAGGCAGTCGCCGGCACTGTGGCTGAGACTATCGTTGACGATATCAAAATCATCAATATCAATAAATAAAATTGAAATCACCGCCCCATGGGTGAGGCGATCTTCGAGATACTGCATCAGGTAGCGTCGATTGGGCAGCCCGGTCAAATCATCAAAAAAAGCTTGCCGCCGCAACTGCCGCTCAGCCTGTTTGCGCTCTGTAATGTCGTGGGCAACAATGCAAATCACCTCGCGATCGCCGTAGGCCATCGGGCGGGCACTCACCTCAACATCAATCATCTGATGCTGCACGGTACGGTAGCGTTGCTCGACCGGTCGCTCCAGTGTTAGGGGCAGAAAGGCACGCAGCTCGTCACAGACGCCAATGACATCATCGCAAATGATGAAATCACGCAGACCGATATCGTCGACGGCTGCGTAACCCAACAAGTGCAAAAAGGCCGGATTGGCCTGAATCACCTGGCCCGAATCGGCATCAACCAGAAAAATCGCCTCCTGGGCCCGTTCAATCACCGTACGATAGCGCCGCTCAGCCTCTAGGTTTTGCTTTTGCAGGTGCTGCCAGGCACACATAACCTCGTGCAGTGTTTCCGAGAGCTCACTGAGCTCATCCTGACCACCCACCCGCAAATCAATGGGTTGATCATGGGCAATCCGGACAAAGGCTTGGCGAATACAGCGGATACGGCGCAAAATATGGCGGTCAATCACCCAGACAACGACGCTGCTACCGGCCACCACCAAGACGCCAATCGTCACGAGGAGGTAACGCCGGAAGATGTGTTGCTGCTGGCTCAGGTATCGCTCGCTCTGGACAACAATCGCCCCCAAAGGCTCGCCCCCAACATCTTCAAGCAGGTGATAGCTGAGGCGGGCCTCTGGCGAAACAACCGTGCCGCCGACCGTCTGTTCGGGTTGTCGGCCCAGCCGCTCGGCTAGGGTCGCGATCGGCAGCAGCGACAGCGACAGCAGTTGAGGTGCAACCACCTGCTGCTCAATAGCGGTCAAATCATCCAGCCAGCGACCGTAAATCGCCGTACCGGGTAAGCTGCCACCACCGTCATTCTGGCGGAGCGGTCGTGAGGCCACCAGCGCATAGCGATCTTGCCAAGCCCAAACCCCGGCATAGGCACTCGTCAGGGTTGTATGACGACTGAGCGGCATTGCTTGCAAAGCGGCCAGAAGCGCCGGCGCCACAACCATGGGTTGCCCGCTGGCATCAAGGGCAGTGCCGTAAATCAACTCAGCTGCAGGATCCAAATAAACCACCCAGGCTAGATCGTTCCGCGCCAATGTTTCGGCGTTGAGATTGTCTGCAATAAAGTTCGGATTACGATCCTGGCCAAATTGATAGGCTGCTTCCCAAGCCGTCCAATCATCCGCTAAGCGATCAAGTTCAGCGATCTGATGCTGTAGGTTTGTGTAAGCTTGCGCCGCCAAGAGATCACTCTGGGCTGACTCCAAAGTCTGAATATTTTGCAATAGTGATAGATCTAAAACGCTGTAAAGCACTGCCCCCAACCCCGTGAAGGTAAGGCCAATCATTGTTAGCGTGTAGCGTCGTAGTCCCACCGCCTCGACCTGGGGATAGCCCATCTACCTAGCTGCACTGTAACGTAAAACCTCCAGCGCAGTCCCATCTATTGCTGTAAGTTCAGTATCATTACGTACTTCACTCGCCCATGTAGCCTTCAACCTGGCTTTACGATACGTTTGCTGTATCTTCAGCACAGTCGTCAGTCTGTAAACTGCTGCTGAATCGTCCAACAGTTGCTACGGAAAATCACCTAACACAGGCTCCGAATCGCCTCCGAGGCGAAATTTAGCGCACGTCAGCTTGCAACGATCGAACACTCCGCGATATGAAGACTTGTGTCAAGAGGATTTTGGGTTATGCATGTGTGGCACTTAGCAATCCTGGGGCTCATCGTCGCCGCCCCAGTCGCAGCCGAAACTGACCCGACGCCTCTCAGGATTCCGGATGCTCCCCCTACAGAAGCGATAGAGGTCACCGAAGCCGCCCCCCTCGAGCCGCTTACGCTACCCCAAGCAGTATTTGAGGTGCAGGTGAGCACCAGCCAAGGTCTGTCCCTAGAGGAGGCACTCGCGATCGCGATCGCGAACAATCCCGAACTTGAGCAGGCACGTCTGGCCATTACCAGCTCCGAATTCAGTCTGCGGGGGGCTCGGGCTGAGTTTTGGCCGACCCTCTCCCAATCAGCTAGCTACAGCTATGTCCAATCCCCGTCACCGGCCATTACAACCACCCTCCCCGACGGCAGCACCCAAATTCGTACCAACGAAGCGCGCACGTTTTCAATGAGTCCTCTCGAACTTAACTACACAATTACCGATGGCGGTGCCCGCTTCGCCCGTAACCGGATTGCCGAGCGCAACCTTGATATTGCCGAAAGCCGTCTCAGCCAAACCGAACAAAGCGTTCGGCTACAAACCGCCGAAGCTTACTATCTCCTGCAACAGGCCGATGCTCAGGTCGAGACGGCAACAGCCGCTGTCGCCAACTCCGAAGCCAGCCTCAGGGATGCCGAAGCCACCGAACGCGCTGGCACCGGCACCCGCTTCAGCGTCTTGCAGGTCGAAACCGAGCTGGCCAACAACCAAGTTGATCTGCTGCGTGCCCAAAACGAGCAGCAAGTTGCCCGTCGAACCCTCGCAACGTTGCTGAACTTTGCTGTACCAACCGATGTCAGTGCCACTGACCCAATTATTCCCAACGACGCTTGGGAGCTGAGCCTTGAGCAAACGATACTCGAAGCCTTTGAGAGTCGGCCCGAACTCGCAATTCTGCGCGAGCAGGTCGCCAATAACTACGACCAAGCCCAAGTCTCACTGTCCGCCACCCGACCTCGCCTCGATGCCTTTGCCACCTACGATCTGCGCAACGACTTCCTCAACACCAACGCTAACGGCACCTTTGATGGCTACAGCGTTGGCCTCCGCTTTAACTGGCTGCTATTCGATGCCCAAGCCGCCCAATCCCAAGCACGGGTGAATGATATTGCCGCTGAGCAAAACGTGCTGGAATTTGACAATACCCGCAACACGATTCGGCGCAGTGTCGAGGAATCGTTCCTCACCCTGCTGTCTAGCCGTGAACAAATCCAAGCGGCTCAGGTAGGTCTTGAGACCGCGACCGAGAGCTTACGCCTAGCACGGCTCCGTTTTCAGGCTGGTGTCGGCACCCAAACCGATGTCATCGCCCAAGAAACAGCCCTCACCCGCGCCCGTAGCAATGTCGATTCGGCGGTCATTCAGTACAACTTGGCCCTTGTACGACTGCAACGAGCAATCAATGCGCTTTAGGAGCTCAAGAATCTAGGAAATCTAGGGCGACAACTCAGCTAAAACCCCTCTCATCACGACAAGAGGGGTCAGTCATTGCCGCGGTCCAAATCACGATCCAAATTGGGCTGGATCGCTCTCAACGATCCGCTCTAAATATCCAGAGCTGTCAGCTCCAGACGATTTGCGTGGGTCTCAATAAACTCACGCCGTGGTGCTACTGCATCACCCATCAAGATCGTAAAAATACGGTCTGCTTCTAGGGCATCGTCAATTGTGATCTGCTTCAGCATCCGTGATTCGGGATTCATCGTCGTATCCCAGAGCTGTTGGGGCATCATTTCACCCAGACCCTTAAAGCGCTGGATCGAAACCCGCGCATTGGTCGGCAGCGACTGAATCACCCGATCCTTATCTAACTCGTTGTAGCAATAGCGAACATTACCACGCCCCCATTCCACCTTAAACAGAGGCGGACAGGCAATATAGACATAGCCCTCTTCGAGCAAGGCCCGCTGATAACGATAGAAAAACGTCAGCAACAGTGTCCGAATGTGGCTGCCATCGACATCCGCATCGGTCATTAAAATAATGCGGTGATAACGCAACTGTTTCGGGTCAA
>CAZAGN010000008.1:34682-38547 GCA_964484905.1 uncultured bacterium | reverse complement strand
ACATCCGCATCGGTCATTAAAATAATGCGGTGATAACGCAACTGTTTCGGGTCAAAATCCTCACCCTTAATTCCCAGCCCAAGGGCCGTGATCATGGCTTGGATTTCGGTATTTTTATAAATCTTGGCAGTTTCTGCTTTCTCAATGTTGAGAATCTTGCCCCGTAGAGGTAAAATCGCCTGAAACTGTCGGTTACGACCCTGCTTGGCACTACCACCCGCCGAATCGCCTTCAACAATGAATACTTCTGATTCGGCCGGATCACGCGAGCTACAGTCAGCCAGCTTACCCGGCAAGGCGGAGGATTCGAGGGCAGACTTCCGCCGTACCAGATCCCGTGCCCGTCGGGCCGCTTCGGCTGCATTAAAGGATTGAATCGCCTTGTCAACCACACCCTTAGCCACAGCCGGGTTGAATTCCAGGAAGGTAGTCAAGGCTTCAGAAACCACAGAGTAGACAATACCCCGCACTTCAGTGTTGCCAAGCTTGGTTTTTGTTTGACCTTCAAACTCCGGATCGGGCACTTTGACCGAAATAATGCCGGTAAGCCCTTCGCGAATGTTATCGCCCGAAAGGTTTGAGTCTGATTCCTTGAGCTTGTTAAGCTTGCGGGCAACACTGTTGATCGTATTCGTGAGGACAGTCTTCAAGCCTTCGAGGTGGGTGCCACCTTCGTTGGTTCGAATATTGTTAGCAAAGCCGATGAGGTTATCGGTATAGGCATCCGAACACCACTGGAGGGCTGCTTCAACTTGCACACCATCTTTCTCCCCTTCGACGTAAATGATGTCGGGATGAATGGGTGTTTTTTCGCGATTGATGTAGGTGACATATTCTTTGAGGCCACCTTCATATTGGTAGGTTTCGCTATGGGCTGTAGCGGGGCGCTCATCGGCAAAGGTAATGCTGATACCGGCATTGAGGTAAGCTAGCTCACGAAAACGGCTGGCCAGGGTCGCATAGTCAAACTCGATGCCCGTTGTGAAAATCGCTTCGTCGGGCAAAAAGGCGACGCGGGTACCCCGCCGGACTTCGGTGGCGGGTTGTGACTGCAGAACATTAACCGCTGCACCCCGTTCGTAGCGTTGCTGGTATTCTTGGCCATCACGCCAGACTGTTACCTCAAGCCAACGCGAGAGGGCGTTAACAACAGAAACACCGACGCCATGTAAGCCACCCGACACTTTGTAGCCACCACCGCCAAATTTGCCACCGGCATGGAGAACGGTCAATACGGTTTCGAGGGCTGATTTGCCCGTCTTGGAATGGGTATCGACAGGAATGCCGCGACCATCATCAATGACTGAGGCAGAGCCATCGGCTTGCAAGGTTACAGTAATGGCCTTGCAATGTCCGGCTAGGGCTTCGTCAACAGCGTTATCGATGACTTCGTAAACAAGGTGGTGCAGCCCTTTGGGGCCGGTTGTACCAATGTACATCCCCGGTCGCTTGCGTACCGCCTCCAAGCCTTCTAAGACTTGAATCTGATCGGCACTGTACGTTTCGGTCATAATCTATCTCATGGAAAGGCAAAGGGTGCAGTCGTCAGCAACTTGATGGCTCTGTGCGGTACTCCGTGAGGACGCCGTTTAGGGCTGTGTGCTGGCAAAGACTTTGATTTTAACCAATATTCTAGCATGTTCAGTCTCTGGTGGCTTTTAGGCTGGGCTGGATCAATATTTACCCCGGGGGTGGGTATCAATGATTGTGACGCTCTGGGCACTTGGGTTGCTTAAGCCCTTTGAGTGGGGCTTTAGGCTACGTGACCTGTCGCAACTTAATGGTGCGGCTTTAACTGCGTAGAGACGTGAAAGCGTTGTCAAGACGATTATGGTTTGACTCTTTAGGCAGCCCACAGATCCGATACTAATCATCGAACAGTGTGCCCAGTAGCTCGGCCCCGGCTAACTCTGCCCGAGCGAGGATAGCACCCCTCAAGTTGGCATTGCTGAGGTTAGCGTTGACCAGAAGGGCATCGGTTAAATTGGCTTCACGTAAGTCGGCACCACCTAAATGGGCATAACTGAGATCAGCACCTGCGAGTTGTGCTCCACGCAAGTCAGCATCGGTACAGTCGGCATGACTGAGATTAGCTTGACGCAAATCAGCCTCTAAGAAGCTGGCACCGTTTAAAAAGGCATGGGTTAGGTCTGCTCGGCTGAGCTTGGCCTGATGCAGTTGACAGCGCTCTAAATGGGCTCGCCGTAGCGATGCGCCGACTAAAATGGCGCCGATCAGCTTCGCCTCCGCTAGCATCACCTCTGCCAATTTTGCATTAGGCAAAAAAAGGGCGCGAAAATCTCGCTGCCCTTGTTGGTATGCCATAAGTAAAGCAGCGGCGGAAAGCGTCATCGAGAACCTTGGTGGGACCCGCCCTAAGTCTAGAGTGGCGTCAGGCGTGAAAGTTGCACATCTAGATCGAAGTTACCACCAAAACTTGGGGGAACTTGTGCTTCTGAACCCAGCTCTTCGTCGTAATAGTAACTGCTGTAGGAGCTGACGCGGAGAATATAGCGGCCGCTGATATCTACAGGGCTGAAGATCTGAGAGTTGGTGCTAGCACCGAAATCGTAGTCATCATTTTCGAGAATGGTGTTGCCATCTGGGCCAATCAGTGTGAGTACGGTGTCAAAATCACCCGAGCGGAGTGTGGCACGAATGACTGTATCAGCTTCGAGCTCAATGCTGTAGTCCTTGGCGAACGAGCCATAGCCAAGGGGGAGATCTTGGGTAGACAGTGTGCTGGAAACGCTACCCTCAGCGGGTAAAACCGGTGGGTTGTATTGCGCTAAAGCGGTAGTTGCCCCTAAGCCGAGGAGAGCAACAGTGGTCAGTAGTAACCGCATTCAGTTTCCTTTTGAAACACGAGTTCTCTGAAGTATCGCAAACCCACCTGCCTTGAGGCAGTGATTGTAATCAAGGTTTGCTTGCGCTTTCGAGCACAGCTCGCTATGGTGTCTTGTGGCAGTCTCTCAGGCTGTGCTGTTTCGATACCGTACCTATGAGCACCCTTATTGCCGAAGATGACGGACTGTATCGTCAGCACGTTCAGAGCCTGTTAGAGCAAGAGCTACCCGAATACGGCCCATTTTTGGTTGCTGATGATGGCCCCGAAGCCCTGACGCTGGCGGCTGAGCATCTGCCGAAGTTTCTCCTGCTTGATATTCAAATGCCTACTGTCACCGGCATTGAGGTGGCGCGGCAGGTCTGGGAAGCCCGGCCTGATGTCAGAATTATTTTCTGGTCGAACTTTGCGGATGAAGTCTATGTTCGTGAACTGCATAAAATTGTGCCACCCCAGACGGTGTATGGCTATCTGCTCAAAAACTGCACTGATGACAAGCTGCTTAGTGCAATTCAGGCGGTTGTTCAAGATGAGCAGTGTGTGATCGATCGCGAGGTGCGAGGTGTCGATTCGCGATCGCAAAACAAGGTCACAGGTCTCAGCGATGCTGAGTACGAAGTTCTGATTGATATTGCCTTGGGGCTAACCGACCAAGCGATTGCCTCACGACGTTTTTTATCGCGACGGGGTGTCACCAACCGTCTGCGCAATTTGTATGACAAGCTCGAAGTGAATAACGACCAAATCGAAAGTGAAGAATGGGGCACCACCTTTAGCTTGCGTACCCGGGCGATTCGGTTGGCTTTCCGGCGGGGATTGCTCAATCTTTCACTCCTCGATGCTGAGGAGGTTGCCCTAGATCGCTGGCTCAGTCGCTATCGTCTTGAACCTCTAGATTAAATCTGCGTGCCCAGCCAATGAACAGGTAACCCTTGGCGTGGCACCCGCTAATCTGACTTGACTATGAGTTTGTTCTGTACGTCGCTCGCGATCGCGAGCAACGTACAGTGTTCTGGTGCC
>CAZAGN010000008.1:0-34582 GCA_964484905.1 uncultured bacterium | reverse complement strand
CGCTCACGGGTGAGGTTGAAGGCTTCACCAACTTCCCGCAGCGTTTGACTCCGTTCACCTTCAAAGCCGTATCGGAGCGCGAGCACCTGTTGCTCAAGGGGCTTGAGGCTCTGCATTGCCTTGAGAACATCATCTTTGAGTCCCTGCTCGACAAGATTATCGAGGGGTTGGCCATTGGTTGCATCTTCCAGCAAATCACCCAGGCGGGTATCGCCTTCACTGCCGACGTTCATATCAAGTGAGACAGGCAATGTTGCCGATTGTTGAATCATGCGCAGTTTTTTGACGCGTACACCCATGGCTTCAGCCAGTTCATGCTCGCTCGGTCGCCGTCCGAGGGCCTTGGTGAGGTCGCGGATAGTGCGCTTGAGCTGGCGTACTTTATCGACCATGTGTACGGGCAAACGAATCGTCCGGGCTTGGTTAGCAATGCAGCGGGTGACACCTTGACGAATCCACCAGTGGGCGTAGGTGCTGAAGCGATAACCGCGCTCGGCATCAAAACGTTCGGTAGCCCGAATGAGGCCGATATTGCCTTCTTGAATAAGGTCGAGGAAGGGAACGCCCCGGTTGATATATTTTTTGGCGACGCTGACAACTAAACGAAGGTTAGCATTGATGAGCTGGCGTTGTGCACGGGTGCCGCGTCGGAGGGTTTGTCGTAATTCGACGTACTCGATGCCCAGGGCTGCGGCAAGCTCGCGATCATCAACGGCTGAGCCCCGCTGCTCGGCGAGGCTGGCACGCTGTTCTTCAAGGTGCATCCGGCCTTGGATGGCACGTGACAGTTCAATTTCTTCGGCGTGGTCAATGCGGCTGACCCGACCAATCTCGTTGAGGTAGAGGTCAACACCATCGTTGGTAAAGCTATCGAGACTCTCTTCTAGAGCGTCATCAAAGGCGACAACCATGAACACCTCGTGCGGAGCGACTTAATAATAAGTTTAGAAAAGTGATCTAGGACACGGTAAGCGAAAATCGATCATCGCGATCGCGAGGGTAGGATCTCTGCGCAATAGCTCAGAGGCGCTCTCTATACTAGGAATAGAAGACTACTAGCCTGAACATCGCAAATGGACTGGCTTAGGGTGTGTTCGAGAAACCGTAGTAACGGCTACCAAGTGAAACGATACTGATGTCGAAATTTCGATCATGGCCGATAAGCCCGCGAATTTAATAGGTGGGCGGGTGCGCTGGACGCGTGAAAGCCTCAGGTTGACCCAGGATGAACTTGCGGGACGGCTCGCAAAGTATGGTGTGCAGCTCGATTACGTCAAAATTGGCCAAGTCGAGAATGGCAAGCGACGGGTGATTGATTGGGAGCTGGTGGGCTTTGCCAAGGCCCTCGGGGTATCAGTAACATGGTTGTTGAGTGGTCACGAAGATTACTTTTAGACCAAGACTTTTATATGGAGAGATGGGGCTGTTTAGAGCGTCTGTGCTTCATGCAGCCGAAGGTCTGCTTAATGGGATCGAGGTCAGGGGAGTAGGGGGAGGAATATTAGTCGTACCCCTGTTGCCCTAATTAACTCGCGAGCTCATCTCGACTTGTGAAAGATTGCATTATTGAGAATGATAACTATTGTTTGATTGAGCAGCGGACATAACTCACACTCAAGTCAGCAATTGAACAAAAGGGGGTTGCAGGTGTCTGGAAAGATGAGATGAGCGATGCTGCCCCTTGCCTCGCCGCCGGCGCCGACTGCCTCTCAACCACCCTCAGTGGTTATACACCCGAGACCCAACACCACCGTCGCGATCGACCTAACATCGCCCTTGTCGAAACACTGTGTGCGGCCTACCCCACCACACCCGTCATCGCCGAAGGCCGGATCAACTCGCCTCAATGGCTGCCACCCCTCAGGGCTGCCGGAGCTTGGGCTGTCGTTGTCGGTAGTGCCATCACCCGCCCAGTGCAACTGACCCAGAGCTATGTCTCTGCTCTCATCTAGAAGTCTAGTTAAACCCAGTCAGGGCTTAAAAAACTGACGAAAAAGCCAACTTAAACTCATATCCTGATACATATTAATTTTGTCTTCAGGCTTGAAATTAAGCTATTTTTTTGTGATGCATTATCTCAAACAAGAAGCTTTCTACTCAAACAAGAAGCTTTCTAAACAGTAGAGGTGACCCGTTGAAAGACTTTTGAAGTCAATCATCAGACCACCTACTTAGCTTTATAAAATTAGCGCTACTGTTGCTTGTTTAATCTGAGTCAATCACGACAAAGTGTCTAGTGGCTAATCGCGGTGCGATAGCGAGACTCAAGCCACTCAAAGACCTCAGCTTCACTACCCAACCAGATAATATGACCATTAGTTGGATCATAAATTCGCCATTCGATTTGGCCCTTGTGATTTTTGTGTTGCTCAATTTGTGGTTCTTCACTCAGCCAATTGTGGAAAGGCATTGTAAGAGAGTGCCAAAGGCCCAGCCAAGACCATGTTGGTGTGTTGTAAGCATTGGTGTGGGTGAATTGCATAATAGCCTCCGGTCTCTGGCTGACCTGCCGTTAACTTATCTCTAGTCTGACTGCTGCACCCTGGCGCTGAGAAGGTACACTCAATGCAGGTTTGACTAGTACAGTTTGCAAAACTCAGAATTGATTTAGTGGAGTGATGGCAAACTGTACCAGGTATCCTCCAGTTGCTGCCTGGTGTCAGCCAAAACTAAGGGAATGGCTGAGATGTATCAGATAAAGCCTGCCTACGTCTGAAGTGTATTTCTAGGGGTGGTTGCTGATGCTGATTCCGGTCGATCGCGAGGCAGAGACCCCCATCTATGCTCAAATTCATGCCCGCCTGCGTCACATGATCGAAAGCGGCGTGCTTCAACCTGGCGAGCGCCTGCCCTCCATTCGCAGCTTGGCCCACGCTATTCAGGTCAATAAATTGACGGTCATCGAAGCCTACAACCGTTTGTTGGGCGATGGCCTGGTTGAGTCCCGGCCTGGGTCGGGCTATTTCGTGGAAACACAAGCGCTGCCTAGCCCGCGCCAAACGCCCCAGTTTGCCCCTAGTCAGCAGGTGATTATCCCCAGTCCGCGCAGCATTTCGTTTTTTGATCTGTACCGAACCATGACCCAGGTACAAGCGCAAGAGGCGGTCATTGACTTTAGTGGTGGCTATCCGAATGCTGATGGCTTGGATGATTTGCTGAAGGTAACGCGCCGTGTCAGCCGTAATGTGCCCGAGTACTTGTTGGGCTATGGCTCGCCTGAGGGTCAGGCAACGCTCCGTTTGCAGGTAGCGCACTTGCTGGTGCAGTTGGGTTTGGAGGTCAGCCCAGAGCAGTTGATTATCACCAATGGCTCGATGCAGGCGCTGAGCCTGCTGGTGCAGCATCTCTTGCAGCCGGGGGATTGGGTGATTGTCGAAAGTCCTACCTATCACGGGATGCTCTCGATTTTGGGGCGGCAGGCGGTACGTGTCATTGGCATCCCGATGACAGCAATGGGCATGAACCTGACGCTACTGGCGCAGTACCTAGAAAGCCATCGCCCCAAGCTCATTTATACGACCACAACTTTGCATAACCCCACCGGCATCACCACACCCTTGGCGCATCGGCAGGCGCTGCTTGCCTTAGCCCAGCAGTACGACTGTTTGATTATTGAAGATAATGCCTACGAAGGGTTAAATTTTGAGCCGGTGCCTGCTCCCCTCAAGGCTCTTGATACTGATAATCGGGTCATTTACACGGGCACCTTCTCGAAGGCGATTACGCCAGGTTTGCGGGTGGGCTATATGGTCGTGACCGGCGAGCATTACACGTCTCTGGTCGAGCGACGCTTACTCAATGATCTTCACGGCAGTACTTTATCGCAGGCGGTAGTGACCGAGTATGTGGCCGCAGGCTATTACCGGCGGCGTTTGGTGCAACTGCAACGGCGTAACCTCGAAAGCCGTAATGTGATGCTGCAGGCTCTAGACCAAGCGGCTGAGTGGGGCTGTAGCTGGACGGTGCCCAAGGGGGGGCTGTTTCTCTGGTTGCAACTGCCAGCGCCACTTTCGGCGGAGGCGATTTGTCGCGAGGCGTTGGTGCGGGGCGTGTTTGTGGCACCGGGTTCGCGCTTTTTTCCGGGGCAGCAGGGATATCCGGCGCTGCGGCTATGCTACGCCCTCGATCCAGTCGCGATTGCGAAAGGGATCGCCATCCTAACGGCAGTGATTCGTGATGCCTGCCAGGCGCTGCCCTGAAGCATGATCTCGCGGATGACGTTGGGGTGAGTGCGTTCGGGGAGGGTGGGCGTGAAATACAATGAACGGTAGTTAGAGAACTTCGCATGATCCCGATCGTGATGACGGCGGCCATGTACTGGCTGATTGCGGGGATTGCCCTGCTGGGGTTTGAAATTCTAGTGCCCGAGCTGATTGCCGGGGCGATCGGCTTGGCGGCGCTTGTGACCTCCGTGGCGGCGCTGTTTCTGCCTTTTGGGTTTCAGGTTGCGGTGTTTGTGGGCTTGGCGATTACGTTTGTGATTTGGGGGCGCAAGCTTGTGCCCCGCGACTCACCGGCGCTTGAAGAATCTCGCGATGCCCGTGCCCTCGAGGCGATTCCGGCAGGCCGCAAGGGTCGGGTACGCTATGCGGGCTCCAACTGGAACGCGCGTTGTATTCACGACACGGTTTCGATTACTGCCGATCAGGAGCTTTATGTGATCGAACGTCAGGGCAACACGCTGCTAGTGATGCCGGCCAAGATGCTGAGTGGCGACTAGCCTGTCCCCATGCTCTGCCCCCAAGTCACGTCGCTGGTTGCTTAACCTAAGTAACAAATCACAACAGTACATGTTAAGTAAAGCTAACGAAACCCCGCTGTTTGGATCACAGCAGGCTCAGATCAATGTAGGTAAAGTTAAGCTGCATCACCGTTAATCCGCAGAGGTAAAACCCATGGGCCCGATATTTGGCATCCTCGGCATCATTATTGTTGGCTATACCGTTGGTTCGGTCAAAATTATCAACCAAGGCTACGAAGCCCTCGTCGAGCGTTTGGGTAAGTTCCGCCGCCGTCTGCCGCCTGGGCTGCACTTCATCATGCCCTTTCTCGACAGCATCGTCTATCGCGACACGATCAAAGAGCAAGTGATTGATGTACCGCCGCAGCAATGTATTACCAACGACAACGTTTCGTTGATGGCCGATGCGGTAGTGTATTGGCGCATTACCGATATGGTGAAAGCCTATTATGCCGTCCAAGATTTGCAACGCGCCTTGATTAACTTGGTGCTGACAACGCTGCGCTCGGAAATTGGCCGTTTGGAGCTCGACCAGACTTTCTCGTCCCGGGTCGAGATTAATGCCCGCCTGCTGGCTGAGCTGGATGAAGCAACCGACCCGTGGGGCATTAAGGTGACGCGGGTAGAAGTTAAGGACATCACACCCTCCAAGACTGTCCAAGATTCGATGGAAAAGCAGATGGCAGCCGAGCGCCAAAAGCGGGCTTCGATTTTGGAATCGGAAGGGCAACAACTGTCAAACATCAACGAGGCAACCGGTGATGCCCGTGCCCAGATTTTACGGGCTGAGGCTGAGAAACAAGAAAAGCTCTTGCGGGCCCAAGGGACAGCGCAGGCGATTCAAACCTTGGCAAATGTGCTGAAGCAGGATAATCAGGCCGCCGATGCGCTGCAATTTCTGGTGGCGCAACAGTACATCGATATGGGCTTGACGGTGGGTCGTAGCCCCAGTGCCAAGGTTCTCTTTATGGATCCGAACGCGGTGCCCGGGGCATTGCAAGGTATGCTGTCGATGCTGGATACCCAACAGCCAAAGTCGCAGACCGTACCACCGCTGCCACCCTCACCCTTTGGGGATTTGCAGGCGGGTTTGGCGCGGCAGGAGCGTGAACGCGCTTAGGTATAGATGACATCAGTAAATGACGACAGAGAGTTGGATTACGGTCGGTCGGATTCGCGACCCCCATGGTTTGCGGGGCTGGGTGAATGTCACCTGCTTGTCGGATTTTCCGGAGCGTTTGATGGCACCGGGTTCTCGGTGGCTACAGCGGGAGGATCTGGCGGCCCCAATTGAGATGCAATTGCTAGAGGGAATCCCTCAGCCAAAAGGCCATTACCGTGTCTTATTTGATCTGATTAATAGTCGGACGCTAGCGGAGCAGTGGCAGGGTGCGCAGGTGTTGGTGCCAGCGACGGCGCGGCCTCATCTAGAGCCGGAGGAGTATTACGCAAGCGATTTGGTGGGGCTGGTGGTTCGCGATCGCGATCGCGAGATTGGCACGGTAACTGCCATCGATACAGGCGGTAATGATGTCTTGACCGTAAAGCTCAGTGATGGTGACACGGTGTTGATTCCCTTTGCCAAAGCAATCGTGCCTGTGGTGGATCTTAAGGCGGGCTATCTCGAAATTACGCCACCCAAAGGCTTGCTGCCAGCAGCCTGGGAGCGTGAGCCATGAGCTGGCAGCGGCGTCATGTTCTCGATTTGGCCGATTTTACCGCCGCTGAATATGCAGCAGTCTTGACCACAGCCGCCAGCTTCCGTGAGGTGCTACAACGGCGAACGCGCAAGGTGCCCACACTTCAGGGTAAGGTCGTCGCCAATTTATTTTTTGAAGCCTCGACCCGCACCCGCAATAGTTTTGAGCTGGCCGCTAAGCGTCTTTCGGCAGATACGGTCAACTTTGCGCCGGGTACCTCATCGCTCAGCAAGGGCGAGACGATTCTCGATACAGCTCGGACATTTTTGGCGATGGGCACCGATATTATGGTGATTCGTCATGCCCAAGCGGGCGTACCCCACCAAATTGCAGCTGATATGGATCAGCTGAGTGGGGGTAGCGTGGGTGTGCTCAATGCTGGCGATGGTGCCCATGCCCACCCAACCCAAGCCCTGCTGGATCTCTTTACGATGGCGACGCATCTAGGCGAGGCCAGTCCAGCCGTGCTAGCAGGCCAAAAGGTTGTGATTGTGGGCGATATTCTCCATTCACGGGTGGCTCGCTCGAATATTCACAGCCTTGTGAGTGCCGGGGCTGACTTACATTTGGTAGCACCACCAACCCTGCTGCCAACCTACATGAAGCACCTCGGTGTGCCCTGTCACTGGCAGCTCGATCCGGTCTTGGCTGATACGCGCTTTTTGATGACGTTGCGGCTGCAACGGGAGCGCATGGATAGCAACCTAATCCCGAGTGTGCGTGAGTATCACCAGCTTTATGGCATTACCCGCGAACGCCTCAATCAGTGTCATCCCACAGTACGAGTATTGCATCCGGGGCCGGTGAACCGAGGTGTAGAGCTTAGCTCGGCGATCATGGAAGACCCAGCCCTGAGCTTAATCGAGCAGCAGGTTGCGAACGGGGTTGCGATTCGGATGGCGCTGCTGTTTTTGATGGGTGGCGGTGCCTTAAATTAGGGCTGATTTACGTTGAAACAAAATACGCAAGATAGCACCATAGGTTCAACAGGAAGAGAGATAAGGCTATTCAGAGTACATAATCCTTTGTAAGGCTAAAAGTCTTTGCCATTGGTCTGAGGCCGTGGGAATAAAGTCACAAAAAGCGTACAGTCGTTCTGAATAGGCATAAGACATTTCTAGGGAGATGGGAATCACTCCGCATTCTAAAGTTCTTAGAGGTACGGAAGATTCAGACTGCCTTGTCCTTAATGCAAACAGCTATAAGCTATGCCTTAACTAACCTTCGAGTTCGTATGAGTTTATCAATAGTCCGTTATCACAAATGATGATTACTAATAGCTTGCGTATAGTTATAGTCAAAGCTCCAATCACTGAGGTACTTTTGCATCCAAAAAGTCTACCCAGAAGGTGTCCCGCCTCTCAAAGTGCTTCGTTATTTTCTGGACTCACTATCATTTTACAAACATGAAATACGTAAAGAATGAAGCACATTATGACCGTAGCCTGGTGACTCTTGTTGGCTGAGAGATTGTTGGCTGAGAGAGTGGTTTGGGTCGAGCCCATTTGTCTTGCTAACTCTTGCTGTGCATTTTCGCCGTTAATACTGGCAGCGCTAGGGTGACGATCGCGATGCCCAGCACCTGTAGAGGCCGAAGGTGTTCTTGCAAGACTAACCAGCCCAAAAGAGTTGTAAAAATCGGCGTGCTAGCGCTCAGGGTTGCGGCAACATTGGCACCCAAACGATGAATTCCGCTGTTGTGGCAGAGATAGGCTGTCAAAGCTGCCAGTGCTGTGACAGCCGAACCCAGTGCAACCGTGAGGGCTGAGCCTGGTGGAAACTGCACCTGTGGCCAGACCGCTACTACCAGCACACCCGTTAATACCCAGCCCACAGCAAAATTAAGGCTCGAAAAGACCAGGGGTGAGAAACTTGCCTGCCCGGCTGCGGGACGTAAAGTCACCTGTGCCCCCAAGCCATAGCCCGCGTACAAACAACCGGCCCCTAGGGCACAAACATTGCCCCACAGCGAGCTGCTGCTCCAGTCAAAGCCAGCCGTGAGGCCGACCCCCACCACCACGATCGCGAGGCCCAGGATCTGCGCCAGCGACAAGGCCTCACCCCAGCCCAGCCACGCCCAAAGACTGGTGACAAGCGGATAAATCGAAAACAGGGTAATGGCGACCCCTGTGGGCAGTTGACTGATGGCAACATAAAGCCCCATCAACGCCAGCGCCAGACACACACTGCTGAGCAAGCCAGCGCGCCAGGGCCAGGGGTTGGGGGGCATCAAGCGCCACTGCGGCCCGACGAGAGGCGCTAGCAGTAAAAGCATCAGGCCTGTCCGCAGATGCAACAACACAAGCGCATGGGCAAAGGTTGGCTCAATCTGGCCAAAAAGCCATTTGAGGACGATATTTTGGCAGGCCAGTAATACCGAGGCCAGAATGACTAGACCCTGGCCAATCACGACTGTAAGGGGTAATGGCAGGCAACGTGGTGAGACGGTGAAACCGGCTGCAGGGTGGGCGCTTGGTTTTGGCAGCGCTCGGTTGCATAGGTGCAGCGGCCATAGAGACGGCAGACATGGGGATCGGGATTAATCGGACTGCGGGGCTCACCGGTTAGGGGGAGGGGCTGGGGCTTGGTTGCAAAGCTGGGAATAGCGGTAATTAGGGCTTGGGTATAGGGGTGCTGCGGCCGCTCAAACAGGGTCTGGGCAGGGCCAGCTTCAACAATCTTGCCCAAGTACATCACCATGATGCGATCACACAATAGCCGCACAACATTGAGGTCGTGGGAGATAAATAAATAGCTCATGCCCAGGCGTGTTTTAAGGTCAGCCAACAAATGCAAAATAATGGCCTGTACCGAAACATCCAGCGCCGAGGTCGGCTCATCGAGAATCAGCAGCTTTGGATTAAGCGCAATCGCGCGGCCAATGTTCACCCGTGCCTTTTGACCGCCGGAGAGCTGGTGGGGAAAGCGGCCCAGCAGCGCCTGAGGCAGGCCGACCCAATCGGCCAACTCCGCAACCCGATCGCGAATCTGGCCAGCATCTCGCAGACCGCCTAAGCGCTTGAGGGGCTCGCTCAGGGTGTCGAAGGCCGTAAAGCGGGGATTAAGGCTATCGCTGGGGTCTTGAAAGACCATCTGCAATTGCGAGCGCACCGGGTGTTGGACAAAGCGCCGACTGGGGACGTTGCTGAGGCATTGACCCTCAAACCAGATTTCGCCACTGCTGGGATCGAGCAGCCGCGTCAACAGACGAATGAGCGTTGATTTGCCACAGCCTGATTCGCCGACAAGACCAACGCTTTCACCATGGCCCATTTCAAACGTGAGGTGATCAACGGCATACAGATCCTGGCCTTTGGCAACCGGAAAACGTTTGCAAAGTTGCTTCACGCTCAGCAGGGCTGTTTCTTGAGGGGTTACGCCAACACCGGGCGTTTGCGTCAGGGTTTTCATGCGGCGTCTCCGAGGGGGTGCCAACAGGCAACGGTGTGGTTAGGGTCAAGGGTTTGGCGTACAAGCGGTGCTTGGCTACAGGTGGCTGTGGCCCGCTCACAACGCTGACTAAAGCGGCAGGGCGGCAAGAGGGGCGAGCGTAGATCTGGCAAATTGCCCTCGATGGGTTGGAGGGCGGCAAAACCTTTGTACGGCTCGGGGGTCGCGGCGATCAGCTTCGCGGTGTAAGGATGGGCCGGTTCACGGAACAGGCGTTCGGTCGTTGCCGCTTCGACAACATGGCCCGCGTGCATCACCACAATGCGGTTGCAATATTCTGAGGCGAGGGCGAGATCATGGGTAATTAAAATCGTCGCCATTTGCGTTTGCACCGATAGCTCTTGAATGAGGTTCATCACCGAAGCCTGGGTGGTTACGTCCAAGCCGGTGGTGGGCTCATCGGCAATCAGCAGCTTGGGCTGGCAGGCGATCGCGATCGCAATCATAATCCGCTGGCAAAGACCGCCCGATAGCTCGTAGGGATAGGCGTTGTAGCGCCGCTCGGGGTCAGGAATGCGGACACTGGCCAGTAACTCTAGGGCACGGGTGCGGCGGGCATTCGGCCCCAAGGATGTATGCGCTCGCAAGACATCTTCGAGTTGCTTACCAACTTTACGAATCGGGTTGAGGGCCGTGCGGGGGTTTTGAAAAATCATCGAGATCTCTTTGCCGCGTAGCTGTCGCAGTTGCGCGGCCGGGGCGCTGAGTAAGTCCCATTGAGCCTCGAAGGTGGCCTTGCCGCTAGTGATCTGAGCGGCCCGATCTAAAATTCGCATCAGCGTAAACGCTGTCACCGACTTGCCGGAGCCACTTTCACCCACCAAGGCCACAGTTTCGCCCTGATGGACGCGAAAACTCACCGCCTCAAGGGCTTTGACAAGGCCGCTGCGGGTGCGGAATTCCACTGAGAGATTGTCAACATCAAGGAGTAGCTTTGCACTCATGGTCGATCACAGGGTAGGGTAAGCGTTCAAAATCAACACACTAGGTGCGGCGGCGGGGGTCAAGTAAATCGCGGAGGCCATCGCCCAAAAGGTTGAAGCAAAAGACCGCCAGCATCAGCACCAAGCCCGGAAAAATCGCCAGCCACCACTCGCCAGAAATAATATAAGTAGCCCCTTCGGCGACCATGATGCCCCACTCGGCGGTAGGTGGGCGGACACCTAGGCCAATAAATGATAGGCCCGCCGCATTCAAAATGGCCCAGCCCATATTGAGGGAAATATGCACCATCATCACGGGCAATACATTCGGAAACAGATGAAAGGTCATGATGCGCCAGTCTGGGTTGCCCGTGAGGCGGGCGGCTTCCACAAACCCCGCTTCGCGACGAATCAATACCTCTGAACGAATCACCCGCGCGTAGAGGGGCAGGTTGATGATCGCTGTGGCATAGATAATGTTTTCGACGGTGTTACCCAGGGCCGCCACCAGCCCCATCGCCAAAATAAACAGGGGAAAGGCCATGATCGTGTCGATCAAGCGGCTGACGATTCGATCCCACCAGCCGCCGTAGTAGCCCGCCGAAACGCCCAGCATACTGCCCAAGCCAAAGGAGAGCAGCACCGCCGCGATCGCGATCCCCAAATCTAGGCGTGTTGCGGTCATGACGCGGCTGAGGACATCCCGCCCCAGTTGATCCGTGCCAAACCAGTGGGCCCAAGACGGTGCTTGCAGCGCAATAGCCGACTCACTCGCTAGGGGGTTGTAGGGCGCAATGGCCCCGCCAAACAAGGCTAGCAACACCAGCAACAGAAAAAAGGCAAACGCAAAAAAGGTAACTGTATTTTCGCGGATGACATAGCGGGCGTGCTTGAGCGTTTCATTCATAGCCAGAGGTTCCTACTTAACACCAGCGCGCGGGTCAATGAGGCTGTAAGTCAGATCCAGACCCAGGTTTAGACCCACATACAGCAGCGACATCGTTAAGACAAAGCCCTGCACCGGCGCATAGTCCGAGGCAACCAAAGCCGAGACGGCGTAGGAGCCGATCCCCGGCCAGGCAAAGACTTTCTCCACCAAGACATTGGCCCCCAGCAAAAAGGAAAAGACAATGCCCAAGGTCGTGACAATGGGCAAAAGGGCATTCCGAAAGGCATAGCCAAAGAGAACGACCCAGGTGGGCAGGCCACTCGCGATCGCCGTGCGGATAAAGTCACCCGAGAGAATACCCAGCATCGAGGCGCGGGTGACACGGGCCAGGGGGGCGAGGGCAAAGAGCCCCAGTGTGATCGCAGGCAACATTAGGTGGCGAAAGGCCGCGACAAACAAGCCCCAGCGCCCAGCCAGCAAACTATCGACCGTAAAAAGGCCAGTAACTGCAGGCGGCGGACTATCTAAAATTCCTAAGCGCCCCAGGGGTGCGGGTACCCAACCGAGGCGGTAGTAGAGCACATACACCAGCAACAAGCCCGTAAAAAAAGTGGGTAAGGAAACCCCCGCCGTACCCAACAGTCGCACCCCATGATCAAGCCAAGAGCCCGGACGGGTCGCCGCCAAAATCCCCAGGGGAATCGCGATCGCGATCGCGAGCACCAATCCCGCCAGGGTCAGCTCCAGGGATGCGGGTAGACGGCGCGTCAGATCGCTCAGCACCGGCTGCCCCGTCGTCAACGACGTGCCCCAATCGCCCTGCACTAAGTCACTAACGTAAATCCAGAACTGCTGCAAAATGCTTTGATTCAGACCTAGGTTTTCACGGATTTGATCAATCGCCTCCTGAGAGGCCGCCGGGCCAGCAAAATAGGCCGCCGGATCACCCGGAAGTGCCCGCGCTAGCAAAAACGTAATCACAATCACCCCAGCAATACTGGGCACAGCATCCAAAAGCCGGTGCAGCACTGTTCTGACAACTGGCGGCATTATTCTCTCCTAAGCCTTCACAAGTTGGCGGTAATCGAGCTGGCGGTGAAACCAATACTGGTAGCCGCTGATATTGGACTGCATCGCTACCGAGAGTACAGGTTGCAGCATCACCACCTTGGGCGCTTCCTCAAAGGCCATTGCTAAGAACCCCTTTACTGCCTCCTCATAGGTGCCATCGTCGGGGAACGAGGCCAGCGCCGTATCAATCAGCGCATCCATCTCAGGATTTTGGTAGGCCCCGGCATTAAAGGTGGCATTTTGGCCGTGGTAGGCATAGAAGAAGAAATAATCCGGAAAATTGAGCCAACCGCCAAAGTTATTCGAGATCATAGGCCGACTTTTCTCAACCATCACGGCTCGGAAATTAGAACTTGGTACCTTTTCGAGGGTGACAGTAATACCAATCTCCGCGAGAGCTTCCTGAAGCAAAACACACATCGGCTCAGCCCATTCCTGAGTCCCCAAATCGAAGGCCAACGTTGTTGCAAAGCCATCGGGATAGCCTGACTCGGCCATCAGTGCTTTGGCACGTTCCCTATCAGTACTGTAGGGAAAAGGCTGCGGCCATCTAATGGTGCTGGGTACCGCCTCTGTACCGCCAAACATCGGTACACATTGGCCATACATAGCATTAGCCACAATCGCCTCGTAGGGCGTGGCAAAGGAAATCGCCTGCCGCACTTTAAGATCACTCAGCGGATTGGGGGCACCGTTTAGAGTGGGCTGAGTATTGAGATCAATGGTGTAAAGACAGTTCTCAATGGGTGTAATCGCGACGTTAAAGCGCCCCATCAACTGAAGCTCGCCAATATCCTTTTCCGAAACATCAAAGTTCACATCCACATCACCCCGTTCCATGAGGGCGCGTCGGTTACCTGCTTCGGGCACATTCAGCTCGATAATGCGCTGGATTTGCGGGAGTGGCCCCGACTTCCAGTCTTCAAAGCGCACCAAAACCACGCGCTCGTCCGGAGTAAAGGTTTCGATCTGGTAGGCACCACTGCCGGCATCGTTGGCATTGACCCACGCCAAGCCCCACGGATCTTCAGTGGTGACATGAGGCGCAACTAATTCGGAGTTGATAATGGCTGGGATCGGCACAGCCATATCAATCATCGTCAGCTTATCTTTGCGCAAAAAGGTCACCCGGAAGGTGTGATCATCAATAACTTCAAACTGCTCTGGACTTTCGAGCGCCCCCGCCTTCATCTGGAATGTGGGAAAGCCCCCAACCGATACGGCGCGATCATAGGACCACTTCACATCCCGTGCTGTTACCGGAGCCCCGTTATGAAACGTGGCATCTTTGCGCAACGCAAAGGTCACCGACATGCCATCTTCGGCCACTTGCCAAGACTCAGCCAGCTCTGGCTCGATGACGGTGTAGTCGTAAGAGAAGCTACCATCCGCAAGTTCCTTGCGACCAAAGGTAACAAGGCGGTCATAAATCACCCACGATGTACCGTAAGCAGGCCGATTGACCCCTACTTGGTGCAAATCGAGGCCATTCGGAAACCCACCCCCGCGCACCACACTCAAGGTCGCATCACTCGGGGCTTGACTGAAAGCACGATTGCGTTGGCTAGGTTGTGACCCCAAGAGCGCAGCTACCGATACACCGGCGGCAAACAAACTACCGTGCTTGAGTAAATCTCGACGTCTCATGCGTAAATCCAACTGTGCAGAAAGCTTGTGCAAACTGTAACGAAGGACTTGAGAAGATTTCGGGAAAAAATCGAGCAGAAATCGAGCAGATTGTCGGCAAAAGATAACAAAGTTTTGGCCCCAATGGCCCTGCTACAGGGCTGATAACGGATGGGTTTGAGCAAATACTTTTGGCCTAGAACTAAGCATAGCTATTTTGTGTCAAAAAATACAGTTTTTTGAAGCCTAATTACCTTAGGTTATTCCAGCGATCAGTCTTGCAGCCTCGCCATGGCCTCAACATCTCATGTTTATGCGCCTGTCCACTCTGGGAGCAACAGTGGCTTTGGGTGTGGTTGTGACCGCAACTGCTGCCGCTATTGTGGGCAGTCGTGAGGTTGTTGCTGCTCGCCTCCAGTTTCAGCAGCGCACAACCAATCTTTCGACCGTGCTGCAACGTAACCTCAGCCGCCATGTCGATGTTTTGCAAGCCATTGGTGATTATTACCAAGCGATGGATCTGACTGTTGACCCGGCTCAATTTCGTCGCTTTGTCGAGCGCTCCTTGAACGAAAATTCTGGCATTCAAGCCCTTGAATGGGCACCCTACGTTTTGGCAGGCCAACGCCAGCGCTTTGAAGCCACGATGCAAGCCCAAGGCTTTAGCGCCTTTCAGATTACCGAGCGCGATGGGGCTAATCAGCTGCGATCAGCGCGCCTGCGACGCACCTATGTGCCCGTTGCCTACGTCGAGCCCCTTGTTGGCAATGAGGTGGCGGTTGGCTTTGATCTGGCCTCGAACCCTGTCCGTCGCCAAGCCCTCGAACAGGCCCGGATTCATAACCAAATTATTGCCTCAGGGCGCATTACGCTGGTGCAGGAAACGGCTGATCAGTACGGCTTTCTTGTCTTTCTACCGGTCTATAGTGCCACGCGTTTTGAGGGCTATATTTTGGGTGTTTTTCGGGTTGCGGATGTTGTGGCAGAGGCGATCGCGACCTTGCAAACCGACCTTAGTTTTCACCTCTACGATGACAGCGCCCCCAGCGGCGAGAATTACCTGGGTACCTACGCCGACGGTAATGTCACGGTGACGCAAACTGCCGCCGCCAGTAATCCTGATGCATTTCTCAATCTCCCCCGTGCTTGGAACGCCCTCTATCTCTGTAATTCAGGCTGCGAACAACCCTTTGACTTTGCCGGTCGTCAGTGGCGGCTCTATTTTCTCCCTCCGTCTTACCCTGTGCTACCGACAGCCACGATCGCGATCGTGATTGTGGGCAGCTTGATCACAGCCCTTATCGCCATCATCCAGCAACGCTCACAAGCAACCCTCGCCCAAGCTCAAGAACTCAGTGCCCTCAAGCAGCAGTTGTTTGGCATGGCTTCCCACGAGTTGCGCACACCCCTCAGTACGATTCTGCTCTCGGCTCAATCCCTCGAAGCTGCCCCTGACCTGCCACCCGAAAAAGCCCGCCGCATTTACCAGCGCATTCGCTTTGCTGCCAAACAGATGACGCAGCTTCTGAACGATCTTTTGATTTTGAACCGCGCCGAGGCGGGTAAGCTCGACTACACACCCGAGGCTGTCAGACTGAGGGACCTTTGCCATACCTGCATAGCGCTGGTGCAAATGGATGTTGCGCCCCGCATCACGCTGCACGACCACAGCCAGCCTGAACCTGTGTGGCTTGATCCAAAGCTCGTGCAAGCAATTCTGACCAACCTGCTCACTAATGCGCTGAAATATTCTGAGTCAACCGTCGCTCTTGAGCTAACCTGTCAGCCCCATCACGTCACCCTAGTGGTGCGGGATCAGGGTCTGGGCATTCCCGCCGCCGATCAGCCCCATTTGTTTGAAACCTTCTACCGGGGTCGCAATGTTGAGGGCATTGCCGGTACGGGCCTCGGCCTCGCGATCGTTCACAGTTGTACCCGCCTGCACCAAGGCACTATTGATTTTTGCTCCAGCGAACATCAGGGGACCGTCTTCACGGTTCAGTTACCGACACGTCCGCCAGTCGATAGCCCACACCGTACACAGTCTCGATAAAGGATTTCGGCGAGCCTGCATCAATAAGTTTGTTACGTATGCTTTTAACGTGCGACTTGACTGTCTCAATATTAGGATTTTCGCGAGGCAGCCACACCTGATCAAGAATCTGCTGCCGCTCTGTAATCCGTCGCCCCCGCTGTAGCAGCAGCATCACAATCCCAAACTCCTTCGGTGTGAGGTAAACCCTGCAAGCACCATAAAAGACTTCGTGGGTGCTTGGGCAAAGTCGCAGCTCGCCCCAGCGGAGCTCGGGTAGGCTTGCTCCCTGCCCCCGCCGCAAGCTTGCCCGTACTTGGGCTAACAGTTCTTGTAAATCAAAGGGCTTCACCATATAAACATCCGCCCCCGAATCGAGCCCCATAACCTTGTCTGTGCGGGTATCACGCGCTGTCAACATCACAATCGGTAGGGTTAGACCTTGGTTGCGGAGCTGCCGACAAACTTGCAACCCATCAAGGCGGGGTAGGGTCACATCCAATAGCAGCAGGTCATACATCAGAGTTTGCGCCTTTTGCAGCCCTGCCAGACCATCAGTTGCCACCTCCACGGCATAGTGTTCAGCCGTTAGCGCATCCACAACCGACTCTGCGAGGTAGAAATCATCCTCAACCAGTAAAATACGCACTTTAGAACGCCCATACCTCTGTCAGTGTAGAAGGCCCGCACAACAGAGGCTGATCGCTGGGTTACCGTTTGAAGCCAACCTGACGTGTGCTACCTCAGTTGATGCTAAACAGCCGCACGGCAAAGAACTGGAGCCAAAAGCCATACGTAGCAGGCTACGATGGTGTGCTTTGTTGTTGATCTAGGCTGTTAACCTGGGCCACAAGGGAACGCTTTTGCCCCCCTCACTCCCTATCACCCACGGCGTGATAAGGGGTTAAAAAGGGTCAGGATTTTTTTGATGAGTGCCCTCTGGGGTCTGAATTCTCCTCTCCGGGCCGTGACATCCCCTGCGCGGCAAAAAACTTAGCGGATTGTGCGAATGGATATGTACCTACCGACTGATACCTGAATCAACCTCAGCCGGATCGAATTTATCCGCCCATGCAGCACTTTACGTACCTCAGGCGTCCTCGACGGCGCAATCTAAGACGATACACCTGAACTGGCCTGGGTGGTCATCGCCGTAGTCATTGGAGGTAAAACATGTAACATTTTGTGTAACGTCTGGATGTTAACTTCAGCCAAAACACGCTCTTTTATACGTAGTATCACTTAAGTGTCAGTGCGTATATCAGCGCTTTTCGGCTGTTAGGTGCCAGAAATACCGTCAGTCGCACAGATGAAGTGATTGTAATATTAAGGAATATTACAAATGTTGGCTAGCATTTTCAACGACCAGTCAGCGATTAGTAGTGACAGTAGCAACACCTTTTGGTTAAGATAGTGAGTATGATTCCGTAAAAATCCGACACAAAAGACGAAAACTCATGGGCTTCTCACCCTCATCGTCAGGGTTGAGCTAAGTGTTATTACGTAGAGTGTTTTCGTTGTTATCGTAACTGCGGAAATCACGGAGATCTCAATTCAGATCTCCACACCTACAACAGCATACAAACGCGTCTCTAGGAGGCACAGAACACATGGTGGACTTACAAACATTTGCCGGTCAGCAATGGTCTTTGGAAGAACTTGTGGTTGATATCAATCAGCTGCTACCCGAAGTGGTGCCCAATGCCCACTCTGAGGTCAACCCACGCCTGATCCGCCATTACACTACCGTTGGCGTGGTTGATCGCCCCCTCCGAGCCGGTCGTGAAGCACGGTATACCTACCGCCACTTCTTGCAGGTTTTGGTCGTGCGCCGTTTGCTGGCTGAGGGCTACTCGACCCATGCCATGTTACCGGTCACAACCGAAAAGCAAAATGCCGAACTTGAAGCACTGCTCGAAGGTGGCATTCACCTAACCGTAGAGATTGCTAATCCGGCTTTGGCCTACCTGCAAACGCCTCAGGCTGTGCCTGCGCCCAAGGTGGCAACGCTCAACCGTCTCGAAGTGCTGCCGGGCCTAGAAGTTCAAATTCGCGAAGACTTTAGTTTTCCGAAGTCGGAAAAAGAGTGGCACAACCTTGTTGAGCTGCTGCGTAATGAGCTGAAGGATCATGCCACAACATACTCAAAGCGCTAGGCTGAGGACTATGCTCAGTGTAAATACTGAGCATTTTAGAATGACCTCAGCTAGCTCACGTTGAGATATAAGTCGAGCTAGAGGACGCAGTGATTGCGTCCTTTTTTTATAGTGAGTCCAGGAAATAACGAGATACTTTTAGAGGTTGGATGCCTTCTGGTATAGACTTCTTGGAAACAAAAAGTGTCTCGGTAATTGGAGGTTTGACTATAAGCTCTTTTTATGAGGGTTCATTTCTATGTAGACTCATTGCTGACAGAAAGACCTGAATCTTGACGTGATCACATCAGCAGCAATAGGTATCGGCAGAGGAATGAGTGATATGACTCGTCGCGGTTTCTGTGATTCCGATGTTCTGGTTATCCGAAAGTCTAATTCTGGCTTAGCGTTCCTGGTTGAGCTTGTTTTTAAGTGATAGGTCGGTCAGCGAATGTGTCTTTTGACATAAAACCCACTGGGGCGCTTCGTCACGATAATGTTCTTTTTTCCAGATGGGTAGGCGATCTTTAATCGCGTTGATTATGTAACGTGTGCCGGCAAAAGCCGCTCCCCGATGCACGGCGGTAGCGCCCACCCAAACCGCAATATCACCGATCGCGAGATGACCCTGACGGTGACAGGCAACGGCACCGCAGAGATTGAACTTTGTGTAGGCTTCTTGGAGGATCTTTTCGCCTTCACTCTGGGCAAGAATTTCGTAGACTTCGTACTCTAAACTCAGAACTGGCTTGCCTTCGTTGTGGTTGCGTACCCAGCCCTCAAAGGTCGCGAGGGCACCGGCTGTATTATTGACCAGCAAACGGCTGAGGTCGGGCGTTGGGATGGCGGTATCACGAATCGAAAACTGAATCATCTAGCCTCCACAGACAGGCGGAATAAAGATTATGAGGTCGTTAGCGGCTACTGTCTGATCTACAGAACAAAACTCATGGTTGACGGCAACTTTAATATCTGTGGCGGCTAGGGAGAAGCCGTATTGGGCTTGTACCTGCTGATACAGCTCTAGGTAGGTTGCCGCATCGGTCTGTAGCACCTCGCTAGGTCGCTGGGCTTGCTCCCGCAGCATGGCAACATACTGAATCGTCACGGTTTTCGTCGCCATAGTTTTAGAAAGCGGCATACTCTTCGGGGGTGTTGACGTTCATCAGTTCCGCATCATTATCGGGCATGACTAGGGTGCAGGGCTGGTTGCTGAGGATTTTAACCGGGCAATACACGCCTACCGCATGAGCCGCCGTTAGTGCCTCCATAGCTTGGGGCGTATAAATCGCGCAGAGGGCTTCGGGGAAACCCTTTTCAGGATTGGCGTAACAGGTCGCGATCGTCTCGGCTTGGTAGTGATCGAGGAGCTTTTGGATTGTCTGTGCCTGAACGTTCAGCAAATCACAGGCCACCACTAACCAGTTAGCCTCGGGATGGGTAGCCATTGCGGCCAGTAGACCACTGATGGGGCCAACACTCGTCACCTGATCAGGAAGCGTCGGCAGGAGCTCTAGGGCTGTGCCTGACCATTGACCAGGACGCGCTGAGAGGTAGACCTGCTGGCAATAGGGTTGTAGCAGATTGTAGAGATAGGCGGCGTAGGGCTTGCCGGTATGGTTGAGCAAAGCTTTATCGCGGCCCATGCGCTTGCTTTGCCCCCCTGTGAGGATTAGGCCGTACAAGGGGCGCTCTAGCAGGGCGGTTTTGCCGCCAGACTTTGTCACTAAGCGGGTCTCTTGAATACAAATGTGGGGCGATACCGATTTGCACATGTCGTAGACCGTGAGTGCCGCCACCGAGACACCACAAAGAGCTTCCATTTCGACACCTGTCTTGGCGGTGGTCTTGACGGTGCATTGAATGGTCACCAGCAAATGAGCGTTGATCGCGACCTCAAAGGTGCAGCCTTCGACCGGAATCTGGTGACAAAACGGGATCAGCTGCTCGGTCTTTTTGACGGCCATCGTCCCGGCAATGATTGCCGTCTGCAAGACCGCCCCTTTTTTGAGCTGAATATCCTCGCCAACGCGGTAAGCCGTCAAAGCGGGCGGGAGCTGGACTTTGGCTTGGGCCATCGCTGTCCGCAGACTGACAGACTTGGCGCTGACATCCACCATGCGCGGCTGGTTTTGGCCATCAAGATGCGTAAATGTTTTGTCCATTGCGCTAGCCTCCTAGACCATACATCGGATGTAAAACCTGCTCGATTCGACCTGTGGGTTTCATGCCCAAAAGCTGCTGATAAATAGCCTGACGTTGGGCGGGCGTTGTCTCCCGAATGGAGAGACCGTCTTCGGTAAATAGACAGGCAAAAAGGCGGCCATCTGCTGCTAAGCGCCAGCGTGAACAGGTGCTGCAAAAGGGTTGTGATTCGGAGGCAATAAAGCCGATCTTGACCGTCTCATCAATAACAAAATAAAACGCTGTTGAGTCGGGGGCCGCTGTCACTTTGGTGAGGGTGTAGCGCTCTTGCAGTCGAGCAATACAGTCTTGTGCCGAGATATAGTGCGCGTCATAAAGGTGGTTGGCATAGCCGATCCGCATTAGCTCTAGGAAACGGACAGTCACGCCTGTCTCGCGGGCAAATTCAACAAAGTCAAACAACTCATGATCATTAAGGCCGCGCATCAGCACCATATTGAGCTTGATGCTAAAGCCGTGGGCAAGGCCATCATGGATATTTTTGAGAATGTCGGTGAGGCAGTCACGATAGGTGATGGAGGCTTGTGTTGAAGGACTGAGGCTATCGAGGCTGATATTGATGTTGCGCACATTGGCCGCTTTGAGGACATCCCAATAGTGGTGCAGCAACACACCGTTTGTCGTGAGGCTGAGGGAGGGGATCGCCAGCTCACCCAAGCCCCGCATAATCTCAGCAAACTCACGCCGAATCAGGGGCTCACCACCTGTAATGCGGATTGCTTCGATGCCGTAGGCAAGCAGTTCGCCAATAATATCCCTATATTGCTGGGGGCTCAGATAGCTACTTTTGGCCATAAATTCGGGATGCAGCGGCATGCAGTAGCGGCAGCGCAGGTTGCACTGATCGGTGAGCGAGACCCTCAGCTTGCGAATGCGACGGTTCCACTGATCAACAAGTTGCATCTTAGTACCACGGATAGAAGGCGAAGGTTTCGCCAGGCTTAAACACTGTTTGGTCTTGGGGCAGTTCGATAAAGCCATCACTGGTGGCGAGGGCGGTGAAGTCGCCGGAATTTTGGGGAATGACAGGGGTTAGGGCTTGGTTGGCGCCGACTTTGACGGGGACAAAAAAGGTGAGGTTGGGCTTAAAAGTGATCGCTTCTGTGAGGTGACCCGCATAGATAGTGCGCTGCAGCAGGTAGCGATGCAGACACACGAGACCGGAGACCGGATTGCCCGGTAGTCCCCAAATGATGGTGTTGGCCTGATGATCGATGCCGAACCACATGGGCTTGCCGGGTTTTTGGGTGACGCCGTGAATGTAGGCGGTGACGCCGCAACTCTGCCAGATAGTCGGCAGAAAGTCGCGCTTTCCTTTAGAGACGCCGCCAGAGTAGATCAAGAGGTCGTAGTGTTGAGTGTTGCTTTGGTAGTGGGCGGTGATGATGGCGGGATCGTCGGGAATGTAGTCGATATCGACATCGGTATAGCCCGAAGCGAGGAGGGCGGCTCTGAGGGCGTCGACGTTGGAGCGACGCAGTTGGAAAGGTGCGGGGGTTTGCTCGATGGGGGTCAGTTCGTCGCCGGTGGCCACAAGTTTAAGACGCGGCCTAACGTCGACCTGAATCTGGCTGTAGCCAAAGGAGGCCAAGATGCCGATATGAATGCCCTTGAGGGTGATGCCGGGCCTGAGAATGAGCGCCCCAGCGGCACAATCGCTACTCTGTTGATGGACAAAATCGCCGCTGTTGCGTTCGGTTTCGTGGATGAGGGTCGCGAGCCCCTGCTCGATGCTGATTTGCTCGTAGGGAATGACGAGATCGCTCCCCTCGGGCAGGGCACAGCCCGTCATTACTTCGAGGCACTGTTCAGGATTAGCCAGAGTGGCGGTGGTTGTCCCGGCGGTGGCCATGCCCGCCACGACAAAAGTGCGCTGACCGGCGGCATAGGCGGCGTGGTTAATGGCGATGCCGTCCATCATGACGCGGTTGATGGGGGGATAGTCGCGATCGGCGCGGATCGGTTCGGCGAGGCGGCGACCGGTGCAGTTCGCGATCGCGATCGACTCAACCTTCGGTGGCAACCACTGGGCGCTCATGATGGCTTCGGCTTCTTGAACGGTGATCATGGGTGTGCAGAATAAAAAACGGTGTAGCGATAAGAAGTCAAGCCGAATGCCTTGCTTGAGCACGCATTATAGCAGCGGCGGCTTTGACCTCAGGGCGAGGAAAATTCCTGGAGGGCAGGCCCAAAGTTACGGTTCTCGTGGCTAGAACGGCTGAGCTTAAGGAGGGCAAAGCGCTGCAAGGGCGTCAGCTTTTGCCACAGATCGACGGTTATCACGACACCTTTAGCCGCAGCCTGCTCGAGAACGCTGGCGGGGATGGTCGTGGCGTTCTCCCAAGCCGGGGCAGCATCAACGGCGAGCTCGCTGGCCTGCGCCTGACAGACATGCTCAATCAGATTGACGAGATGGTGACGGTAAACGGCGCGTTCTTCAGCTGTTTCGGCAGGCAGATCAATAAGCCCCTGGCGTTGCGCGTGTGAGAACTGTAGCCACTGGTGCAGCTTGAGCTTGATGCCACACTGATCGAGCTTTAGGCGGACGCTCATGGGAATGCAGCGGAGGCTGCCGACAAAGTCTTGCTCAAACTGAAAGATCATCATCAAGGTGGGGGGTAGATAGAGACGGAGGTAGGCGGTGCGCTCAGGTTGGCGATGCTTCGACGCGGCTGAGGCTGACCGCACAGGCTTTGAGTTCAGGTTGCTTCGAGCTAGGGCAGGCAACCGCATGGGTCAGGGCGTTACAGGCGGTATCTTCACCCCACAACGCACCCCAGTGCATGGGGATAAAGACGCTGCCTGGACTGATGGCGCGGGTAATTTTGACCGGCAGGGTGGCCTTACCGCGGCGTGATTCGACCCTAACCCAATCGTTATCTGCAAGCCCTAGCTTTGTCGCATCACGGGGATGAATTTCGAGGCAGGGCTGCGGGTGCATCGCTCGGATTTTGGCGACATGGCCCGTACGGGTTTGGGTGTGCCAATGGCCATAGAGGCGACCTGTGGTGAGGATGTAGGGATAGTCGGGGTCGGGCGGTTCGGCAAGACCGTGGGAGTAGCTGGCGATGAAATGCGCTCGGCCTGTGGCAGTGCGAAAGTCGCGTGCTTGATAAAGGCTTTGGCTTGTGGTCGGGCCACTAGGCGGATAGGGCCATTGCTGGGGGCCATTTTGCAGCAGCGCATGACTGAGACCCGATTGATCACACAGCCGTCCGGCTGTCAGACCCACGTACTCGGCAAATACCGCCGCACTATCGGCAAAATCAAAGGCTGCCCCAAAGCCCAAACGCCGCCCCACCTCGGCCCAAATCTGCCAGTCGGCACGGGCTTCGCCGGGGGGATCGCGCCAAGCCGGACAGAGGGTAACGCGACGCTCGGAGTTAGTCATCGTGCCCGTCTTTTCGCCCCACTGGGCGGCCGGGAGAACCAAGTGAGCATAGGCCGTCGATTCGGTGGGGAAATAGGCATCTTGGACAATCGTGAATCGCGATCGCGAGAGGGCTGCCTCAACTCGGCGCAGGTCAGGCAGGCTGACGAGGGGGTTGGTCGCCGTGATCCAAAAGACATCGAGGGCATCTATTTCGAGGGCGCGGATCATCGCGAGGGCATCGAGGCCGGGTTCGGGGTTAATGCTGCCGGGGGGTCTTTGCCAGTACTGCTCGACAGCGGCGCGATCTGCGGCGTTGGTCACCTTGCGATAGCCCGGCAACAGATGGGCTAAGCCCCCAGTCTCACGCCCGCCCATGGCATTGGGCTGCCCCGTCAGAGAAAATGGCCCCGCCCCAGCAAAACCAATCTGGCCCGTGAGCAAGTGCAGATTAATCAGGCTTGTGACTTTGGCGGTGCCTTCGCTGGATTGGTTGAGCCCCATCGACCAGAGGGAGAGGGTTTTCTGGGATTGTTGCCAAAGTCGGGCTACCGCGACTACCTCTTCAATGCTGAGATCGCAGCGACTAGCGACACGGGCGGGGGTGTAATCAGCCACCAGGGTGGCGTAGGTCTCAAAGTCTTGGGTGTGTTGGACGATAAAGTCGCGATCAATCGCATCCCACTGAATTAGCAAGTGGGCGATGCCATTAAGGAGATCAATATCGCTGCCAGGTCTGATCCCGAGATAGAGGTCAGCGCCTTCAGCTGTGTCCGTATGGCGGGGGTCAATAACAACAACTTTGAGGCTGCGATCACTTTTGTGACGCTTGCGCAGACGATTAAAGATAATGGGGTGACATTCGGCAGTATTGGTACCAATCAGAAAAGCGAGCTCGCAGGTATCGAGATCGGCATAGCTACAGGGTGGGCCATCAGAACCTAAGCTTTGGCTGTAGCCCGCCACCGCCGAGGACATACAGAGGCGCGAGTTGCTATCAAAGTTGTTAGTGCCTAGGCAACCCTTGAGTAGCTTTTGGGCCACGTAATAGTCTTCGGTTTGCAATTGCCCCGAGCCGTAGATGGCGATACGTTCGGGTGTGCTCTGCTGAATGCGCTCAACGATTAAATTGAAGGCTTGATCCCAGGTGATCGGCTGAAAGTCATCACTGAGGCTTCGGCGGTAGAGCGGCACCGTGGCGCGATTGTGATCGAGAGTCTCGAGGAGGGTGGCACCCTTGACACAGACCATACCCTGGCTGGAAGGATGGGCCCGATCACCGCGAATTTTGGTGCCGCTGGGCAGAATTTCGAGACCACAACCCACCCCACAGTAGGGGCAGAGGCTTCGCACGCTATCCATCGTTGGTTCCTAATCGGGGGTCGGTCTACTCGTCGTGGGCAAAGCGGCGATAGAGGAAGTCGAGGGCTTCGTTACGCAGATCGTAGAACTCGGGTGCTTCGAGGATCTGGGCCCGCGAACGGGGCCGGCTGAAGGGCACGGTCATAATTTCACCGATCGTCGCCGCTGGGCCGTTGGTCATCATCACAATCCGATCCGCGAGGTAAAGTGCCTCATCGATGTCGTGGGTAATCATCAGTACGGTGCAGCGGTGATCGCGCCAAATTTCCAGGAGCTCGTCCTGAAGCTCTTCTTTGGTGATCGCATCAAGGGCACCGAAGGGTTCATCGAGCAGCAGCACCTCGGGTCGGATCGCTAAGGCTCTCGCGATCGCGACCCGTTGCTTCATCCCCCCCGACAACTGACTGGGGCGTTTATGGGCCGCCTCAGTGAGTCCCACCAGCTCTAGGTGCTCTTGGACAATCAAGCGCTTTTCGGCCTTAGATTTATCGGTAAAAACCTCAGTCACCGCCAGATAAATATTCTCGTAGGCCGTCAGCCAGGGCAGCAGCGTGTAGTTCTGAAACACGACCATCCGATCGGGCCCCGGCGCCGTGATTGGTTGGCCATGCAGGGTCACACTGCCCACGGTCGGCAGATTAAAGCCCGACACCATATTCATAAGGGTTGATTTGCCACAGCCCGAGTGACCAATGAGGCAAATAAACTCGCCTGCCGCCACATCCAGGTTCACATCTTCGAGGGCAACAAAGCTGTTGCTGCCGGTGGTGTAGGTTTTACCCACACCCTGGAGGCTGAGCAGGGGGGCGGTTGTCGTTGCAGGCATGGTTTGAGAGGCAAGCGATACAGTCATGAGGGTTCTCCTTTAGGCCACAAGGGGGTAGTCGCGTAGGCTGCTGCCCGGTGCGAGGGCGTTGAGATAGGCCACCGGATCTTGGCCATCAAAGACATGACCATCACTGAAGCGGAGGGCACCGCGACTATGGGCCGTCGTAGGCAAGCCCAGATCTGCCGCCGCCGCCGCGTAGGTTTCGCGATCGAGCACACGATCCAGAAGTGGCAACCAGTTACGCGGAAAATCACAAATCTGCCAGCGCGCCAGTTGAGTCAAAATCCACAACTGCTCGAGGGCTTCGGGGCAGGTGTTGCGCCCACTGGCAAACTGCATAAAGCCACTCACACGACTCGATTCATCGGTGAGGCCGCGTTGGAGATGACCACTGAGACCGGGTTCTAATTCTGCTGCCGTCATGCCCAAGTACTCGGGCTGGGCCAGCCAAGCCAGCAGCTGGGGCCGATTTTGGGGCAGATCGCAATACAGACAGGCTTCTAAGATTGCCCTAACCAGGGCCGCATGGGTATTGCTGTGGCGACGCGCCCAGTCTTGACGCACGGCCAGTACCTTTTCGATATGGCTAGGCAAGATTTCGGGGGTGCTGGTGATGATAAAGCCCAGACCGGCCTGAATCGCGCGGCTATTCCAGGGCTCACCAACACAAAAGCCATCAATCGCACCCGATTTGAGGTGGCTCAGCATCTGGGGCGGCGGCACCACGGTAAGGTTCACATCGCGATCGGGCACAATGCCACCACTTGCCAGCCAATGCCGCAGCAAGAGGTTGTGCATTGAGGCAGGATGCACCATGCCGAGGGTGTGGGGTTTATCGGCAAACTCGGTCACATACCGACGCAGATCGGCCAGATTAGCGACGCCCTGCTGGTACAAACGCCGATTGAGCGTAATCGCATTACCGCCCCGCGACAGAGTGAGCGCTGTGACGAGGGGTACAGCCTCACCGCCTAAACCCAACGTTGAGGCCAAAGGAATGCCCGCCACTACAGGCGCAGCGGTCAAGCGTCCCGAGCGCAGGCCATCATAAACGGTGTTCCAGCCCGCTTCACGGACAAAGTTAACGTCTGATAAGCCGTACTTCGCAAACAAGCCCAGCTCTTTGGCCGCCACCAGCGGGGCAATATCGCTGAGGGGCACAAAGCCGAGGTTGATGGTCTCCAGCTCCGTTTTGTTGGCGGTTGGTACCGCTTTAATACGAGTGCGTTTTTGCTGATTGAGGAAGTAAATCATCTCGCCGCGGAGGGCGTAATAGTCAGGATTCTTGACGACTTCCAGGCGCTCACGCGGGCGGGGAAAGGGCACATTCAAAATCTGGCCAATATGGGCAGCCGGGCCATTGGTCAGCATGACCACCCGATCAGACAGCAACAGGGCTTCATCGACATCATGAGTCACCATGATGCAGGTGAGCTTCTCGGCTTGGGCAATCTCCATGAGCTGTGCCTGCAAGTTACCCCGCGTCAGCGCATCGAGGGCACCGAAGGGTTCGTCTAGCAACAGCACGCGCGGTTTGGTCGCTAGGGCTCTCGCGATCGCGACCCGCTGCTTCATCCCCCCCGAAAGATGCTTGGGAATTTTGTCGGCGGCGGCCTGCAAACCGACCCGCTTGATGTGCTCCTCAACAATGGCATGCCGCTCTTTGGCGGGGCGATCTGCGAGCACTTCATCGACAGCTAGGGCAATGTTTTGGCGTACCGTCAGCCAGGGCAAAAGCGAATAGTTCTGAAACACCACCATCCGATCAGGGCCCGGTGTCCGCACTTCCCGACCCGCCAGCAGAATGCCCCCTTCCGAGGCGTTATCTAGACCAGCAATGATGTTTAGCAGGGTCGATTTACCGCAGCCCGAATGCCCAATCAATGAGATGAATTCACCCTCTTTAATTTCGAGGTGAATGCCTTGGAGGGCAATGTAGCTACCTCCTCCGCTGAGGGAGAAAGCCCGCGAGACGTGATCCACTTCAATGTAGGGAATCTGCTTTAGCGGTGCCTCGGACATCGCTTTACTTGAATCTGTCTGTGTCATTAGGCATCACTCCGCACAGCAAGACTGCCAATAAACGCCATCAACCGATCGAGCAACAAACCCACAATGCCGACATAAATGAGCGCCAGGATAATTTCACTAATGCGAGAACTATTCCAGGCATCCCAAATAAAGAAGCCAATACCGACGCCACCAATCAACATTTCAGCGGCAACGATCGCGAGCCAAGACAGCCCCACACCAATCCGCAGGCCCGTAAAGATGTAAGGCACCGTCGCCGGAAAGACAATTTTGATAAAGTAATTCATGCCTGACATCCGTACAATCCGCGCCACATTGCGGTAATCCTGGGGGATCTGTTGTACCCCTACCGTAGTGTTAATGAGAATCGGCCAAATTGCCGTAATAAAAATCACAAAAATCGCTGATGGCCCCGAATCCCGAAAGGCCGCCAAGGAAATCGGCAACCACGCGAGAGGTGGCACCGTCCGCAAAACTTGAAACATCGGATCAACTGCTTCGTGCAACCAGCGATTGACGCCAATAAACATACCGAGACCAATGCCCACCACAGCGGCCAAAATAAAGCCGACCGCGACCCGCTGCAAACTCGCCAAAATCTGCCAAAACAAGCCTTTGTCGTTACCGCCGTTATCAAAAAAGGGGTCTTTGATCAGCGGATCCCAGGTATCTTGCCAAACTTTGGTCGGTGTCGGTAAATTTGCGTCTGGCAAGCTGCATAACCCCTGCCAAATCAGCATCGCCACGATAATTGCTGTTAGGGGCAGCAAAATTCGTCGCAGGAGAGTGTAGAGCTTAACGCGACTGGCCCAGGCCGTACTACTTGAGCCACCACCATCGACATTGGCGACAGCACTCAAGCCCAGTGGCGCTAACACCACCCGACATAAACTGATGACCAGTGAGACTAATTGAGCCATAACACCCTCCAAAGCAACACGACACAGAACACGAACGGTGGGCATCAGCCCCCACATTTGACTAAGCGGCGATATTTTTGATCGCTAGAGCATCCAAATAAGCCTGCGGATCTTCGGGGTCAAATTGGATGCCATCAAAGAAGGTTTCAACACCGCGCGATGTACTCTCTGGAATGGCATCTGCTTGATCGATCGCCTCAGCGGCAGCCCGCCAAATATCTTCCCGGTTTACCTGATCGACAAGGGCTTGGGTATCAGTACTTGCTGGAATATAACCCCAGCGAATATTTTCCGTTAGGAACCAGAGATCGTGACTCTTGAAGGGATAGGAGGCACTGTCAGTCCAGTATTTCTGCATGAGGTTAGTATTTTCAAACTCACGCACACCCAAATTAAATTTGCCAACCGAGCGGTCGATGATATCGTCAAACGGAACGCCAAACCAACGTCGCTCAGCCAGAATTTGGCACATTTCCTCTTTATTTTCAGGCTGGTCGCACCAGAGTTGAGCCTCTAAGGTTGCCTGCAGTAGAGCCTGAGCTGCTTTGGGGTTGGTATCGACCCAATCAGCCCGCATGCCCAGCACTTTTTCGGGATGATCTTGCCAAAGCTCGGCGGTTGTCAAGGCACCATAGCCAACGTCTTCGTTGACGGTTTGCAAGGGCCAGGGTTCACCCACACAAAATGTATCCATCGAATCGACACGAACATTGGCCACCATTTGGGGTGGCGGCACCACAATCATTGAAATGTCTTGGTTGGGCACAATGCCGCCTGCGGCAAGCCAGTAGCGCAGCCACAAATCATGGGTGCCGCCGGGAAAGGTCATAGCCGCTTTGAGTTCGCGACCTGCCGCCGCTTCACGAGCAAAGGCTTCTTTGAGGGGAGAGCTATCGAGGCCGACATTTAAATCGCGGTAGGCGTTGGCAAGCAAAATACCCTGCCCGTTGGTGTTTAGTCGTGCCAGCACATACATCGGTGTTGGGGTACCGTCGGTCACGGTGCCCAAGGTTATCAGATAGGGCATTGGCGTCAGGATATGTGCTCCGTCAATGCCACCAGCGGCTGAGCCCAGGACTAAGTTGTCGCGGGTGGTGCCCCAGGATGCCTGCTTATCAACAACCACATCGGCCATACCGTACTTGGCGTAAAAGCCTTTTTCGAGGGCAACAATCAGGGGGGCTGCGTCAGTCAGGGCGATATAACCCAGCTTCGCGCTGGTTGTTTCGAGACCCTCAGGAGTTGCCGAGCCGGCTTCAGCAATAGGTTCAGTGGGTGCGGCGGTGGAAGCCTGATCAGGGGTGGCATTGTTGCCACAGGCGATCGCGAACAAACCAGCGGTTGTGGCGGTAGCACTACTGATAAAACGACGACGGGAAATAGACATAGTTGGCGTTCCTTTCAAAACTTAAGTCAGACGATTCAAGCGAGATAGAGAGATCAGGGTCAGGCTTCGACTGAGGCCCGAGGCTGGGCGGCAAAATGGCTGATCAGGAGTTCCCGCAGCACCGGCTGCAAGTCCTCACAGGGCACACCCTTGCGGATGCACTCACCCAACTGGGCATCCTTGCCGACTTCGCCGCCCATATAGATATCGACGGCCTCAACGGATTTGCCGTCTTTGCGACCTGCCGCCCCCATCAGGCCGATGTCGGCAACCTGGGGCTGACCACAGGAGTTGGGGCAGCCCGTCCAGTGGATACGGACGGGACGACTCAGTTCCAGCTCAGTTTCGAGAGCACGGATCATCGCGATCGCCCGGTTTTTGGTTTCGATGAGGGCAAAGCCGCAGAATTGGCTGCCGGTACAGGAGACCAGGCCCCGCTCTAACCAGCCCGGTGTCGGTGAGAAGGTTTGCAACAGCGGTTCGGCAAAAAGAGCCTCCAGTCGCGATCGCGAGACATTCGGCAGCAGCGCATTTTGCTCGACCGTCAGGCGCAGTTCACCCGTGCCGTAGCGCTCGGCCAAATCTGCCAAGCCAAACATCGTGCCGGGGTGGAGCCGTCCGACCGGCACATGCAAGCCCACCGTGACGAGCTCAGGCTCTTTTTGATCGATCAGGCCCAACAGCTCCCGCTTAGATTCGGTAATTTCTGCGGCGGGGGCCGCTGTCGCCAGTGTCTGAGCTAGGCGGGTTTCTAGCTCAGCGCGGAAACGCGGTACCCCCCATTCGTCCAAAAGCCACATCAGGCGCGACTTTTGCCGATTGTTGCGGGGGCCATGATCACGGTAGACCTGCAAAACCACCTCGCAGACGGCCACCACCTGATCGGGGGCAACCCAAACATCGAGGGGTATCGCTTCGGCGCAGCGACGAGCCGAGAAGAAGCCACCCACGAGCACGTTAAAACCCGTCACACCGTCTTTGATCGCGGGCACAAAGGCGAGATCGTTAATTTCGGCATGCACCGAGTTATCACGGCAGCCTAAAACGGCGATGTTAAACTTGCGCGGCAGGTTGGTATAGGCTGGGTTGCCCTCGCCGTAGTTGGTGATTGCATCCTGGACGGCCTGCGCCAGCACCCGCACATCAATCACTTCATTTGGGTCGAGGCCACTGAGAGGTGAAGCGGTAATGTTACGGACGTTGTCCATGCCCGACTGCACACTCGTCAGCCCCACCGACCTGAGGTGTGCCATAATCTCCGGCACATCTTCGATCGCGATCCCGCGCAGTTGAATATTCTGCCGCGTCGTAATATCAGCCACCCCTTTCTCGCCGTAGGCATTGATAATCGTCGCCAAAAGCCGCAGTTGCTCACTGCTCAAATAGCCACCGGCCACCCGCAGCCGCATCATAAATTCGCCGGGGGTTCGCTTGCGCCAAAACACACCCAGCCATTTCAGCCGATGCTCGCGATCGTCTACCGGAATCGCTTCCCAGCCCATCGCGGCAAAGCTAGCCAGCTCGTCTTTGAGGGCAAGGCCATCCTTGGCCTCTTTAAGAGTTTCAAACTTGTTTGCCATTGCTCAACCCCTATGGGCCATTGCAAGCCACTGTAGGGGTATCACTTTCAAGCTTTTGTAACGTGCGTTACTTTTCGTTACACATTATGCAAATGTGTCATAACTAAAATGCTTAACCAGCATAACTAATGTTTTCTGACCCAGCGAAGCACTCAAACTAGGCAAGTGGTAGCTGGGTTTACAGTTCATGCTTCGCCTCGTTCCTACAATGAGAGGCCATTGCGTCGGCCTACCTGTGCGTCTCGAACAACTGCAAGCCTTTATTTGTGTGGCCGAAAGCGGCAGTTTTCAGGCGGCGGCCCGTTCGACGGGGCTGACCCAATCGGCCGTCAGTCGGCAGGTACAAGCCCTCGAGGCGGTGGTCGGCACAGCTCTTTTGCATCGCAGCAGCCCCGTGCAGTTGACGGTTGCTGGTGATCGGCTGCTGCCCCACGCCCAGCGCATGTGCCAAGAGTGGCAACGCGCCCAAAGCGAAATTAGTGAGTGGCTGCAGGGTACGCAAACTGAGCTGTGTGTTGCGGGCATTCATTCGCTCATTGCCTACCATCTGCCGCCTGTCCTCGAACGTTTTGCCCACGCCCACCCCAATGTGCAACTGCGCGTAACGGCTTTGGGCAGTGATCGCGCCCTCAAAGTCCTCAAAGATGGCCTGGTCGATTTGGCTTTGGTTATGGATAACCCCCTGCTGACTCGGAACAGTGCTCTCCATGTCGAGCCGCTGTATACCGAGCCCGTCCAAGTATTACTGGCGGCTTCGCATCCTTTGGCACAGTATGCCGAAATTCCCTGGCCTGTTTTGGCGGCCTACCCTCAGGCTGTCTTTAAAGATGGTTATGCGATGCGATCGCGACTGGAGCAGCACCTCAACAAGCAAGGTCTTAGCCTCAAACCCGCCCTCGAACTCAACACCCTCGATGCCTTTCGCGGCGTTGTCAAACACAGCCAACTGATCGCCCTGCTGCCCCAGTCCGCCCTGACGCCGTGCAGTCAGGACCCCGATCTTGCCATTCGAGCGATCGCGAACCCCCAACTCGAACGCCAAGTCGTGATGGTCACCACCCCCGACCGCGCCACGATCCCGCCCATTCGCGATTTTCTCCGTCTAGCCTTAGAAATGATTCCGCCGCAGGTCAGCGCCGCATGAGCACCACATTTCGCAGTTTGTTACGCAAAGTTGGCAGCGGCACCCACACCCATACCAACCTCAGCCGCCCCGAAGCCCAGCAAGCAATCGAGCTGATGCTGAGTGGTGAGGCCACCCCCGCCCAAATTGGTGCTTTTTTGATTGCGCACCGGATCAAACGCCCCACCATTGATGAAATGGGCGGCATTCTCGATGCCTACGCTCACCTCGGGCCGCAGCTCGCCGCCATTGAGGCACCTGTCTATATTTTTGGCCATCCCTACGACGGTCGCGATCGTACCAGCCCCGTCGCCCCGCTTGTGGCGCTGATTTTGGCTACAGCTGGTGTACACGTCCTCCAGCACGGGGGCGGCGTTTGCCCAACCAAGTACGGCGTGCCCCTAATCCAACTCTGGCAAGCCCTCGGCCTTGACTGGACAGGCCGCACCTTAACCGATCTGAACCATAGCCTCAGTCGCCATAACCTCAGCTTTGTCTATGTGCCCGAACACTTTGCTGCCGCCCAAACCCTGATGAACTACCGCGATGAAATTGGCAAACGGCCCCCCCTCGCCACCGCCGAACTCCTCTGGACACCCTACGCTGGCCTCTATCACCTAATGGCGGGCTTTGTCCATCCGCCCACCGAAGCAATCATGCAAGCCCTCATCGAGCCACCCCATAGCCTAACCACCGTCAAAGGTCTGGAAGGCAGTTGCGATCTGCCCCGCAGCCGCACGGTCATTCTCCAACACAAAGGCGAGCGGTTGTTCCTCAAAGC
Source organism: uncultured bacterium (assembly GCA_964484905.1). GTDB lineage: Bacteria > Cyanobacteriota > Cyanobacteriia > Thermostichales > PCC-7336 > CAZAGN01. Next base: position 427 of record CAZAGN010000008.1, on the reverse strand, counting down.
CAAAGACTACGACCTTGAAGGCAGCGACGTCGCCTATCCTGGCTTGGAGGCTTGGCAGGCGGCGGCGCACCAGGTACTTGCTGGTCAACCTGGGGCGATCCTCTGGGCCGATGTTATTTGGAACGGTGGCATTTATCTATGGCTAACAGGCGTTGCCGAGAGTGTTGCTGTTGGCATTGCCCAGGCAACAGATTTACTGAGCACTGGCCAGGTCGAGCAGTATCGCCAGCAGGTGATTGCCAGCTCATAGTAAATCCCGGCGATACCTCATATAGTGAGACCAGGAAATAACAAGACACTTTTAGAGATTGAATGCCTTCTGGGTAGACTTCTTGGAAACAAAAAGTGTCTCGGTAATTAAAGATTTGACTATAAATCCCTGCGATACTCGAATACACCCTATACGAAGGTTCAACTACAAAGCCAT
>CAZAGN010000007.1:53588-55771 GCA_964484905.1 uncultured bacterium | reverse complement strand
TAGGCTCGCGATCGCGAGAGAAAACCTTAAGCTTTAACCTGCCACAGCTCATGTGTATATATTTCCGCAAAGATGTGTTCGGGAAGACCCGGCGCTACACTAGCCCTAGTGTCCTTCTGGGTCAGCCGGTGAGCTTAGCCCCCGCCGAACGTCGTCGCCGTTTACAGCAGCAGCGCGCCTCTCGACGTCGCCCCACGCGGCTCTCACGCTTGCAGTGGGCTTCACTAACATTATGGGCGGGGCTCGCGATCGCGAGCCTGCAACTGATTCGCTTGCAAGCCTTTCAGTCTGACAGCCTGCGGGAGCGGGCAGCGGATCAACATCAGGTTCTTGTCCGCCCCTTTGTGCCCCGCCGCGCCATTGTTGATCGCTATTCTTTGGGGCAGGGTCAAGCCGAGTATCTCGCCCTGGATGAGTCGGTCTTTAGTCTGTGGGTACGGCCTATTTTGTTCGATTACGACCCCCAAGTGGCCGCCCAAATGGCGGCTGCCGTTGCCCCGATTTTGGGACAGGACGTGGGCGAGCTGACCGAGCTTATGAGTCAGCACCACTCGGTGCGCTTGGGTTATTGGTTACCGCGCGAAACCGCCACCCAAATTCGGGCGCTCTCTTTTGATGGTTTAGAGCTCGTCGAAGAACGGCGGCGGCTTTACCCCCAAAATGAGCGGGCTGCCGGGGTGGTGGGGTATGTCGATTTAGAGCACCGTGGCCAGGCCGGTGTTGAGCTGCTCTGGCAAACCCGCCTTGAGCGCGAACGCCTTGCCCAGACCGTTAGTCGCGATGGCAATGGCTTTTTGCAGGCGGCGACCGTACCCGCAGAGCTACTGGCAACCAGCGAAACAGTGCTGCAACTGACCCTCGATATGCACCTGCAACGGACGGCCCACAGCGCCCTCCAAGCTCAGTTAGATCGCTTCCAGGCGGCGCGCGGCACAGCGGTTGTCATGGATGCCCATACGGGTGAGTTATTGGTGGTGGCAACGGTACCGTCCTACGACCCCAATCGTTACTTTGATGTCACTGATCTTGGCTTGTTTCGTAACTGGGCGGTGACCGACCTCTACGAACCCGGCTCTACGTTTAAACCCCTAGTTATGGCCATTGCCCTGGAGACGGGTACGATTCAGCCCAGCATGACGCTTTTTGATGAGGGCCGAATCACGGTGGGGGAATGGCCGATTCAGAACTATGACTATCGCGATCGCGGTGCCTATGGCCACCTGACCCTGAGCCAAGTGCTGCAATTTTCGAGCAATGTCGGTATGGTACGCATCATCGATACGATGACGCGGCGACAATTTTATGATGGCTTACTGGGTCTGGGGTTTGGCCAACGCACCGGGGTTGATTTGCCCTCCGAGCCGCCCAGTCAGCTTAAGGATGAATGGCAGTTTCTGAATGTGCCGATTGAGGCCGCCACAACCTCGTTTGGCCAGGGATTTTCGTTAACGCCGCTGCAATTGGTGCAAATGCACGCCACGATCGCGAACGGCGGCTATCGTGTGACGCCCCATGTGGTGCGGGGGCTGGTTGATCGCGATACTGACCAACTGGTGTGGTCGCCCAGCCTACCCGAATCAGAGCGGGTTTTTTCGGCCAGCACAACCCTAAGTGTGCGCCAGTTTATGGCCGATGTTGTTACCAGTGGTACCGGCCGTTCGGTCGCGATCGAAGGCTATGCCATTGGTGGTAAAACGGGCACCGCCCAAAAAGCCGACCCCAACGGTACGGGCTATCTCGAAGACGAAAAAATCACCAGCTTTGTTGGCTACTATCCCGCCCTCGAACCCCGCTATGTTCTCTTGGCCGTAGTGGATAACCCGGTCGGTGAGGATGCCTTTGGCTCAACGGTTGCAGGCCCGATTGTGCGCGCCTTGATCTCCGAAATTATTACCCAAGAATCGTTGCTAAGCCCGCCACAGGCACCTGAAGCTGCTCTACCGTAGATTTACGCGCCTCTCGGTGGGCAAATCGTTGTGGGCCTGCTAGATGATGGCCAGAGCCTCACTTCGAAGATAACGGTCATGGCATTCCGGTCGCTGAGCTGGCTCAGGTTACCAACTTTGGGGTACGCAGCAGCAATGTCCAGCACTTGGGCACCATGGGCCGTGGCATGGGCCTGACCAAAGCCTGTATCGTGACCAAACGCTACGGCGGGCAGATGTGGCTCGCTTCGGATGGTC
>CAZAGN010000007.1:32711-53488 GCA_964484905.1 uncultured bacterium | reverse complement strand
GCCTGTATCGTGACCAAACGCTACGGCGGGCAGATGTGGCTCGCTTCGGATGGTCGGCGGGGTACACAGGTACGGCTGGTATGGCTGTTTGTATTAAGGACAAGGCAGTATGAATCTTCCGTACCTCTAAGAACTTTAAAATACGGAGTGATTCCCATCTCCCTAGAAATGTCTCACGCTTATTCGGAACGACTATAGTTCTTTACGAGCCCAGCCGCTCTGTACGTGTGGTCGCAGATTAGAGCGTGTTAACGAGGTTCGGTTGCGTAGCCTTATTGGGTAGCTAGAAGCGTCTGTAACAGCAGCACCCAAGCCGTAAAGTGAGGCTCATTCCGCGCCAGCAGAGGCTGTAAATCGGCTTCTGTAAGAGTAGCGAGCTGGTTGTAGAAACTGAAATATTCGGCATTAAGGGTTGCAAAATCGCCCTGGCCCAGCAGGCGAATGAGCAGGTTATAGCTGCCCCGCCGTTCGATCGCGATGATGTGAAACTCAGGATGACGCTGCTGAAAGCGCAGCAGCGCTGTGGCCACCACCTCGGGCCACTGAACCGCCGTAGCGACAGGGGTATGCAGTAGATCAAGGCAGGGGCCGAGGGGGCGAATATAGGCGGCAAATTCACCGGCCGGGAAAATTTCGCGGGGGTTATCGGGTTTGCGCTGATTGGTGGCCAGAAACACATAGTCGCAATTGACTTGGTCGAGGTTGGTGGTTGGTGTCAAGCCCCACTGGGCAATACAAGCCCCTGTCAGCGAGGCTTGGCTGAGTTGCGCCCGATCGAGCAGGGCACCACTGAGGTTCGCTCCACGCAGATTTGCCCCCTGCAAAAGGGTGCCGCTGAGGTTGGCACCACTGAGATCGGCGTAGGGCAGACGGGCGGCCTGGAGGTTAGATTCGCGGAGATCAACGCCTGCCAGGGTTGCTTGGCTAAAGTTGACGCCGCTGAGGTTCAAGCCGCGCAGTGATTCCCGCCAGACTTGGCTCGCACCCTCGCCGGTGGTCAGGAGGCTGAGGACACGGTCATTGGCCAGGTAAGTGTCGGCGAGTTGGCTGCGCTCAAAACCACTGGCGCCTAGCCAACAGGTGCGGGTGAGGGTTGCACCGCGCAGATCAACGCCGCGCATGACAACACCGCCGAAATTGGCATCACTGAGATCGGCACCCCGAAAGGAAGTGTTGCCGTTACTGGCGAGGTTGAGGGCAAATTGCCGCACCCACTGGTAGCGCTTGTCGTGACTGAGGGCTCGCCAGCCAATAAAGGCAGCCAGCGCGGCCATGCCGCCGGAGACACCACCGGCCCACGCACCGGCCATAGGGCCAGCATCGGCGATCGCGATCGCCCCTGATGCCGAACCGGCCAAGGCCCACATCAAGGCAATACCAATCGTCCAGCCACCGCTACCGCTGCCCGAAAGGGACCAGGCACCGACAAGGGCATAGGCTCCAGCCAGAAAGCTCGCAGCGGCTAAGGTGATGGCGGCGGCTACCGCCCCGGCTCGTGAGCCCGCCACCGCAAACCGCAACGACCATAAAGGCACCGCCGTACTAAAAGCACCGGCGACACCGCCCATGATGGAGGCAAAACTCGCGATCGCGACGCAGAGCGCCAGAAAAATCAGGGCACGGCGCAAGCCACCCCACAGCAATACCAGGCTAAACACCGCCAGCCCCCCGAGGGAGAGCGTACCGGCCAGGACATAAAACGGGTCGCTGTGAATCATCAAAATGCCGTAGAGCACCCCAACCGCCGCCGTCAAAAAGCCCGAGCCAATCGCCAAAAATACGGCCAGCAATACCACCAGCAGCAGCCAAGGCGAGCGGGCTCCTAGCTTGGCATAGCTGAAGTTAGCGCCCCGGCAATCCGCATCCCGAAAATTAGCGCCCCGCAAGTCGGCATAGCTAAAATCGAGGCTGCGCAGATCCTGCCCCTTGAACGAGCGCCCGCGCAGGTCTTGCCCCGCATAGCCAGAAGTCACACTCGGTTTCCGCGCCGCACGGGTCACAGCAAGTATCAAAACAGTCTAATCAGTTGTACCAAACTATGGCGACGCGCTTATCAGCTAAACCCACAGAGCTGTTCTCGCCTCACGGGTTCTCGCCCTACAACTCAGCCAGGCGATTCATTCAGCGGTACGTGAGCTGGACTTGGAAGCGTTGATTGCGGTAGCTGCCGCCCTGGGTCACGATCGGCGTTAGCACGGTCTCCAGCGCTACAGCCCAACGTTCGGTAAAGGGTGTTGTGCAGCGAGCACTCAGACGATCATCGGTGCTAAAGACCCCGTCAAGGCGGGTGCGGCCAAGGTTATAGGCAATCCGGCAGCTAACACTGTCGCTGATTTGGGGTGTCCAGCCCAATTCTGCCGAGTAGCTCAAAAAGTCGCCGGGCGAAAAGTAGCCGCTGGTCTCCAGCCGATCACGATCAAAGCGCCAGGCAAAGAGGTTGGCCGCCACATACCAGTGGGGCTGCGTAGACTCAAGACGACCATAAAATTGCCATTCACGGTTACCATCACTTTGCCAGCCCCGAGTTAGGACGGCGAGGCCAAAGCTTTGGGGGCGCATTTGCCAATACAGCGTGTGGGTAGTGCGCAAAGCCTGGATTTGGTTAGTGAGGGCGGCGGCACTTACAGCATAGGGCGCCCACTCAAGACGGCCGGTCCAAGTCACCGTATCGCTAAGGGGATGACTGACGACCGCCGCAAGGCTTGGAGCCGGGGTCACGCGATCATAAAAGGTCAGGCCAGCGCTCAATTGCCAACTGAGTGCCTCCCGTTGATCCGCCCACGTCAGGCTGATGGGGATGGCAATACGGGTCGGTGCATCTGTTTGGCCATAATGCATCAAGCCTACAGATGCCGATACCATTTGATCGCGAGGGTAGCGCCAGCGCCAAGTTACGGTCGTGCCGCCGATGTCTTTGCCAAAGTTGTCGCGATCGCTAAGATAGCTGATATCAAAACTTTCAAGCTGGGGTGTCTCGCGGCGGGATGGATCAAAGTTTTCTGGGGCTGCCCCAAGCGAGCTACCCCAGAATAGATAAACCAGGCCTACCCATACCCCTGGCACAATTAGGCCAAAACAGCATCAAGATCAGCTTTAGTTTTTAGAACCGGCAGAACTTGGTCGAGGCCCACCAATTCAATGACCATCTGCACGGATGGCTGAATGCCGTAGAGATAGAGGTGACCACCGGCTTGCCGAAGCGTCTGAAAGGTACCGACAATGGCACCCAAACCAGAGCTATCAATAAACGTTACCTGTTGCAAATCAAGAACGAGATTATTGTCATGGGCGGCAGCAAAGGCAATCGCCTCCTGTCGCAGTTGACCAGCACGCACCACATCAATCCGTCCTTCCAATGCCAATCGACCAAAGGCCATACGCTACTCCTCAGGGGGTTGCCAGACAGCGGCACGCACTACTGATAACAATAATAGGCAGTTATAGACGACCCAGCCGCTGTTAATGCTGTAAACCCAAAAGTCAGTAAGGCGCCCCTGAAGCGCCAACCAGCCCGTCCATAAAACGCCCACCACAGAGAGGACGACGATCGCCACTTGGGGCCAAACAAGACGTAAATACGTGCCCCCTACCCGCTGTTTAGCGGTGACCTGAAAGGTAAGGGGACGACCCCCAAAGACCGTAATTACAGCACGAATAAAAAGGGGAAATTGAGCAATGGCATACTGCTCGGAGCGCCACAGCTCACGCCACGGAATGCCCCAGGCAATAACCAGTAGTGTCAGGCGATTGATGATGAACGTGGGAATAAAGTGAAGTGCAAAGTCGCTGCCATTAGCACTCACAGGAATGTAGCCCGTAAAGAAAAATACAATCGGACAGAGTAAAAATATTAATGTTGCAAAGCCCGAGAAATAGCTATACATCGTTTGAAAGTATTGCCATTTTTGCCAAAAAGATAATCCAGACTTGAGCAGGGGGTTATCGCGGAGAAAGACCTGTAGCGTGCCCTGAGCCCAACGCAGTTTTTGTTTGAAGGTCGATCCTAAGTCATCGGGGGCAAGCCCTTCTGCAAGTAACTCATCGTGATAGACCGATTGCCAGCCTGCGGCATGTAGACGCATGGCAGTATTCATATCCTCGGTAATACTGATACTCGAAACACCACCAATCAAGTCAAATTCAGTCAGACGTTGGTTGTCCTTGCGAAAATCGGCAGCAAAGTTACGCAAGCCCATACTGACGAGTGCTTCTCGTCGCAAAATGGCATTAGTACCTGTATAAAAGGCAGCATTCAGCCCATCTTTGCCCTGTTGAATAGGCCCATAAAACAGATGGGCTTTATGCCCAAAGGGATCGTTCTTGGGGATATTCGTGAAATCTTGGGGTGTCTGTACAAAGGCAATATTACTTTCGTAATAGCTGCCCCGGGCAATATCGTAATCGAAAAAGTAGGGCAACACTCGTTGTAAAAACTGGGGCTTGGGAATATGGTCAGCATCAAGGGTAACAATAAATTCACCCGTGGTACCGCCAGCAAATATGGCGTAGTTAATATTGCCTGCCTTGGCGTGGTGAGGCCGACCCGGAAGTTTTGGGCGGGCGATGTAGCGGCAGCGAGTGAAATCACTCAGTTGCTGTTTATGGCGGGCGGCGGTTTGTTTTAATCTCTGAAAGGTGAGGTTTGCCTGCCGCTCCAAGCTGCCGTCTTCTATTTGTGACGGTAAATAGGTCAGCCACTGTTCGAGGTCAGAGAGAAGATAGGGTAGCTCAGCGGTGCGCTGAACAATGAAGTAATTGCAATGACGATAGGTATCGTGAAAGGTACCGGTGGTCACAGGCAAGCGCAGGGCGGCTGTCGGTTCAGCCGTCCATAGTCTGACGACAAAAACCTCTGACAGTGTAATGACTTCGGTTTCAATGGCAGTATGCACGGGCTGCTGAATCATGTGTTCCAGGGCCTGGCAGAGGTGGGCACGTGTTTCGCTCCAGTAGGGCGCACTCGCAGGGGGCAGATGATCAAACCAAAATGCAGCGGTCGCGATCGCGAGGCTCGGGTCAGCTTTGACTGAAATTTGCATGTGATAGCGATGGCAGCCCTCATTGAGGTAGGGCAGTAACGCTTCCAGGGCGCTTATTTGTTGACAAATGCTGTCGTATTGACACTTTAGGGTTGAGACAACAAGGTTATTTTGGGTCAAATCCCGCTCACAGAGCGCGGTGGTCATCGCTTGCATCGCCGGCGAAGCCCCATCATCAAGGACGTACACCTTGAGTAAATGAGGTGGGTAGTCCATCGCCAAAGCCGCCGCTGCGGTTGCCTCAACCATCGCCGGAGGCTCGTTGTAGCAGGTGATAAAAATATCAACTGTCGGCCAGATAGGCAGAGGTGGCGAGAGATGCTTGAGAGATTTATTGGCTCGCTCTAGGGGACGCCACATACCGACCAGGAAAATGACGCCGCCACAGTAGCTGTAAAGCTCGGCGAGGGCCAAAGGGACAGAAAGCCAAACGGCCGCCCAGTTTAGGGAAAACCCTAAACGCCAGACCATATACCAACAACCAACAACTATATTAACAATTGTAAAGTAGCGAAAGAGAAGGGTGCGGGCCCGTAGCCGCAGACGAATATTGGCGGGGTAGCTGGCGGGCAGCTCTTGGGCAGCCAAATCAGCGGTGCCCAGATCATAAAAACTGTAGGACATAGCCACCCCTAGGGCTGTTGTAATTCAAGGCTCGTACCGCTGCTCTGACTACCAAGGAGACGCCAGTGAGGCCGCTCGCCACGCTCCCAAACGACCTGTGGTTGGGCTGTGGTTGGGCGACCTCGAACACCAGGCTCACTCGCGATCGCCTGCCACCAGGCCGAATCCCCACGTGCCAGGGGCGGTATCAGGGGCTCGCCTGCATAGAGGAGACTTTGCAAGACAAGGCTGTTGGTTGCGTTGCTAAAGGCTCGCACAGGCTCAGCCGACTCCTCCCGCAGCCCCTCATAAAACCCCCGTCCGGCCTCAAAAGCAGTAGCGAAGGCTTGGTTCAGCTGCTGACTGTAGGGATCTTCAGGAAAGAGGGCCGCAAAACTAAACGCCGCACCAGTACTCACAATACGCTCGGTGGGACTGCCTTGTTCATCAATGGCGCGCCAGGGTTCGCCATTGGCAACCACACTGCTATGGACGATGAAGGGCGCTTCGCTATTGAGGGTGGTGGCGGCGGCGGTCAATTGGCCCGTGCGTTCATAACGAGCCGCTTGGGCATCGAAAATGCTGCTGAGGTGGGCATAGAGCTGGCGATCAAAACCAAACTCCAATGCCTGCAACAGGTAGGGATTGCTAACGGTAAAGGTATGGGTAGGGACACCAAAACCCTCGACATCCGCAATCGCAGGCATTGGGGCGGCGTCAAGGGCAAAGCCCCACAGACCAAATCCTTGTAAGGCATAACTCTGATAGCCGAGGCGAGTTTCGGGTTGAATACCGGCTGTGCTGGCGCTGTACAGTTCACCGTCCTGAACGGCCGCTTCAAAATTCCAGCGCAGGACAATCTGATCGATCGAGTCGTGATAGCTGGGGTAGCGTGCTTTAAGCCGGTGCAAACTGCTCAGGAGACGGCTCGCATCGAGGCTTGACCAACCACTAGAACGATTGGGATTATTGCCGTAATCTACAGGTGTCAATGTTTGGACGTCATAACCACGGAAAGGGAGCTGATTATCGGCTAGGGGCAAACGGTGCAGTTGATTGAGGAGTTGGCGGGTGCGGCTCTCAAAGGTGGCTGCATCAATGACCGCTAATTCATGGGCCGCTTGGAGTGCCATGAGATAACTGCCCAAGCCCCAAGGCGTGGCGGCTTCAACATCCTCGCGATCGCGAACCAGACCTGTTTCCGGTGCATAGTTCGCTTCAAAATAAGCCCAGGCCACCGCTGCTTGCGCTTGCTGCCGCGACGATAGATCACGCAGGGGTAACGCTTGCGGTCGTTCAGGCCGTAGTTCAGGTTGGGCTGCGGGCAGCGTCGCTACCGTGGCTTGGGCGGGGGCAGCAACATGGGCGGGGGCTGTCGAAACCGGCGGGGCCACCACACTCAGCAAGCCAGATGTCGGCGCAGCGACAGTCGTCGGCGCGGGGGCAGACAAGCCGACTGAGTCAGTGTTGGCCAGGCTGGAGGGCAAAGCGGAGATCGAAGGCGTCGATGCAGCCGCAAGTGGTGTGACCGGGATAGGTGCAGCAGGGATGGGTGCAGCGGGGATAGCCGGTAATGACGCATCACTCGCAGCCAGCATACTGTAGCGGCCAGCGTACTCTGGTTCTAAATGGCCAGCCGCGAAGTTAACAGCAGCATCCGCCAAAATCGGCTGGTGATCGCGTGCCTTGTAGTACAAGATTTCAAGGATAAGACCGTTCGTATTGCCTGTCAGGATCGTATTCGGCTCACCGGTTGCTTCAAAAAGCCCCGACATAAAGCCTCGGTTTGGTACACCCAACGGTACGACAGCCTCAAAAATTTGCCGAGCGTAGGGATCTTCAGGGTAAAGGTAGTGCCAACCTATGGCAGCTTTGGTACTGATGGCTCGCAGTTCCGGAAAATCTTCATTATTTTCAGTAATCACAGCCCAAGGCTTATCGTTTGCAAAAACAGTGCTGTACAAGAAATTGGGCGCAACATCAACGTTGTCCTCTGAGACTGCGGTCAACTGGCCTGTTGATTGGTAACGCTGCTCCTGAATGTGCAAAACCCGTCCCGCATACTCAGCCAAGTCACCGCCGAGGCCAAACTCAATTGCATCCAGAATAAATGACTCACTGACAACATAATTATTGCCATTGCTATTTTGGAAATTACGCTGATCAACAGGAATCTCGACGCCTTCGACCGTCACGCGGTCAAAGGGTTCCCAGGCAAGGGCGCGATCAACCGTAAAGCCCCACAGTTGATAGCCCCGAGCGGCATACTCCTCATAACCCAGGCGGCCTTCTTGCACGAGCAGGGTCTCGCCAGTATCGAGCACCGTTGCGCCGTACAGGTCGCCGTCAATGACTGAGGCCTCAAGGTTCCAAGCCCCAACAATTGAGCCAATCCACTCAGCGTACTGCGGGTGGCAGGTACGCATAATGTGCAGGGCTGCTAAAATTCGCCCCAGATCAAGGGCCGACCAACCTAGGCCGCGCTCCATCGGGTTGGCGTTGTAATCAGAAAGGGTGCCATCAATGGTGTTGTAAACCTTGTTGGGCAAAGTTCCCTCAAAAAGTTGCAAGCTGTTGAGCCCTTGGAGGAATAGATTTAGCCGAAAGTCCAGCTCATCTTGCTCAATAATGCCCAAGGCCCACGCCGCATTCATCGCTGTGAGGTAGTTACCCATATCCCACAGAGTCCCCGAGGGGTACTGATCGGCAGAGTTAGTAAAACCAGTTGCCGGCTGCCAATTATTGACAAAGTATGACCAAGCAATCCTGGCAAACTGATCTTCACGCTCTGTCAGAGGCAGGGTGATGTCGCGACACTGGGCCTCGACTCGCGACTGAATCAACACGGCCAATAGTCCCCAAAGCCCAACGGCTGCGACTCGCGATCGCCAACTTTGCACAGCCCACCTCTAGATACGTCTACACATTAGATCAATTTTCACTGTTCTACTACTGGTGACCTGCGACCACAGTGCCGTTATGTGCTAGTAAATACTGACACTTCCAGGCTCTTGAGCGCTGAGTGAGGCGTAGTTGACCTGGGCCTAGGTAAGAACACCGTGAACTTTTCTAGTCAAAATGGCATAAAAAGGGGTCTTGACGGTTCAGGTAGCGTCATTTCTAACTCCGGTTCAGTTTCTGATGTCAGCACGCTGGCTTGAAGCTTGATATTTTGCCGCCAAATCTCGAAAACTATGATCAAAACTATGGCCGAGCCGATCCCAGAGAATCCTGTCACTACGACTTGCCATGTTGTTGGGAACTCTTTGCGATACATAACTCGAGTCCTCACCCTGCTACACAGCATAGGATATTGCAGGTTGAACCGAGCTTAGCTGCCAGGCCAGTTGATCCGATAAAGGTATGGCGTGCGGTGTTTAGTCAGTATTGATCAGCCGACCTGCTAGCTGGGCTACCTGAAGCTGGAGCGCGGGGGTCTCGCGGACTTGCTGGGCAATAGCATGGTACTCCTCCAGGCTGAGGCTGTGTTCGCGCACAATGGCTGCCGCCGCGATTTCAAAATCTAGCAAAATAGCGGTTTGCTCAGCCGCCGCCGCTGCTGCCAAGGCGGCATCGGTTTCGCTGACTAGGGGCCGCATCGCGATCGCCGCCGCCGCAAAGCGGGTAATTTCGCCTGTGGTCGGAAGCTGGGCCCGCCCAGTAGGAGCAGGGGCTTCACCTGTTCGAGCCACAGCAGACTCTGGCTGACTATCCGGCTGTGATGGTTCTGGCTGCGAAAGTTCTGACCGTAGGGGTTCTGGCTGTAGTGATTCTGACTGTTGGCGAGCCAGATTAGTACGAGATGGCCTCAACCCTTGGAAGCTCAGCAAGACCCCAGCCGTCAGGACGATCGCGACCCCCAGTCTCATCAGCCAGGGTGACATGGATGTCAATGGTGCCTCATCGAGATCCCACAAGTCTTGTCGCGATGGTCGCGCATCGGTCGAACCCCGATCAGGCGTAGACGACCCACGACTGGGCACAGTATTGAGTGCATTGCTGGGCACATCGCTACCGGGCAAATCCTCTGCCTGCATATTAAGTTCTGCGCTGGGCGTCAAAGCCTCATTCACCGGTGCCGCCGAAGGACTCAACACAGATGCCGCTGGTACAGACCCCAACTCAACATCCGGCATATCTGCTGGTGCTAAATCTGACGTCTTAATCTCTGCCAATTGGTGCGTATAGGCCGTGCGCGTTACCGGATTGGTCAAAATACGCTGCGCCTGCTGCAAGGCCAGGAACTCCGCTTCGGCTAATTCCCGTACGCGCATCGACACGGTCTCAGGCAAGGCGGCTGGGTCAAGCTCAATCGCAAGCTGCCTGTAGGCGGCCTCAATCTCGGCAGTGCTCGCCGTTCGCTCGACGCCAAGGATAGTGTAGTAATCCGCCATAAACTGCACCCTGCTCTACCCCTAGCATAGAGAGGAGAGCCGAGACTGGCAACGTTATGCCGAACAGATGAGTCTGGTCAGCGTGTAGGTTACTGCTACCTAGTGTCATGTCACTCACTGACGCAAGCTCACTTGCATAATCCGCTCATACATTTCGAGGTAGGCAATCGCTGACTCTTGCCAGCTGAAGGTGCTTTGCATTGCCCGCTTCTGGAGCCCTAGCCAAGCATCTTTGTACTGATAAGCTTCGGTGGCCCGCACCAGCGACGTAAAGAAATCAAGCGGTTCATAACGATCAAAGCAGTAGCCTGTTCCCTGGCCCAGGGCCGGAACGTGATGACTGACCGTATCGACTAAGCCACCCGTACGCCGCACCAAGGGTACCGAACCATAGCGCAGGGCAATCAGCTGGCTGATACCGCAGGGCTCAAAGCGACTGGGCATCACGAACACATCACTACCGCCGTAAATGCGTTGAGCCAGTGAAGAGTTATAGCCCTTGTAGTACACCATCTTGCCAGGCCAGCGGGCCGCCATTTCGGCCAGACGCTCTTCGTAATACGTTTCGCCCGAACCCAAAATGACAAACTGGGCATCGTTATAGGCTAAGAAGCGATCCATCACCTGCAAAATCAGATCAATACCCTTCTGCTCAACCAGACGGGAGACCAAGCCCAGCAGAATCGTTTCACCCACCGGCAAGCCCAGCTCTTGTTGGAGCGCTGCTTTGTTCGCTTGGCGCTTGGGAATGCTATCCACATCAAAGTTAGCAACCAGCTGCTTGTCTGTTGCCGGATCAAAAATATCGAGATCGATACCATTTAGAATGCCGCAGAGTTGATCGCCCCGGCTGCGTAGCAGGGCATCGAGATTCTCACCCTGAACAGGTGTACAGATCTCGCGGGCGTAGGTGGGCGAAACTGTGTTGACAATGTCAGCATAGGCAATACCTGCCGCCATCGTGTTACCGACATTAAAAAACCAGGGTAGCCAGTCAACCATCCGCTCAATCTGCCAGCGCCAGGGGCCTTGGTAGGCCAAGTTATGAATCGTAAACGCCGTGCCAATATCTGAAGTTTCTCGCAGCCAGGCTGGAATCAGAGCCGTGTGCCAGTCATGACAATGGACAACATTGGGCTTCCAGATAAAGTTCCAGGCAAATTCCGCAACCGATCGCGAAAAGAAGGTAAAACGCCAGAACTCATCGTCGCCGTAGTAAACCCGCTTGGGCGAAAAGGCAAAATGCTCGACGAGGAAAAGGGGCACTTCGCCATCGGGCAGCACGGTTTCATAGACATTGCAAACCGTACCCATCACTGATGCTGACCAGACTGGGCCACGGGCCACGCAGTCAGCAAAATCAGGCCGATCCCACAAAAAACCATAAAAGGGGATGATGACGCGCACATCATGACCCATGTTGCGAAGCACGCCGGGTAGTGTACCGACGACATCACCCATACCACCGACTTTTGCCAAGGGAGCTGCTTCGGTGGCCGCAAATAATATCTTGGCTTGAACCATGTCTTGTTCCCAAACCCCACCAGTACCATACGCCAGTTTGGGAACAGGACAAGTCAGGTGATCGGACAGCGAGGGCAAGCGCGTAACCAGCAGCCTGCTAGTCTGCCGCTACATCTTCAGTTTCTGGCGCAGTTTCAGTCGCAGACGTGTTTTGCATCAGACCACTGACCCAACCCATGCCCAACAGGGCGATCGCGAGCGCTGCACCAAAGATCAGCTTGCGCAGTCCCTTAAGCTTGGGCGCCGACGTGATCTTCAAGGCTTGCACCCGTTCAAAGAGGCGGCTGTCATCCAGCTGGAGAATACCTTGCCAGCGCTCCAGCTCTGCTTGCAGCTCACTTTGGCGGGTCAGGAGTTGTTCTGATTCGGTGCGCACATCGGCCAGCTCCGCCTGTGTCGTTGCTAGGGTTTGCTGCCGCTCTTGGCTTTGCTGCGTGCTTGCCTCATACTCCGCCTGCCAGTGCTTAATTTCGGTATTCAACTGGCTCGCTTCAGTCTGCAGATGCTGATTTTGAGATGCCAGTTCACTGCAATTGGTCTTCACAATATCCAGCTCAGACTTGATGTTTGCCAGACTGATGATCGTTGCTTCGGCTTGGCTGAGTTTGAGGGTCAACTCCGCCGCTGTATGTTGTGCCTGGTCGCGATCGGCCTGGGTCGTTGCCAGTTCGGCACTCGTTGCCGCCAGCTGACCCGAGCGTTCGCTGAGTTGGCTTTGCAGCTCAGTAATCGTGGTTTCTTGGGCTTGCAATTGACTCTCGAGGGCAATTTTTTGGCCTTGCAGGGCATCATAGTCAGCACTGAGTTGGGCAAAGCGCTCACTCAACTCAGCCTGTTCGGCTTGCAGGGTTGTCCAGCGATCGCGAAGCTCATTTAGTTCAGCCTCGGTGTTGTGCAGACGGAGCTGCGTTTGACCGAGCTCGCTGGCTTGCTCGGCAATCGTCACATTACGGTCAGCAATCGCCTGAGCCTGGCTATCGAGATCAGCCAGAAGTGTCTGGCGCTCGGCCACTAGGGTGGCGTTGCGGCGTTGGGCGGCCTCCAGCTCAGCACTCAAACGCTGGACTTCAGCACTATCGTTTAGAAGTTCCCGCAATTCTTCCTCATAGGCCGCCAAAAGATCAGCCTTATCGGCCTCAAGCTGTTCTGCGAGTTCAACTCTGCAAGCCTCTTCCGCATCCAGGCGATACTGCGCTAGGCGGTCTCTTTCCGCCGCTTCGTAGGCCGCCAAATCCTGCATGACCTGAGTTTGGCGAATAACAATCTCTGGTGACAGCGCCTCGATCAGGGCTTGTACCCGCATCTCGACCGTGCCGAGATCGGCCTGGATTAGTTTACGCAAGGTCGGCTGAAAAATCGCCATCAGGGTTTTGTGCGGGTCCTTCAGCTCGCGATCGAGCGGGATATGGAGCGTCCGGTAGCCACTGTGGCACAACCGCTTGGCGTCGCCTCGATCAGGACGGACTTCCCAGTTATGGTTTTTAGCGATCGGAATAATGTCCCGCCCCAAAAGGGTATAGCCAGTGCTAGCCGCAGATTCGTCCCTGGTGTCGTCAAGATCAAGAGCAGCCTCAGACATTGGCTGAAGATGCAGGTGCTGATCAAAGTCGTTTTTCAAGGTTTGAACGCTATCGTTGAGTGTTTCGAGGGTCATAGGTCTACCGCCATCGCTGGACTTATTTTAGTCCCCGGTCTCACCGCTTCAGGCATGCAGCAATGCAAGTGTCAAAAACAACCTTTTAGGCAAAGCGACCGAGATGATCCAACCCAAGGCAATTAATAAACAAGGCCATCAAAAAGGGGGACCGCAACCCCCCCAGATGTCTTATCACTTGACCGTCAGCCTTAGCGCTTCCAGCTCACCTTAGGCATAATCTGCGACTGGTCAGCCCGATCGCGATACTTGAGGGCATAGTTCAAGAGCGAATCCAGCAAGGAGTTGGAGAGATAATGCGGCTGTAAGCCCAGATCTAGCAGCTTGGTGTTCTTGGCATTGAAGTAGTGCGACTCGGCTTCGATGCGGGGGTTGTCGAGGTAGTTGATATCAACCTTCAGACCCATGGCGCTACCGGCTTCTTGCACCTTTAGGGCCAAATCGCCCACCGAGAACATTTCCGTAAACTGATTAAGCACCCGGAATTCACCCGCATTAGCGGGCGTATCAATCGCGAGCTCAACACAACGCACCGTATCGCGAATATCCAAGAAGGCGCGTGTTTGACCACCCTTGCCATAGACCGTAATGGGGTGCCCCACCGCCGCTTGCACACAGAACCGATTGAGTGCGGTCCCAAAGACACCGTCATAATCCAGACGATTAATCAGACGCTCATCGGTGCCGGTCTCATCGGTCAGCACACCATACACCACACCCTGGTTGAGGTCGGTCGCCCGCAGACCCCAAATCCGGCAGGCAAAGTGAATGTTGTGGCTGTCGTGAACCTTACTGAGGTGATACATCGAACCCGGCTGTTTCGGGTAGGGCAGGGTATCCTTGCGCCCGTTGTGCTCGATGGTGATGTAACCTTCTTCGATATCAATATTGGGGGTGCCGTATTCGCCCATCGTGCCCAGTTTCACGAGGTGGCAATCTGGGAAATCCTCTTTCATGGCGTAGAGGATATTCAGGGTGCCGACGACGTTGTTGACTTGGGTCAGGACGGCGTGCTCGCGATCAATCATCGAGTACGGCGCCGAGCGCTGCTCGCCAAAGTGGACAATCGCTTGAGGCTCAAAGGCGCGCAGGGTCGGGGCCAAAAAACTATAGTCGGTAATGTCACCGACATAGTTCGCGATCGTTTTGCCGCTGACGGCCTGCCAAATCTTGAGCCGCTCTTCCAGTTGCTGGATCGGGGTTAGGGTGTGTGTGCCTAGCTTCAAATCCCAGTGACGGCGGACATAGTTATCTACAATGCCAACCTCATGTCCCTTCTGGCTCAGGTAGAGTGCTGTTGCCCATCCACAGTAGCCGTCGCCGCCAATTACTAGGACCTTCATAGCCATGCCATTAAGCTGTCGGAACTGACTCTACCAAGGAACGGGGGCTAAGGACAAATACTTAGTCTGTAGTCCAGCCAACAGGGGATCAGTAGTCTAGGTAACATTAAGGTTGCGATCCTGTGGAAATTCCAAACCCTTCTGAGGGCTGGGATGTCAACCTGCTACCCTAGCAGGTAGTTTAGGGCTGCTGGTTGCGGCAGCGGTTGCGTTTTAAATGGAGATACCTTGCAATGGCACAAGCCTTAGATAAAAAAGTGATACCCGTTAACATTTATCGGCCCAAAGACCCCTGCAAAGCGCGCGCTTTAGAAAATTATCCGATTGTTGGCGATGACGCACCGGGTGATACCCGCCACATTGTCATCGACCTTGATGGCACTGAGATGAGCTACATCGAAGGCCAAAGCATCGGCGTGATTCCGCCCGGTGTCGATAGCAACGGCAAACCCCACAAGCTCCGCCTCTATTCCATTGCCTCGACTCGTTTGGGTGATGATGGCGAAGGCAAAACTGTATCGTTCAGCATTAAGCGCCTTGAATACAAAGATCCCGAAACCGGTGAGCTGGTTAAGGGTGTGTGCTCAAACTATCTCTGCGATCTCCAGCCCGGTGATGAAGTGTTGCTCACGGGCCCTGTTGGCAAGAGCTTCTTGTTGCCCGATGACAACACCGCCAACATCATCCTGATCGCGACAGGCACCGGCATTGCCCCGTTCCGGGCCTTCATTCGACGTCTGTTTGACGAGCTGCCCGATTTTGCTGGCAAAATTTGGCTCTTCTTTGGCGTACCGACGTCCTCGACGCTGCTCTACAAAGAAGACCTGGAGCGCTACAAGGCTCAACACGGCGACCAATTCCGGGTTGAGTATGCCATCAGCCGTGAGCAAACCACAGCCGATGGCAAAAAGATGTATGTGCAAAACCGGATTGCCGAACATGCCACCGAAATGTGGGAATGGCTAAATCAGCCCAATACCTACACCTACATCTGTGGCCTTAAGGGCATGGAAGATGGCATCAACGAAGCGATGTCGGGTGTCGCCGAAGCCCATGGCCAAACCTGGTCAGAGTTCCAGCGCAGCCTCAAGAATGCTGACCACTGGCACGAAGAAACCTACTAGGGCAATATAGCCTAGTCAAAAAAGGTCAATCTATCGCCAAGTAATAATCAGGCAGGGGCAACCTTGCCTGTTTTATTTAGTTGAGATTATGTCAGTGTATGGATCTCGCAATACCTAAGATTATAATTAGGCTAAGAAGAAGTAGAACATTTGGGTAAGACAATGACCTACAGCATGGACTTAACGAGTGATTGGCTATGCCAGCTAATAGTTTGGCTATAAATCGCTGAAATACCTAAGCTGTAATGCTTTCAGGAGATGACTATTACTTGTAGTCAATCTTCTAAAATTCTTGCTGAATATAGGGTTTTGAAACTTTTAAGACTTACCTTGCAAATCAGTCTCAAGATATACTAACAACCATTGCCTTTTATACAGTTGCATCCAAGATAGCGAGACACACCTGTATCCATGTCGGTTTAAAATATCTAAAGTAAGATGCACATCACCAGGTATCAATCGGAGTTAGATTTAGCTTCGAATCTGGAAGGTTGAGTCAACACAGTATCAGGAGCTGAAACGTTGATGAGCTATTGGAAAAGTATAGTTGGCCTAGGCGTTGCAGTCATGCTGCTGCCTACCTATGCTAAAGCCAGCACCTTAATTCCCTCAGAAGATACAGAGGCTCAATCCTCCGTACTTATGAGTCAAGAACCGCTGTCGGCGATGTTTCTAGAAGCTAAACTCGCCGAGGCCACAACATCGCTAGCCACCGATTTAGGACAGCTTGATAGCGAAAGTACAGCCCTTGAAAATACAGTAATAGCACCTACTCAACGTCTCTTGGCTCAAGCCAACACTGCCTCAGAAACCAACATCCCAGGTTCATTGAATCCAACATGGCGCTTCTCCTTTGAACCCTTTGCATCTGTGCCCCTAAGAACTACAGGCAATCTACGTGCCGGGAATATTAATGTACCGATCAATGTGGGTCTAAGCCAGATTCTTGATCCCCTAAATTTTGCCTTCTCAGGTAAATTTGAAGCCTGGTATGAGAATCAGGGAATCATCTTTAACGCTGGATATTTCTCGACAGGTATTAGTGACACAAGAGACTTTACTTTACCTCCTGCACTTCAGGGGGTATTACCTGGCTCCTTAGCAGTAGATGCTTCAGCAAACTTGCTCAAAATTGATTTACTCTATGCCTATCGTTTTTCAGGGGAACCTGAGAATGGGTACAGCAGAGGGTTTACTGAGTTTGACCTCCCGCCGCTATCGTTTGACCTGATGGGCGGACTACGGTTCTACTCTCTGGCACAGGAAGTTGTTCTCACCAATGCTTTGGGCAATTCATTAAGCCGATCGAGCAGTAGTACGATTATTGCACCGATTATTCGTGGACGACTGCGCTGGAATACCTCTGATTACTTAGCTCTCAAGCTAGATACTAGTTTCTCGGGCTTTGGCTTTGGGGATGCTACACCTTTTTCGTGGTCGAGTCTGGCAGCATTGGAGTGGCTATTCTCAGGTAACACGTCTATCAATATAGGCTACCAAATCAACTACGTAGACATCAGTACAGATAGTGGTAGTGCTGCCTTAAATCTGACTGGTCACGGCCCTTATTTGGGTATGATCTTTCGGTTTTAGAGTCAATCAATTCGTTATAGTGAATCCAGGAGATAATTGAACCTCCTCATTTTGCCAAGAATGCTCTCCTGAACGCAAAAGGTTATAAGCTTTTCTAGACAAACTACTCTAGTAATCGGTGGCGTGACCATAAATCACCTATTAACATAAATCACCTATTAAAGAGGTGAGATGCTACGCACTAGCTTCAGCATGTGCAGCAGCAGAATAGTATGCTGCAATTCGGGCGAGAGTTGCGGTGTGGTTGCCTGAGCTGCACTTAGCTCAGTCATGAGGGCTTGGTAGGCTGCGTACTCCAGCTCCGCATTATCGAGTGGTGAGCGGCCACCCAGGATCTGCTCTTGATGGCGCAGCACCTCCTCAGGAATATCTGCCGGGTCGGGTAGGGCCGCCACTGGTACTGTCAAAACAAGCCCAACACAAATGATCAGCTTGCTTAGCAGCAGAGCGTGACGTAGCGACCGACCCAGCATCACCCCTACCCTTGGAGTTTTTGCGTCAAAAGCTCGTTAGCCAGCTTTGGATCGGCCCGACCTTGGGTTTTCTTCATCAACTGACCAACAAAGTAGCCTAAGAGCTTTGTTTTGCCCGCACGATAATCAGCCAGCTGACCCGGATTCGCCACCATAATCTCTCCAATCCAGGCTTCGAGTTGGCCGGTGTCCGAAATTTGCGTCAGCCCTTTTTCGGCTACGAGTGCTTTGGCCGAGCCACCGTTGGCCAAGAGTTCTGGCATCAGGTCTTTAGCGATTTTGCTGCTGATGGTGCCCGCATCAATGAGCTGAATCAGCTCGGCGAGAGTTGTGGGCGTGAGGGCAACGCCAGCATAGGTCAACTTGTTATCGTTGAGATATTTGGCGATGTCACTCATCATCCAGTTGGCCGCCGCTTTGGGGTCAGCACCCGCTGCAACGACTGCTTCAAAGTATGCAGCTACGTCGCGATCGTCGCTGAGATAGGCGGCATCGTAGGGTGATAGACCAAAGGTTTGGGTGTAGCGTTCGCGCTTGACCGCCGGCAGCTCGGGGAGCTCTGCAAGCCAGGTTTGTTTCTGAGCTTCGCTCACGCGGATGGGCAGTAGATCGGGCTCGGGGAAGTAGCGATAATCGCTGGAGCCTTCTTTTTTGCGCATAGAGGTGGTGCGCTGGGTATTTTCATCCCAGAGACGCGTTTCTTGGTAGAGGGGTTCGCCATTTTCGACGGCTTTCACCTGACGCTCAAACTCATAGTCGATTGCTTTTTGAATCGCACTAAAGGAGTTCATGTTTTTGATTTCGACCTTGGTGCCAAAGGCTTCTTGGCCAACGGGACGCACCGAAATATTGACATCGCAGCGTAGGGAGCCTTCTTGCATGTTGCCGTCGCCAACACCGATGTAGCGGACAATCCGGCGAATTTCTTCGGCATAGGCGGCGGCTTCAACGCCGGTACGCAAATCGGGTTCAGAAACAATCTCAACGAGGGGAATACCGGCACGGTTATAGTCAACCAGCGAATAGGTTGAGCCTGCTAAGCGATCGCTACCGGCATGGACGAGCTTCCCGGCATCTTCTTCCATATGCAGCCGAGTAATGCCAATTCGCTTGGTGCTGCCATCGGGCAGCGTAATCAAGAGATGACCGTGCTCGGCAATCGGCAGGTCGTACTGAGAGATTTGGTAGTTTTTGGGCAGGTCAGGATAAAAATATTGCTTGCGGTCAAACTTGCTGTAGGGCGCAATGGTGCAGTTGAGGGCCAACCCAGCTTTGACGGCGTACTCCAACACTTTTTGGTTAAGCACCGGCAGTGTACCCGGCAGGCCGACACAAATCGGATCGATGTGGCGATTAGGGTTTTCGGGATCGAAGGTGGTGGCGCTGGGCGAGAAGATTTTGCTGGCGGTGCTCAGTTGGCAGTGCGTCTCCAGGCCAATGACTGCTTCGTACTGGGTTGAAGTGTTTTGGGCCATAGTGTCTTGGGTTTTGGCTTTTGCCGCAGTCATCCAGGGATATCCTCAACGCTCATCTATTCTAACGTTCTGCTGCAGACGGGTGCTTTTTCCGTTGTGCAGGTACTTGGATACGGCTACTTTTTGGGAACTGACAGCCTCGATATCACCAATCAGTTCAAGTAGTCGGCGAAAGCGAGGGTGTGAAAGGGTCGTTAGAGGGCGCAACTCAAGAAAAGGCGATTCAGGAAAACGCTATTCTGGCTAATGTAGCCCGCCTTGCCTCAATGTTTACGCCCACCTATCCGATTTTTGGTGCCGAAATTGTTTGTCCTCATTGCCACAACGTCATTCCGGCGCTTGTGCTAACAGATTCGTATCTGTGCGAACGCCACGGTGCTTTTGAAGCGAATGCGACCACGGCTGAGCTGGTGCATTTGCAATCGGGCCGCCGCTGGCGACGCTGGCAAGAGCGTTGGTTTCGCCAACATACCCATGCCGACGGGATTCGCTTTGAGATTCATGAGGAGTTAGAACGCTTGCAAGGGCAAGGCTTGCGGGCGACGGGTATTGAGGTGGCAGCCCGCTATCAGACCATGCTGACGCTGTATCTCGAAACGATTCGGCGCTCACCAGCCCTGCGGTTGTATGGTTTGCCGGTATCATTCCAGCCAGCGACGGCAGATGAGCGCTGGAGCATTATTAACTTTGAGTTGCGTAAAGAAGCGGGGCAGCCGCTGCGGTACTGGCAGTTGGAGGCTTAGATGCTGAAACATGATGCCTGGATTCGCGCGCAGGCCGCTGCTGGAATGATCACACCTTTTGAAGTCTGCTCGGTGCGGCAGGTGGATGGGGTTGAGGCAGGGCGACGAGTCCTGAGTTATGGCTTATCATCCTACGGTTATGACATTCGCCTCTCACCCCAGGATTTTCGGGTGTTTCGGCACATTCCGGGCACGGTGGTGGATCCCAAGCATTTCAACCCAGCCAATTTGGAGTCAGTGCCGTTGCATAGCGATGCTCAGGGTGATTTTTTTATTTTGCCAGCCCATTCTTATGGCCTGGGGGTGGCGGTGGAGTGCTTGGTGGTACCGGCCAATATCACGGTGATTTCGATTGGGAAGAGCACCTATGCCCGCTGCGGCATTATTGCGAATTTGACACCGGCTGAGGCGGCTTGGCGGGGGCATTTAACGCTGGAGTTTTCGAATGCTTCCAGTGCAGATTGCCGCATTTATGCCAATGAAGGTGTGGTGCAACTGCTCTTTTTGGAGGGTGAGCCTTGCGATGTCACCTATGCCGATCGCGAGGGGAAGTATCAAAACCAGCCTATGGAGGTGGTGTTGCCGCGTTTGTAGCTGAGTCGAGCGTAATTAAGTCAAGCATTTTGGTGGCTTGAGGAAACGTAATGCCTGGTGCGGCCATGATGGGGCGATTTACGGGCAGGGGTGTACTGTAAACACCGATGCTATCGAAGTTGCGTCTTGGGTAGAGGCGGCTGATAGGTAGAGGCGGCTGATAGGTAGAGGCGGCTGAGCTGGAGTCTTGGCAAGCCTTCTGGGCTGAGGAGCACAGC
>CAZAGN010000007.1:7654-32611 GCA_964484905.1 uncultured bacterium | reverse complement strand
GGTAGAGGCGGCTGAGCTGGAGTCTTGGCAAGCCTTCTGGGCTGAGGAGCACAGCAAGCATCAATGACCTATGGTTAAAGAAGCGGGGCGGGCACTTTGCAATGCGGCGACGAATTTTTTTAGCAGCGACGGCAGCAACTCTAGGTCTCTGGCAGCCTCTGCGGGCGAAAACGGGGCGGCGTAAGGTTGCGCTTTTGGTAGGGATTGATCAGTACCCCGAGAAAACGTGGCAGTTGGCGGGGGCGCTGGCTGATCTAGAGCTTCAACAGGCGGCTCTGACGCATCGTTTAGGCTTTGAGTCGATTACAACCCTCAAGAATGCCCAGGCGACGCGCGCGGGTATTGAGACAGCCTTTCGAGAGCAGCTTATCGAAGCCACCACTGCTGATGATTGGGTGCTGTTTCACTTCAGTGGTTTGGGACGACAGGTTAAGACCCTGAACGGCATTAATCCGGCTTTGGTAACGGCCAGCAGCACAGCGGGGGCGTGTGATGACTTGGCGATTGAGACGCTCTATCAGTTGGTGCAGGCGCTACCGACGCGCAACGTAGTGGTTGTGCTCGATTGTGGTTTTCAGGCAACGCAGGCGGGCTATTACGTGTCGCGATCGCCCAAGGGTGAACCGCCGATTTTGGGTACAGCGGCCCTTGATGCCGCCAAGGATATTAGCCAAGCCTATCGCCTGCCCAAGGTGAGTGGTCTGAGCAGTTTGACAGGGATGCCGAAGGGATTGTTGCTGGCGGCCTCGGCAACGCAGGCGGTTGAGGGGTATTGGCCCGATGTGCAGGCCGGTTTGTGGACCTATGCCCTCTCGCGATCGCTCTGGTCGGGCGGGGCAAACTGGTTGGATGGTGCCATTCAGGAGGCGGTGCGGCTGGGGCATCAGGAGCCTTTGATTATTGGCTCATTGCCTGAAGTTGCACCGGAAGTGATCCCAGCCAGTGGATGGGTGAGTGGTGTTGAGAATGGCAACGTCACAGTATGGCTGGGGGGGCTGCGGACAACGGTGGGCTCAACCCTCCAAGCCGAGACGACGACGGGTGAGACAGTCGA
Organism: uncultured bacterium; assembly: GCA_964484905.1. GTDB lineage: Bacteria > Cyanobacteriota > Cyanobacteriia > Thermostichales > PCC-7336 > CAZAGN01. Next base: position 31,557 of record CAZAGN010000007.1, on the reverse strand, counting down.
GTTACTGGTGCGATCGCGACAGGGGGCCAGTCTGCGGGCTGAGGCGATCACAACCGAGCCTAGCGTGGGCCTGTTGGTGCGCGAGACAGCGCGGCAGTTGGTGCCGGGGCGCTTGTGGGTCGGTTTGGCGCCGGAGCTGGAGCGAATTGAGCGGGTGGATATTACGAGTGCCCTGGCTCAGTTACGGGTGGGTGATGATTGGAATTTAATTGAGCCGGAGGCTGACTCAGAGCGGGCCGTAGACTGCATCCTCGGTAAGACTGAGGGCGGCTATGGCCTCTATTGGCCCAACCAGGAGCCGGTAGCGCGGAGCTTTGGCAGCACTGGTGAGGCCGCAAAGACGGCTGTGCAGCGTCTGCATGGTCAAATGAAGCATTTGCTGGCGGCAAAACGGTTAGAGGTGCTGCTGAACCCCGCCAGTACAAAGTTGGATATGACGATCGCGATCGCGAGCCCCAGTCACTACAGCCAAAGCCAACCCAGCCGCCACGCCGCCAAACTTGCCAAACTCACTTACACGCCCCATTTACAGCTCACAGCAGCTGAAACCCTCAACCTCAGCCTGACGAACTATGGGCCAGAACCTCTGACGGTATGCCTACTCAGCCAAGACCGCGCCGGCATGATCACGGTCTACAGCGAGCTGATCGCGCTGGAGCGTAGCCAGAACCTCAGTTTGACGGCCACCCCGCCTACAGGCTTGACCACCCTCTTCGCGATCGCGACCCCGAAACCCTTGCCCGCTATTCGTGAGCAGCTCCAGCAACTGGCGCAGCGGACGGGGGTCAGTGGCACCTGCCTGGCCCTGCCTAATCCCCTCGACTTTGTTCAAACCCTCTGGCAAGACCTGGCCAGCCGTCCCGGCAGCGAATCCCATAGCTGGCTGGTTGACCGGTGGCTGGCTGTTGCCTTGCCCTACGATGTTACGGCTAGCGCCTAGCATCCGGCTTCACTCGCCAAAACACACCACTACCACCCCGCACCATGACAACCCTGCTCGGCCAGCAACACCCCCTCATCAATCAACTTGCCACGGCGATTCTGGCCACCTGGGAAACCCACTGTGACCTCGCGCCGTTACACTTACCCGAAGACCTGGGCTATGTCGAAGGTCGCCTGGAGGGCGAGCGCCTCGTCATTGAAAATCGCTGCTACCAAACGCCGCAACTGCGTAAGCTGCATCTTGAACTGGCGCGGGTCGGTAACAGCCTCGATATTCTGCATTGTGTCGTTTTCCCCAAGCCTGACTATAACCTGCCCGTGTTTGGTTGCGATATTGTCAGTGGTCGTGGCCAGATTAGTGCCGCCATCGTTGATCTCTCGCCCGTCGAGATGGCGCTACCCACTGCCTACACCACCGGCTTGCCATCGCTGCAACGCTCCTTTGCCCAACCGCGCGATTTGCCCGCCTGGGGCAGTATCTTTTCGCCCTACTGCGTCTTTATTCGGCCCCAAGATGCCACCGAAGAGCAAGCCTTTTGTGAGCTGACAACGGCCTATCTGAAGCTGCATTGCCAGACAGCGGCGGCAACCCCACCCAGCGACAACAGTGCAACCCGCCTCGAAGGTCAGCGCCACTACTGTCGGCAGCAACTGCAAAACGACAAAACCCGCCGCATCCTCGAAAAAGCCTTTGGTGAGGTGTGGGCAGAGCGCTATTTCTCAACAGTTTTGTTCGATCTGCCGACCTAAAGCCTCAGCGATAGATTTGGATTGACTGTTTGCCGTGGGGTGCAAGCAGCGACTACAACAGGAATGTCGCTGTTGCGCTTGGCATCATGGAAACTACGGATCTTTTGCGCCTTGTCCACCCTGCCCTTGCGGCAACAACCATTATGCCCCTAATTGGCATTGTCGTTTACTTTGCCCTCCAAACACGGCAGCGGCGGTTGGCGACCGACAAAAAATCAAAAATCCCGCCCATGGTTGGGGTCGAGCATACCCGCCTCGGTCGGTGGTTGAGTGCATCTGTCGTTGGTCTTGTGCTGGTGGGTCTTACTCACCCGATCATCAAAACCATCGTGCGGAACAATGTCTGGGCCGAAAACCCGGTGCAAGTGCTTTTTATTGGCGCGTTCGCGATCGCGACCATTGCCAGCCTGGTACTACTCTATCGTGCGAAAAAAGCCCTGTGGCGAGGCATCTTCGCTACCCTTACTGGCGCTGGGTTGGTTATCTTAGGCTGCCAAGATGGGGTCTGGCGGCGTGGCTTTGAGTGGTGGGTCTCGCACTACTACATCGGTATGGGTGCCGCAATGCTGATGATTTTTTCGCTGGCGATTTTGCCCGATATCTACAAAAGCAAGACCTGGCGGCGGGTGCATATTATCTTGAACTGCGTCGCGCTGCTGTTCTTTATTGGCCAGGGCATGACCGGTGCCCGTGATCTGATGGAGATCCCCCTCAGTTGGCAAGAGCCGTTTATTTACAGCTGTGATTTTGAGAACCAAGTCTGCCCCACGTGGTAGGGGCAGCAAGGGGTGAGGAAGCAAGGCTAGAGTGAAAGAGTAACGTTATGTAACTGGCATTTGTAGTGGCTGTTAATTCTCGGCGGCTGTTGCTTCGATGCCGCTGTTACGCCTCAACTGTTGCTTCCTCATAATCTAAAACCATGTCTATTCAATTACTTTTTGACGGCGATTGCCCCTTGTGTGTGCGGGAGGTAACCTTTCTGCGCACCAAAAATGCCGATCGCGACCGAGTCAGCTTCGTTGATATTGCCGACCCCAACTACAGTGGCCCCGTTGACTATGCCACCGCCATGGAACGCATTCACGCGATCATGCCCGATGGCCGCATTATTACTGGCGTTGCTGTCTTTCGCGAGATCTACAGCGCCCTCGATATGGGCTGGGTATATGCAATCACACGCCTGCCGGGGCTGAATTGGCTGGCCGAGCGGCTGTATGGTCTGTGGGCCGATTACCGCCTGAGGCTGACGGGGCGACCTGATCTTGCCACTCTTCTTGCCGAGCGTAATTGCTCAGAGGGCACCTGCAGCCGTGCAGTCGATGACACCGCCCAGGTGGGTGGTGATGTTGAGCGAGCGTAGTACGGGTGGTTGCTTGCCATAGTCGCTGTAGTCAATCACGGTGACAGCGCCATTGCCCTGCTTAAAGTGCCAAAAGGCAGCGGGGTCTAAACCGAGGATCTGGCAAATAATCGCCTTATTCACCGCATCATGAGCCACCACCAAACCCGTACCGTCAGGGTACTGCTGCTGCATCGTCTCAATGATTTGCTGCCAAGCCGTCTGCACCCGCGCCCAGACATCCGCCAACGATTCACCCTCAGGCATCTGCACCGTTTCGGGCTGCATCAGCCATTGCTCCAGTTGGCCCGGAAACTTGGCCTCAATTTCGCTGGCATACAAGCCCTCCCAGAGGCCATGACTAATCTCTTGCAAGTCAGGCATTGCCGTAAAGGCTAGGTCGGGGTGATGGTTCGCGATCGCGATCGCCGTTTGATAGGGGCGCTGGAGCGGACTGACAAAGGCATGATCGAGGGTTACATTCTTGAGGAACTCACCCGCTTTGGCCGCCTGCGCTTCGCCTGCCGCATTGAGAGGAATATCGCGCTGCCCCTGAAAGCGTTGCTCACGGTTCCAGTCGGTTTCGCCATGACGCACCAGCAACAGTCGAAAACCATCACTACGCGGCGGCACGACATTGCCCAAATGACAGGTCTGATTCAGGGATTCGAGCTGCGGCGCTGCCTCCCAACCCTGCGGGAAATTCAAGACATTAATGGCGCAATTATTTTGACCCAGGCGGTGATAGCCCGTCAGCGGTAACTGTAGGGCTGTACTCATCAGGGCACGGTTAATACCGCTGTGACCGACGATCAGGATCGTGTCTGCTTCGCCATCGGTCTGCACCTGTTGCCAAAAAACAGCCGCCTGTGCCCACAGATCGCGTACCGGGTAGTAGCCGTCTATGGCCAAGTTGTGCGGCTCGTAGCGCCACTGCGCATAAGCTTCGGGAAAGCGCGTTTTAATGTCGGTAAAGGTCAAGCCTTCCCAGGTCGGGAGATTGATTTCAAAAAGATTTTCGGTTGTCGTCAGAGTCAGATCAGGATGATGAGCCACAATCGCTTGCGCCGTTTGCTGGGCGCGTCTGAGGGGGCTGACATAGGCACGGTCAAACTTCAAACCAGCGAGGGCCTTGCCCGTCAAGGCTGCCTGTCGTAGCCCCGATTCCGTAAGTTCTGAGGCATCTAGACGACCCTGAGCCCGATTTTGAATGTTATAGGTGCTTTCACCGTGGCGAACAATGACAATGCGAATAGGTGAACCCACGGCAATACCCCTCAAAACCCCACATATTTTAACGTGGGTGGTGCCGCTGCTCTCATTTCTGCCAACGGTTTCCTTGAGGAGTCTCTGAACGTTCTCTAAAAAGGTTTCAAATGCCATCCCACCAAACTTTGACCTCTGGCTACACCGAACTCTCCTAACTGTGCCCTCTTGTTTGTGACAACGGTGTTTGTGTATGGCCCAAATCACCTCAATTACATACCTACAGCACTACCTAACACGCCTGAATATCTGTATTTCTGAGAGGTGGGGGATATGTCAGGCGATTGCTCTCAACAGTACTCATCGAGGTTTTGGGGCTGAATCAAAGCTGCTAGCCGTCGATGGTACCGCGAATGCCCCGAAAAATGACTTCTCCGGGGGCGAGGGGCGCCATACCTGTGACGCGATATTCGGGTTCACCATCGGCCCGAAAGCGATAAAAATAGTCAGCATCTGCAAATGCCTGTTCATCGAGCACATGCCGAAATAAGCCCAAATCTTGGCACTGTTGCCCCAGAGCCACCGCTTCGGCACGGTTCAAACGCAACTGCTCGACCAACCACGTTACGGCTTCGCTGCCGACAAAACAAGCTTTGAATTGGCGCAACCGCCAGCGCCGATCGCGAACCAGATCAGGCGTTGCTCGCATCTGATCGCAAATAGCTGTCAAGACTTCCGAAATCGACAGCGTTTGCACATCAAGACTACTGAGGTAGATGGCATAACCCTGGGCCTCGCTGAGAATAATCGCCTGGGTTGTTGTGCGGGGATTGGCATCCAGCAGAAACCGGCAGCGATCAATAGCAGCAGCCTCACTCAGATACACGCCACTTTCGGGATAAAAGGCGCGCCCTTGAAAGGAAACACCGAGGGTAGGTGCGTGGCCGGGTAGGCTGACACCGCAGGCACTGACATCATCGGGACTGAGAATCAACATAGAGCAGCACTCCTTAGACAATGCAATGCGGCGACCCATTGAGCCAAAAGCAGCGGCCACCTTTCAAGTCAAATAATCGAGGCCGGACCATCGAGAGTAGGCCATTGAGAGCCAACATTTGAGGCTAGCCAAGCGATGCGATTAGAGGCAATGTGTCACACCGCAAGGCATGACATCTACGTAAGTAATCCTACTCAAATTTTGTGGGGTCGCTGTGCGGCAGATCACATGTGGATCACGTATGGATCACTCTAATGAGTGGGGAATCAATCACGACTTCGGCGGGGTGGCGGACTGGGTTGGGGTTTAAGTGTTTTGGGGGAATGTTCCCAGGCTTATGTTTACCTGATGTGGCGTGGCATTGCGCGAACGCTCGCACTAGCTGACAATCGTCCTGAAAGCGTCTGAAGGAGAGCCATGCTGAAGCGTGGAGGAATCGCGATCGCGACCGCAGCCTCACTGTTGGTTGGTGTAGCGCTGGTATGGCTGCTGGGGTTTAGCCCGCTATCCCTACTCTATGGCTTGCCGCAGGTGCCGCCGGTTACGCAACTGGTGCCCCCCGATGCCACCGCTTATATGGCGGTACGGGCACCGTTTGACCAGCTTGCCGCCCTACACAGCCTCAGTTATCCCAGTCGCGATCGACGCGCCGCCCGCCGCCGCTGGCAGCAGTTTTGGCAGGGGCGCAGTGATAGCCCCATGGCCGCCGCCCTGCAAACGCTCGATTTTGGCCGCGATGTCCAACCGTGGCTCGGAAATGAATTTCTGGTAGCGCAACTGGCGGATGGTCAGCCCCTTATTGCCCTGGGGACGCGAGATCTGCAACGCTCAAACCGCTTTTTGAATGGGCTGGTCGAAGCCTTGGTGCTGGCGCAAACACCGCCCGAGGTGACGATTTATAAAGGGGTTGAGATTTTCCAGGCTCCCGACAGCCCGTGGGTTGCGGCCGCCTTTGGCAATCGCTACGTTGTCTTTGCCGGTTCGCAAACGGGTATTGAAGTCGCGATCGATGATTGGCAAACCCCCTCTTTGCGCCAGCACCATGATTTAGTACCGGGGCGTTTAGGAGTGCTCTACACACAGCTTGAAGACGGCTTGCTAACAGCCGGTTTAGGTGCCAGCACTCAGGGGCTAGTCGCCAACTTTCGCTGGCAGCGCGACCATACCACCAGCACCTTTGATGCCGATCTCCTGGCTCAACTGCCCGAAGATACCCTCGCCTTTGCCACCGATCACCAGCCGCTCGATTACCTCCTAGAGCTCCCGCGCGATCTACTCAGTCCCCTTCTCGGTGAGCGCTATGTTGTTGCTTGTCTGCCGGGGCAGCATTGGCTGGCGGTGCAACCTGTGACCGAGGAACTCGCGGCGGCGGATGTGCCGCCCCAAGTTGCCATTGCAGTCAATGGTGGCTACCGCTTTATCGCCGATTCCGCCGCCACTCTGGCGCACACCTGGCAAGATACACCCCTGACTGTGCGACCACCCTGGCGGCGTCTGAGCGCCCTGCTGCCCAAGCAAGCTGATGCCGTGATCGATGTCGCTGGTGCTTTGCTGCCCAGTGATTGGCCGCTGCAACGCTTTACGGCTGCTTTTGAGGGCGATACTGGCCGGGCTGTACTGCACTTCTAGATGAATGCCTGGAGAAATATGCCTGAACATAGTACCTGGGGGTTCACTCTCGGACTGGCTGCAACAGCTCGTTGAGCGGGCTGGATGTTTTCTGTCTGGACGTTAGCTTCGGTGTGAACCTCTTAGGATAGGAGTCAGCAGGAGGAAAACCAATGCGCCGACTTGTGGGTCTGGGTTTGATTATGGGCTTGGTGCAGGCACCGATCGCGAGTGGGCAACCCCTAACGTATTTTGGTGGTGTTTATGAGCTTGCGGGCGATACCACCTGTGGGCGCGATACCGGTGGTCTGCATACCTACGTTCGTACGCGCAACTACGACGTTTACATTTGCAGTGATCCGCGCAGTCTTGACCAACCCCGCTTTTACCGCAGCTTTGAAGCTGATGGCCAGCCGGGTCTGAGCCTTGTGGCGAGTACCTACGACCCGCAGCAGGGTCGCTATTTGATTTTTGATAACGGTGGCTACGAGTACATTCTTGATCCGGGCAATGCCACCACTCGTGTGGGTCAGTTGATTGTGCGGGCACCCAACGGTGAGATTCTCCTCGAAGAAACCGCCAGTACTTGGCTCAGCCGCTAGGCAGGGTCGCTCGCGACTACCGAGGCTAAGTTGAGAGATGGGCAGCGTTTTGCCACACCAACGATCCCAAAAGTGCGTTCGATCCCAAAAGTGCGTTACAGTGCATAAGCCTTAGACTCCTGACTCAGCAATGACACGCATTTCTCCTCTCGCTGCTGCCGATGTCGATAAGCAAGTTCAGAAGGTTTACGAAGCGCTCGAAAAAACCTACGGCACTGCCTTAAACCCTCTGCGCACATTGGCCTATAAACCGCAGTTAATGCGCGCCGTCATGGGCTTGTATGGTGCCATTCACGCCGAAAATCCCAACCTGCCTGAATCCCTCAAAGAGTTGGTCAGCATTCGCATCTCGCAAATCAATGGCTGCCGCCACTATTGCGTGCCCTACCATAGCCTGATGGCCAAAAAATACGGTGCCACCGACGCCCAAGTTGATGCTGTGGCCCAGTACCGTACCAGCCCGCACTTTAGCCCGACCGAAAAACTGGCGCTCGATTATGCCGAGCGAGTCACTGTCCCTTCAATGGTCGTCACGGACAGCTTTTTTGCTGAGCTTAAGGCAGTGTTTGCCGATGCAGATCTAGTTGAGCTGACGGCGCTGATCGGCTTTATGAATTTCTGGAGCAAGGTGATTGACGCGCTCGAGATTCCCCTCGATGAGATTTTTCAGGCCCAGCTTTGAGACTGATCTGGACTGACTGAGTCACTCAGCCGAAGATATTTTGTCGGTCGCATTTGCACTTATCGCATCCCTACGGGTTCTGCCTACACTCAGAACTGTACTGATGGATACGTCAAATGCCGAACCAATCAAAGCACATCGTCCTCTTGGGTGACTCGATTTTCGATAACCAGGTCTACATTCCCAAGGAGCCGTGCGTGAGTGCGCACCTGCGCCAAGAAACAGATCAAGAGGTGACGCTGTTGGCGATGGATGGTGCGATAACGCTCAATGTCCTCGATTATCAAGTGTCAGAGATTCCCAAAACAGCCACCCATCTTGTGTTGAGTGTCGGTGGTAATGATGCCCTGCGGGCGTTTTATCAGCGCTCACTCCCGGATGAGCTGGAGGCCGCCACCAATGAATTTGTTGGCTGGTATGCTGAGCTGATCCGGACGCTGCAAGCGACGGGCTTGCCCCTGTTGGCTTGTACAATCTATTGCGATTGCCCGATTGTTACCGACGATCAGATACTTTACGCAATGCAAAACTACTTGCCCTGGTACAACAGAGCGATCATGGAGATTCTCAAGCGCCATAACATCCCCCTGATCGACCTGCGCCAGATTTGCACCGAGCCCGAGGACTATGCGGCGAGCTCACCCATTGAACCCTCAAATCAAGGCGGTCACAAAATCGCGATCGCGATTAAAGATGCTCTCGACGCCCTCTGATGGGCCTGTCTAATAATCGACACCGCGCTTCAGGTCTGCCCCCTGCTCGGCATAGTGCTTGTGGCAGACCATCTCTGAATGCACCGAGGCGACATCAAAATAGGCTGGATGGGTGTGACAGCGGCCTGTGATGATTACCTCAGTGTCTTTGGGCTTGCGCAAAAGGGCTTGCACAATTGGGTCAGCCTCGAGCAACTCTAGATCAACTGTCGGGTTCAGCTCATCAAGAATAATTGTCTTATACAGTCCCGAGGCGATGGCACTGCGGGCCAACTCCCAGCCTCGCTCTGCCTCAACATAGTCAATCTCTTGCTGCTTACCGCGCCAGACAATCGCATCCCGACCACAGCGCTGGTGGTCAACCAAATGCGGGTAGCTGTCGTGGAGCGCCCGAATGGCGGCATCCTCGGTGTAGCCCGAGCCGCCCTTGAGCCACTGCATAATCAAGACGCGGTGCGACAAGTCTTTGCTGATGCCCTTACCAATGGCTTGCAAAGCGCGCCCCAAGGCACTGGTTGATTTGCCCTTGCCGCCGCCCGTATAAATCTCGATGCCGCCAACTGTGCTGTCGAGGTCGTCGCGCTGCCGGACGGCCCGCATTTCGGAGTGCAAATCGGCAATGTCGAGTACTGACTGAGAGGCACCGCGTCCGGTGATGATCACCTCCATCGCCTCGGGTTTACGCTTGAGGGTACTGACCACCTCAGCGACATCGAGCAAGCCCAAATCGAGGACTGGATTCAGCTCATCGAGGACAACCACCGAGTAAAACCCTGAGGCTAGGGCTCCTTTGGCAACATCCCAGCCGCGGCGGGCTTCTTGTTTGTCAAATTTGGTAATCTCAGCCGCCGAGAAATACTCACCCCGGCCTGTGCGCAGTTGATCAATTAAATGGGGGAAACCCCGTTGCAAGGCCTCAATCGCCGCATCTTCGGCATAGGGGCGACCCGGCCCCTTGAGAAAGCGCACCAACAGCACCCGACTGGGCACAGCCGCTTCAATACCGAGGCCAATCGAGCGCAGCACCACACCCAAGGCCGCCTGAGATTTGCCCTTGCCTTCGCCGTCGTAAACATGAATTTGCCCCCGGCGGCGGTCGTGGGACTGAGCCGTGACGATGCCAATATCGGCCATATATCGTAATGTAACGAAGCCTGCTTACTCAGCTTAACCCAGCACGAGGTGTCCAAATGACAATCATTGTGGCCTGTAAAGTCTCCGATGGCATGGTACTGGCAGCCGACTCGCGGGTGACGATTGTCGCGGGCCAAGCGCCGGTTTATGTCTCTGACAACGACGTTAAACTGCTTGAAATTGCGGGGCTGCCGATTGGCGTACTGACCTGTGGCACCCGTTCGGTACGGGGTCGGACGATCGCGAGCTGGCTCGAAGACTTTAGCCGCATCCGCCCCCGCAATACCTGCAAGGTGGTTGAGGTGGCCGAAGCCCTAGCGCTGTACCTCCGCCAAGCCGATTCGGGGTCAATTACGCTGCTGATTGCGGGCTTTGACCCGGATGCCGAAAGTGGGGCCGATGGGCGCATTTTCACACTAGTGATTGACGCCGCAGCGCCGCCCCAAGTGCGCGACAACTCAGGCTTTTACTACCGCCTGGATGGTGATTTTGACGCGGTCACCCGCCTGATTGAAGGTCGCTCCTATCGCTATCACCAGGCGCTGCAAGACCGTGGCGCTGTAGATCTGGCGGTCGCGATCGACGAAACGGGGAGCGCCAAAACGCCGATTCCCCTCTATGCTATGAGCCTTCAGGATGGTGTTGAGCTGGCAGAATTCTGGGTCAAAACCCAGATTGCCTACCAGAAATTCAGCTCTAGCTTGCAAACCTGTGGTGGTGCCGTTGATATTGCCGTGCTGACGCCGGGGCAGTTTCGCTGGGTGCAGCGCAAGCCATTCTTTGGGAGTTAATGCGGGTTAGTAAATTGGGGCGTCAGCCGTAAGCGTTGTCCTCTGAATGACTCTTTACTCTGCTTGTAGGGTCGCCGTAACGGCGTTTCCACTCGGAGGTTGGCATGAGGGTTGAGCGCTGTTGCTCGTGCTGGCGGCGCTGCATAATCTGGTCGCGATCGTCACTCCCTTCGGGGTCACGATAGGGGACGGCAGCCCGGGTTGCTAGGTGGGCCTGCTCGGCTTCATTCAACGGCGGTAGCCCCTCGGCGCTCCAGGCGGCGACAGTACCGGGCCAAGGTCGCCCCACGGGTGCCGTGGAGCCGATCGCGAGCCCAGCTGCTTGCATGGCTGTCCGAATGGCCGCCGCACAAGAGTAGGTTGCTAGCCGTCCTTGGGGGTGCAGCCGCGCCGCCACCGCCCGCAAAAACTCAACCGTCCAGAGCTGTGGACAACTGGAGGGGGCAAAGGGATCAAAGAAAATCGCATCGGCCCAAGCTTCGGGCACGTGCTGGATCGTCTGCCGTGCATCACCCCAGAGCAGATGACCTTGGAAGGTTGCCGTCGCGATCGTCGCTGTTTCAGTGGTTCCTGTCGCCAGCCATTGCTGCCAGAGATCAGCAAAGGGCCAACTCGCCCATACGCCTGCGCTTGCCGCTTGGTGGGGCACATCAGGATGCAGCTCGAGGGCATAGAGATGAACCCGACAGGCGGGATTCAAACGCCAGAGATATTCCAGTGCCACACCGCTGTTGTAACCCAAACCAAAACAAACATCGAGAATATGGAGCTCGCTGCGGGTTTGCGCCAGTCGGAGCAGATCGCAGGGGAGGGTAAATTTTTCGAGGGCTTCTTCGCGCGCGCCGTGACGATTATGAAAGGCTTGCTCGTACTCCAGTGAGTAAAATGATAGTGAGCCATCACCTGTGGTTATCAATGGGTATGGCATACTTAACGCCTTCTCTCTAACGCATCCATGACACCCCAAGCCCTCAATGACCTTCTCAGCCAAGCCTTTCCCAACAGCGCCATCCAAGTGCAAGATCTGACGGGGGGCGGCGACCACTACCAAGTGATGCTGGTGAGCGAAGCCTTCCGGGGGCTCTCCCTGATTAAACAACATCAGCAGGTCTACGCCGCACTCCAAGCGCATCTCGACAGCGGTGCGATTCATGCCCTTGCCCTCAAAACTTACTCGCCCGAGCAGTGGCAGCAGAATCAAGTGACGTTTCAGCCCTGATGCCTCTTCTCAATGACAACGCCTTACCTTGTTGCCACTAGTCCAGGTGCAGAGCTTGAAATACTTAGACTCTATTTCTCGCGCTTGAAACCCCGCTAGAAGGATGCAACAGTAGAGCGCCCGTAAAGATGCATGGCACTCTACAGAGAGTAACTGGCTTATGTAACAATCCTTGACTAAGTAATGCAGCTGCATTACTATTTGACTTACTACGTTGATCGGATTGTGCAGAGGTTAGTATGAACCCAACTTCAGACCGCAGAGTTAGTCATAGCTCTAGCCTTACTGACCGATACCAAACAACAGTGCCTAGCCCTGTTCGTAAAGCTTTGGGTTTATCCAAACGAGACAAAATTGAGTACTCTATCGACCCAAATGGAGAAGTGCGCATATCAAAAGCTATTGAGCAAGAAAATGATGGTGATCCAGTGATCGACAGCTTTTTAGAGTTTTTGTCGGCTGACATGAAAAACAACCCGCAGCGTATTCAATTACTTAGTCAAGACCTCTATGCACGAGCTAAAGAACTTGTGGGTGGCCTCGATCTAGACCTGGATGCTCCTTTCCTGGAAGAGGATGAATAGACTTGGTTGAGGAAAGTTCACCCAGAATCAATGGATGGCTTCTACTGGCACACCCATTGATCCTGGTTGAAATCGAAAGATTGATGCAAGAAGTTCAAAGCCTAAAGCTGAAAAATCCTGAAGATTTTCAGTCAAAGCGACAGACGAAACTGCTGGCTGCCATTATCGAATTGGTTTTCACAAAAATACCAGCTGATCCTGAGAATCCTATATATCGTCAAGGTTTGACACTTGGTAAGGAGAACAAGCACTGGTACAGAGCCAAGTTTTACCAGCAGTACCGACTCTTCTTTCGTTTCAACAAGAAGAAGAAAATTATCATTTATGCCTGGGTTAATGATGAAAGTACCAAGCGTGCTAGAGGCGATAAAACAGATGCTTATGCAACATTTGAAAAAATGCTTAGGTCTAATAATCCACCAAGCAGTTGGGATGAGTTGCTAGAAGCTTCATCACCTGCTACCTCTCGTCTGAGCAACATCACATCTTTCACGTCTGAAGGTAACTCTCCTTAGCTTTCTGTACAACAATGCTATGTTCGGAGGGTGAGGGTGAGGGGTGCTGCTTGCTCTACCAAGCTTATTGAGGCCGAAGCGCTAGCCCACAGTCATTTCATCACTGTACCGAGTCATCTTGACCAATAATCTTGTAAATACTGAACCACCTGCGGATGCCAGCGCAGTTGGCTGTGCCAGACGCCCTCAAAACAGTGCCACTGGCAATGCTGGAATTGAGTTGAAGTAACACTGACGGTGCCATCACTGCCCAGCAGGGTGCGGCTTGCTAGGGATAGGGTCGGGATGTGAGTTGCAATCTGGGCGGCTATCGCCTCGCGATCGCGATCTAAAGATCGCCCCACCCCCGTTGGTAACAGCCGCGCCAACTCAGCCCCCCGCACCGGTGAACCCAGCAGGATTAGCCGCTCAACTCTGGGCCACCACTCGGGGTGCGCGGCCAAAACATCCAGCCACAACACCCCACCCAGCGAGGTTGCCAAAATCCGCACCGGCAGATCGGGATGAGCCGCCAAGGCTGCCGCTGCCGCCGCAGTGAGGCTATCAAGGAGGGGTTGATAGCGCCACACCGTCTGCCAGTAGCCCAGAGCTGGCGCAACGATCTCCGCCTCTGGCGACAAAAGCCGTGCGAGTGCTGCGAGGGTACGCGGCGTATCGGTCATGCCATGTTGGACCAGCAGCAGCATGGTCTTCTAGCTCAGTACCTTGCTGATGGCGGCTACAGACGCACCCGGTGCAAAAGCATCGTAGCCCGCTGCAATCAGACCCGACTCGATGGCGCTAAAGGCGGTCAATAAATCACGCCCCGAGACAAAACCGAGGTGGCCAATACGAAAAATCCGACCCTTGAGGTGATCTTGACCGGCAGCGAGGGAAATATCGAACTTTTTGCTGACCAGGCTCCGTACGACATCGGCATCCAAGCCCTCGGGCATTACAGCGGCTGTGACGGCGGGGCTACCGGCACCGTCAGGGGTCAAAAGACCCAGGCCCAAGGCTTTAACACCGGCCTGGGCGGCATCGCGCAGCAGGGCATGGCGGGCAAAGATGGCCTCTAAGCCTTCGTTGCGCATCATCTGTAATGAGGCTTGCAGCGCATAGATGAGGTTGACGGCAGGCGTGAAGGGTGTGGTGCTCTTTTGGAGATTTTTCTGGGCGAACTCAAAGCTCCAGTAATACTTCGGAAAGGTTGAGCGCTTGGTGGCGGCCATGGCCCGTTCGCTAACGGCGACAAAACCCAGACCGGGCGGCATCATATAGCCCTTTTGGGAACCCGAGGCGACAACATCCAGGCCCCAGGCATCCATCTCGACAGAGGTAGCACCGACGCTGGTGACGGCATCAACAATCACCAGGGCTTCGCCGTGAGCTTTGGCCAAACTCGCGATCGCCTTGACATCATTCAAAACAGCGCTGGAGGTTTCGCTGTGGGTGAGGATTACGGCTTTGATCGTTTTTTCGGTGTCGGCTGCCAACTTGGCGCGGAAGGCTTCGACATCATAGGGAACGCCCCAGGTACTTTCAATACGCTCGCACTGCATGCCAAAGGCATCGGCCATATCGCCCCAGCGCTCGCCAAACTTGCCGTTAACGCCACACAGCACCCGATCGCCAGGGCTGAGGACGTTGACCATGGCGGCTTCCATCGCCCCTGTACCACTGGCCGAATAGATAAAGACATCCTGGGTGGTTTGGTGCAGCCAGCGCAGATTGTCTGTCACCTCAGCCAAAATGGCCGAAAACGCCTTGCTGCGGTGCCCTGTTGGGTGCTTTGCCATTGCCAGTAGGGTTCGCTCCGGCACTGGCGTCGGCCCCGGAATCATCAGCAGCAGTTTGTCGTCCATGAGAGCGGCTCTAGGGTAAGGAACAGCCTCTTATCATACAGTGAATGAACTGCGGCTTAGGGTCGTAACTGGTGTACGGCGGTGGTGACAGCCGCAACAATCTGCTCGCACTCAGCCCGTGTCATCCCTCGCCCCAGACCAAAACGCACACTGGCTTGAATCTCGGCAGCACTGCGCCCCAAAGCTTTGAGAACGTGAGATGGCTTGCCTGCACTACAGGCCGAACCACTGGAGACCGCCACGGTTTCGCGAATCGCACTCAGCAGGCTGTTACCGGGTACATCCTCAAAACTGACATTCAAATTACCGGCGAGGCGGGGCTGCCAAGCGCCGTTCAGGGTCACGCCGTCTAGGTTCTGAAGCTGCTGCCAGAGAAAGGTTCGCAGGGCCAGAAGCTCGGTTTGCGCTTGAGGTGTGGCAATTTCGACCGCTGTTGCGAAACCAACAATCTGAGCCACGTAGAGGGTGCCCGCCCGCCGTTGCTGCTCTTGGCCGCCGCCATGTAACTGCGCCGCTAGATCAATGCCTGCTTGGACAACGAGTGCGCCGATACCTTTGGGGCCATAGATTTTGTGGGCGGTCAGTGACAGTAAATCAATTCCCATCGCCTGCATATCGAGGGGGATTTTGCCCAGTGCTTGGGCGGCATCAACATGAAAAAAGGGTTTGGGGTCAGACTGCTGCAAGAGTGTGCCAATTTCGGCTAGGGGTTGCAGCACACCGATTTCGTTGTTTGCGGCCATGACTGATACCAGAATCGTATCCGGTCGCAGCGCTGCCCGCAGACGGTCAAGATCTAGCAGGCCATCGGGCTGCACGGGCAAGAGTGTTACCTCAAAGCCCAAGCGTTCCAAGTAGCGCAGTGGGTCGAGAACCGCTGCATGTTCGGTAACAACACTCACCAAATGCCGACCCCGCTCAAGATGCGCCTCCGCAATGCCCTTAATCGCAAGGTTGTTCGCTTCGGTTGCACCGCTCGTAAAGATGACACCCTCGGGGGTCGCGTTGGCAAACTGGGCAAGGCTGGTTCGCGATCGATCTACGGCGGCGGCGGCCTCCCAGCCATAGCGATGACCACTGCCCGGATTGCCAAACATATCTGTCCAGTAGGGTTCCATAGCGGCCAGCACCCGCCGGTCTACGGGGGTTGTTGCCTGGTGATCGCAGTAGATGGGTCGTTGCATCGCCAGTGTCTCCTTAACCTCTGTGACAAAACATCCTCTGCGACAAACCGCCAAGGCAAAAATCGCGATCGTTCTCCCCCCGATGGCCTGGAACAGCCTTTGCAATCCACCAGCTTAGGCAGGGCGCACTAAACCAGGGCCAGGGCTTGCTCACGGTGCTCTTGGAGGCGGGTAATGCTAAGCGGCCCCTGAATGTGTTGCCAGGGCAGCCAGGTATCTTCAGGCCAAGTTTCGTGGACGTAGTAGGCGAGGGGTGGCAGTTGGCCTTTGAGTTCTTTGAAGGCGCGTTTGTAGCTGCCCAGAGATTCGCCAAAGTCGCGTACCAAAAGCAGGATCTCGGCTACCCGCCGATCCCCACGGGAAATCAGCGCCTGAATGACCGACCAGTTATAGCTTTCGGGGCGGAACTGTAGGTTACGCAGCTCTTTTTGGAGACGTTTGAGTTTTTTCTCGGCTTGGGTATCGACACCCGACCATTGAAAGGGGGTCTGCGCTTTGGGAACAAAGGTGCTACAGCCGAAGGCTAAGCGTAAGCCTTTAACCTGTTTGCGCAGTTGCTCCAGTAACTCTATGGTCAAGTCAAGATCATGACTCTGCTCGCCGGGAATACCGACCATGCCGTAGAACTTGAGGTGACTCAGTCCGCCAGCGGCGGCGGCGGCAACGGCGGCTTCGATTTCCCAGTTCTCGAGTTTTTTGTTGATGATCTCGCGCAGGCGGGGGGAGCCACTTTCGATCGCGATCGTCAGGGAGTGGCTGCCGCGTGCGGTCAGCAGGCGTGTGAGGTCTTCGGTGACGGTGCCAGTGCGCACCGAGGCCAAGCTGAGCTGAACATCGGCGAAGCAATCTTGCCCGAGATACTCGATCACTTCACCAAAGCGGGGGTGTTGCGTAATCGAGGCCCCGAGTAAGCCCAGCCGCTGGGTGTACTGCAAGCCGCGCTCAATGGCCGGAATGAGGCTCTCTTCGAGGTTGGCCACCCGAAAGGGCAAGGTCAGGTAGCTGGCCAGGCAGAAACGGCACATCTCGGGGCAACTGCGCACGACTTCTACCATGTAGATGTTTTCCCAGGCAGCTTGGGGGGTAACGACCGTTGAAGCCGAAAGGGTGGTACCGCGAAAGGTGCGCTTTTTGACCACAGTGGGTACATCCGCATCGAGGGGTTCGACACCAACTTGGGGTTCGGTGGGGCCGCCGTAGCAGGGGCGGTAGAGGGCGGGGATGTAGATCCCCTCCACTTGGGCTAGGCGCTTCAGTTGGCCCTCGCGATCGCGACCCCGAACCTGGCGATAGGTCTCAATAAACTCTGGCAGCAGCTCTTCACCATCGCCCAAGAGCACGACATCAAAAAATTCGGCAAAGGGTTCAGGGTTAGCCGTGAGCACCGGGCCACCGCCAAAGACGAGGGGATGACTGGAGTCGCGATCGCGACTGCGAATGGGCACCTGGAGCTGTTCAAGAAGATTGAGGATATTGATAAAATCCAGCTCCCAAGACACGGAGAAGCCCAAAAGCTCGGGACGTTGGGGCAAGGGCTCGGCACTATCGGTAAACAGGCGGCTGACCGCCACATCCGGGCGGCTGGCCAAGGTGGCCCAGATAATTTGGTAGCCCAGGCTGGTGATGCCAATGCTGTAGGTATTGGGAAAAGCAAAAATGAGCGGTACCGCATCACCCTCGGGCGCAACAGGGGTAAAGGTAAGCTGCTCATCGGGCCAGACAGACATGGGTAATCCATAGGTAATGTTCTTATTGTCGTCTGTCTTCACTGTTCCGGCGAGCCGCTGAGATTGCACCACGCCCGGTCATGAAGTTTGCAATTCAAGATGAGAATATCTAAATTTTCATAAACTTAATGGTGTTCAACCGGTAGAACAGGCGCGGCTGGATGAAAAATATGTCCGCGAAAATAGCAGGAAATCGAAAATATCCGTAATAATCATAAAAACGCGCTGCAGCTCTACGGATGCGGTGCTTACCACGAGGTGTGGGTATGAAGGTTTTGCTGCTGTACCCTTACTTTCCCAAAAGTTTTTGGTCATTTGAGAAAACCCTGGCACTGCTAGATCGCAAGGCGATGCTGCCACCCCTGGGGCTCATTACTGTTGCGGCATTGCTCCCCCAAGACTGGTCATTTCGTTTGGTTGATCGCAACGTTCAGGCAGCAACCGATGCCGATTGGGACTGGGCCGATGTGGTGATTATGTCGGCCATGATCGTTCAAAAGGAGGATTTGCTGGCGCAAATTCGCGAAGGCAAACGGCGCGGCAAAAAAGTAGCGGTCGGCGGCCCCTACCCCACCGCGCTACCCCATGAGGCCCTCGAAGCTGGTGCTGATTATCTCATCTTGGATGAGGGTGAGATTACCTTGCCTCTGTTTGTGGCGGCGATCCAGCAAGGTGAGCCGAGCGGTACCTTTCGCTCGGGTGGCGAACGCCCCGATGTGAGCACAACCCCGATTCCCCGCTTTGATTTATTGAACTTTGATGCCTATGCGGAGATGTCGGTACAGTTTTCGCGGGGTTGCCCTTTTCAGTGTGAGTTTTGCGACATTATCGTCCTCTATGGCCGCAAGCCGCGTACTAAAACCCCCGAACAACTGCTGGCGGAGTTAGAGTATCTCTACTCATTAGGCTGGCGGCGCAGCATTTTCATGGTGGATGACAATTTTATCGGCAATAAGCGCAATGTCAAGTTACTGCTCAAAGCGCTCCAGCCCTGGATGGTCGAGCATGAGTATCCCTTTTCCTTTGCCACCGAAGCGTCGGTTGATTTGGCCCAAGACGAAGAGCTGATGTTGCAGATGGTTGCCTGTAACTTTGGCGCCGTCTTTTTGGGGATTGAAACCCCGGATGCTGATAGCTTGACCCTGACGCAAAAGCACCAAAACACCCGCGATCCGCTCAGTGAGGCCGTGATCCGAATTGCGCGCACCGGTTTGCGGGTGATGGCAGGTTTCATTATTGGCTTTGATGGTGAAAAAGCCGGTGCCGGACAGCGTATTGTTCAGTTTGTCGAGCAAACAACAATCCCAACTGCTATTTTTAGTATGTTACAGGCATTGCCCGATACGGCGCTGTGGCATCGCCTTGAACGTGAAGGTCGCCTGCGCGAGAAGTCAGCCAACATCAACCAAACGACCCTAATGAATTTTGTGCCGACTCGCCCCCTCGAAGACATTGCCCAAGAATATGTCGATGCCTTTTGGGAACTGTACGACCCTGTGCGGTTTTTGAATCGAACCTATCGTCATTTCTTGCTGCTAGGGGAGGCGACCTATCCGAAAAAAGGCAAACGTCGCGATCGCAAGGCGCTGGATTGGCGTGTGCTGAAGGCGCTGTTGATTATTTGTTGGCGGCAGGGCTTGATCCGTGAAACACGCTGGCAGTTTTGGCGTAACCTCGCGGGCATGATCCGCCAAAACCCCGGTGGTGTCAGCAGCTACCTGGCTGTGTGCGCCCAAATCGAGCATTTTGGTGAATATCGCAAGCTGGTGAAGGTCGAGATTGAGGCGCAAATTGCGGCTTATTTGGCTGAGAAGGAACGCCTTGTGGAGCCACTGCCAACAGCCGCTTAGGGCATTTTTGGAAGCTTCACTCATTAGGTTGATTCAGCTGTATTGCGTCTGAGTAACTGCTCAGGCTAGAGCTTAAAACGCATCCAGTTTCAGCAAGGGGTTGCCCGGTTGCCAGTCGATGGGGCAGGCTCGATTCGGGCTTGTTGCCACGTGCTGCACCGCTTGCAGCGTCCGTAGGGCTTCATCAACACTACGCCCAATGTTTAGGTTGTTGATGGTGCTGTGCTGGATAATGCCCTTGCGGTCGATGATAAACAGCGCTCGCAACGCGACCCCGGCTGGGGTAAGGACGCCGTAACGTTCACTGATTGATTTGTTTAGATCGGAAATCAGGGGATAGGCCAATTCACCGACGCCCCCTTGCTCACGCGGTGTCTGAATCCAGGCGAGGTGGGCATATTCGCTATCAACCGAAACACCCAGAAGGTCACAGCCGAGGGCGGCAAATTCGGCTTGGCGATCAGAGAAGGCCATAACCTCGCCTGGGCAGACAAAGGTAAAGTCGAGGGGATAAAAGAAGAGCACAACGTCGCGATCGCGATAATCGGCCAAACTAACCCTTGCAAAACGCTGCCCTACAACAGCGGTCGCCGTAAAGTCAGGGGCCTGCTCACCGACCTGCACCACCCTAGGCCATCCCGCTCCTACTGCTTGTATTTACTGCGTGATTGTGACATCTAAGCCTTGGGCTTGCAGCTCATCAGCCATGTGTCGCGCATACTCGATCTGGCTAAAGGCCGCGACTTGAATATAGGTTGTGCCGCCCATTTCACGCACAAATGCATCCGTGACGACCTGGCGCGCCTGAGCCAAGCTGGCATCATTGAGATAGCTGACCAAAACAACAAAATTACCTTCGCCCCGGTTCTCACCCAAATCGATCACACCACCATCATCAGGGGGGACAACCTCAAAAGACTCAGCTACAGGTGCAGCGGCAAAAACAGCTTGCGGTTCGGGGGGTGTCGTTTCCCGTAACGGCGGTGCCGTCAGTTCAGGTGAATCAGTAAAGTCGCGTGTAGCCCGCAAATTCGCTTGGGGCGGGCGAACCTGAGGGTTATTGGGTGTTAATGGCGAACGCTCAGGTGTTGGGTTCAGGCCAGAGCCGACATTACTTTGTGGCAAACTACTTTGTGGCAAATCGGCCACATCAACCATCACAGGTGGCTCAGAGGGGGGGGTGTCTCGCTGAAGCCAGTCGGGCATGGCGATGACGTGCGTATCGTTTGAGGCTGAAAACAGCCAGGACAAGCCCATACCAATACCAGCAGTTGAGGCCGCAAGCACAAGTAAAGCAATCCAGGACAGAAAGCCCGAACCGCCATCGCCACCATCGTCGTCGTCCCACTCTTCTTCGAGATCCTCAAAGGCGAGGTCGTCGGGAGTGTGCCGCTCAGAGGCTTTCATAGGCTTATCCTTGCGAGACGATTGTGCTTCGCTATTATTCATAGCATGACAGCACAAAAGCCTAGCGGGGGCCTAGCGCAATGCTAGTTCACCATGTTGTCTAAGTTTTGACATTTGCCTGCATACAGTCCAAACTATCGGCTTCGGCAGACTACTTGAGTTGTTATTTTTTTGATTTACTGTTTCTGAATATCGTTGCCTACGGGCAATTTTCGATGTATTCGATGTAGTAGCGTGACCCTCAATTGGCAGAAAATCCCGGGCCAGAAGTATGGATAGTCAACACGCTTACGCTTAAGATGCTGAGCCATTGCCGAGGGACATAGACTAAACAGCCTGGATAACCGCAAAGGGAGCGCTATTGTCTGCTGAGGTTTTCTGGAGATTGACACCCCAGAGGCGACTAAGGCGCCGTTCGAGGGAGCCACCGCTGCCGGATAGAGGGTCAACCAGAATACTGACAACCCCTAGTCGATTCGCCGCCAAAACATCTGTCCAGAGGCGATCGCCAACCATGGCAACCTGCTCGCGGGGCACCTGCATATTCGCGATCGCGACTTTGAGGGCACGGCGGGAGGGCTTACCGGCGCGGTTGATATAGGGCAAATCGAGGTGGGTAGCAATGCGACTGATGCGCTGCTGGTTCCAGTTATTGCTAACCAACCACATCTGAAAGTGAGGCCGCTGGGCGGCGACCCAGGCGGTGACGGCAACAGGCACCTCGCGATCGCGAAGGGGTACTAACGTATCGTCAATATCCAGCATCAAAGCCGTGATCCCCCGTGCTTGCAGCACCGTGATTGGCAGCGCCAAGATCGTATCGCCGACAACGACCTGCGGTTGAAGGAGCTGCTGCAACACGACTAAGCCTCAGATGCCACTGCTGTCATCGTAGGCGAGCGCGTCACCGTCCAGAGTGAACTATGCTAGCAATCAGTTGAGGAAGGGTGCTGTGTTCGCGTTCTTGCTGCTCTTGCTCGAGCCTGCCCATGCTCTGCCCGCGATCCACCGTGCCGATACCCTTGCTACCGAGCTTGCTACTGATGATAGTGGAGCAGCTCTGACCGCTGAGCGCCAGATGGCCCCCGAGCCACCCCCCGAAGCAATGCCCTTACGCCTGCGGGCCGACCGCCAGCGCTATACCGAAGATACCTTTGAGGCAGAGGGCAACGTTGAGCTGGCCTTTGGTGCCGCGACCCTCCGGGCTGATCGCCTCAGTGTTGATTTGCAAGCCCAGACAGTCACAGCCACGGGCAATATCGAGATTGAGCTGGGCCGGCAACGCCTGCAAGGTGATCGCCTCGATTACGACCTCAAGAGCGAAACGGGCGAACTGCTGAAGGCGCGGGGGCTACTAGATATTGAAAATGTCGATACACTCAACCTAGCAGGTACGACCACACCTGAGGCAAACCTGGTGCGGTTTACAGCCGAACGTATCGCCCTAACATCGGCAGGCTGGGTGGGTGAGACAGTACGGATTACCAACGATCCACTCGATCCGCCCGAGCTGGAGATTGAAGCCGAGCGCACCACCGTGACGATTTTGCCGAGCGGTGAGTCGGTCGCGATCGCGACCGGTGCCAACCTTGTCTTTGATCAGCGCTTTCGGCTACCTAGCTTTGTCAACCGTCTGCGCCTCGATACCCTCGGTCGCCGCCCCCCGATCACCATCGATTTTGACAACCGCGATGGCGGGCTTCAGGTACAGCAGAATTTTGAACTGCTCGAAGAGCCGCGCTTTAGCTTGGTGCTCTCACCCAAGCTCATTCCCCAGCGCCTGATTGCTGATCCGGATGGCATTTTGGCGGGGCTGGGGGTCGATCTCGAGTTTCAAGTCCGTCACCTCAACAACCACATCAGCCGTCTCTTTATCGAAGTCAACGGCCTGATTATCAATCAACTTGATGAGCGCACACGGGGCGTCCTCAGTCACCAGATCCCCTTGGGCCGCGGCAACCTCAGCCTCAGCTACCGTTATCGGCAGCGCTTTGGCACCGAATTTACGGGCACGCAAACCGTCCGTCACATGACCGGTGTGAGCTACGATTCACCGCGCTGGGAATTGGGTAGCAGCGAGATCTTTGCCAGCGTTAATGCCTCGGCGGATTGGATTACGGCGCGGGGCGAGCAGTTTATTACAGCCAGCCCAACGGCAGCCTTGGCCGATGCCAGTCCTGAAATCAGTTTGGGGCGCTTACGCCTGGATGCCAGCCTCAGCCGCCGCATTCCCCTCTGGCTGGGCAATGTTGTGGATGATCTCAGCCTGCTTCGCTTTAGCTCCGAACCCGTGCAGCCCGGTGTTTGGCTGAATGCTGGCGTCACAGCGAGCCACGCTGGTTATACCGACGGCAAAACCCAGAGCTATCTTTTGGGCAGCATTGGCGTCGAGACGGTGTTGGGCAATTTTATCGACGATAGTTTTGACTTTACGCAGTTTCAGGTGACGTACTCTAATGGTTTTTTGTCGGGGGCTTCCCCCTTTTTCTTTGATCGGCTCACGGCCAGTGAGCGCTTACGGGTTGGCATTCTCCAGCAGCTTTATGGCCCAATTCGGATTGGTGCAGAAACAGTGATCGATCTCAACACCCGCCGCCAACTCGACACCACCTACAGCCTCAGTTACGACCGCCGTACCTATGGTGTTTTACTCCGCTACAACCCAGTACAAGAAGCAGGCTCGGTGCAACTGCGCGTCAGTGACTTTAATTGGGTTGACACTGAAGGCATTAGTCGGGGCAGCGGTAGTGATGTCAACTAGACCGCTAAGCTAGATGTCTGGCTGGCTGAGCCTCTACAGGTTGAGCTT
>CAZAGN010000007.1:4002-7554 GCA_964484905.1 uncultured bacterium | reverse complement strand
GGTTGAGCTTTTGCAGGTACTGTCTCAATGTTTGATCATGGCGTCTGACTTTACGACCGAATTAAATATGCTGCTGCGGGCGCGCTATCCGGTGCTCTATGTGGCGACCCCCGAAGAAGAACGGGCGGAGCTCGCGATCGCGACGGCAGCAACCGACTTTACGATCTACACCTGGGATTTTGTTGCCGGCTATGACAAGGGTGAGCCGGGTTTTGCTAAGCGCAATCCTTTGCAAGCCCTCGAATGGGTTAGCAAGACCCATCCTGATTTGCCTGTAGTTTGTGTTCTGCGCGATTTTCAGCGTTTTTTGGGTGATATTGCGGTCACACGCCAACTGCGCAACCTGGCGCGGCAGCTTCGGTCTCAGCCCAAGTCAATTCTGATTCTGGCGCCTACCCTCGAAATCCCACCCGACTTGAGCGAAGTTGTGACGGTACTCAATTTTGAGCTGCCTGAGGCGACAACCATCCGCCAAACCATCCAGCGCCTTGTCCCCAGCGCCACCGATCTCGATGCCCTAGTACGCGCCTGCCAGGGCTTAACCCTCAACCGGATTGAGCAAGCGATTGCGCGGGCGATCGCGACCTGGGGCTACCTGGCACCGGCAACTCTCGATCTAATCCTGGCCGAAAAGCAACAAAAAATTCGCCAAACCCAAATCCTCGAGTTCTACCCCTCTCAAATCGCGATCGCTGATATTGGCGGCCTCGACCAGCTCAAAACCTGGCTCTTACGGCGGGGTAGCGCCTTTAGCGAACAAGCGCGTCAGTATGGTCTACCGCAGCCACGGGGCTTATTGCTGGTGGGTATTCAGGGTACGGGCAAATCGCTGACGGCCAAAGCGATTGCCCACCACTGGCAACTGCCGCTGCTGCGGCTCGATGTCGGTCGGCTTTTTGCGGGGTTGGTTGGTGAATCAGAAGCCCGGACGCGGCAGCTCATTCAACTAGCCGAAGCAATGGCCCCCTGCATCCTCTGGATTGATGAAATTGATAAAGCCTTTGGCAGCAGCCAGGATGGCGGCACCACCAGCCGCGTGTTTGGCAGCCTACTGACCTGGATGGCCGAAAAACAAGCGCCTGTATTTGTCGTTGCCACGGCCAATAACATTCAACTCTTACCACCCGAGCTGCTCCGGAAGGGCCGCTTCGACGAAATCTTCTTTGTTGATTTGCCCAACCAAAACGAGCGAGCTGAGATTTTTACGGTGCATCTCAATCGCCTGCGCCCGCAAACGATCCGCAGCTACGACATCAAGCGTCTGGCCTACGAAACACCGGACTTTTCGGGGGCTGAAATTGAGCAAACCCTCACCGAAGCGATGCACCTTGCCTTCAGCCAAAATCGTGACTTTAGTAACGACGATATTCTTGAAGCCGCCGCCCAGATTATTCCTCTGGCCCGGACAGCCCGCGAACAGGTTGATTTGCTGCAATCCTGGGCCAGCCAGGGTAAAGTGCGCCTGGCCTCGAGCCGGAGCTTGTAAACATCAATGGCTGGTTCAACCCGGCGGCCAGGCCAGATCCCGCCCACCCAGGAGATGCAGGTGCAGGTGATAGACTGTCTGCCCACCCTGATCACCATTGTTAATCACCAGACGATAGCCATCGAGGAGCCCCAATTCCGTCGCGATCGCCCTAGCCGTCAGCAACATATGCCCTAGTAAATCGCGATCTTCGGCGGTTGCCAGTTCAATTTGGGCAATGGGCTTTTTCGGAATGATCAGAATATGAACCGGCGCTTGGGGCGCAACATCCCGAAAGGCTAGAACGTGCTCATCTTCGTAAACAATCGCCGCCGGAATTTCACGACGAATAATTCTGGCGAAAATCGTGTCACTCATGCTGGACTCACCCAGGACTGACCGCATCATAGGCGAAGCCAGCCCAAAACACTACCACAACAGAACCGGCTCACTGGCGTTGAAACTGCAATACCATCCCAGCACTTTCGGGGTCAAAATCGAGGGGAAAACGGGTAAAAAGGTCGTAATCCGCTTCAGCGAGTTCAGCCCCATCGAGGTTAGCTTCGCGGAGATCGCTACCCATAACATTAACGCCGCGCAAGTCGGTCTCGCTTAGATCCGCTGCACTCAAATCAGAGCCACTCAGGTTGGCACCCCGCAGGGATGCGCCACTAAAACGAGCCTCGCTGAGGTCTGTGCCACTCATTTCGATACCGCGCAAATTAGCATTGCGGAAATCGGCATAGGTCAGCACCATCTCACTAAGATTCAGGCTCCGTAAATCATGACTTTGAAAGTCATAATCGCCTTCTTCGTAGCGACGCATCACATCATCTGCTTGAATACCGGATTGCATGGCCTCACCTTGATGTTGGCACTGATTATAGCTAGCGGCAGCAACTAGCGGCTCTCGGCGGTTTTTGCGTTTGGGTTCGCAGTGATCGGTAAACCTGATTATGAGGTGATGCTTTGCGAGCCTCAATCGCTTGCCCTCTCTACCCGCAGACAGGTTTCAGACCCCAGCCTAGAATGGCTGTATGAGCGACATCACACCACCCGTTACGGCATCTCGCCTAGACAGCCTCTTTGCACACATTAGTCATTTGGTGATGTGCCACTCACCCAGTGGTGTCGAAACCGAAGTGGATCGCTACCTCCAGACACTCTGGCCAGAGGCGTACGTCGATAATGCGGGCAACCTCATTCGACACATACCGGGTCGCAACGCTCAGCTCGCGATGGTCTCTGACCAGCCTTTGGCGATCGCGATTACGGCCCACAAAGACGAAATTGGTGCCCTTGTCGATCATATTGGGCCTGATGGCCGTATTTACATTCGCCGCTTGGGGGGGGCTTATCCCTGGATTTATGGCGAAGGCGCGGTTGATCTGCTGGGTGATCAGGCCACCTACACGGGTGTGCTGAGCTTCGGCTCACGCCATATTTCCCACGAATCGCCCCAAAAGGCGCAGCAAGATCAAATCCCTGTGCGCTGGGAAGATGCCTGGGTTGAAACCTGTCAGACCCCGGCAGCCTTGGCCACCCTGGGCATTCGTCCGGGTACGCGGGTTGTCGTCAGCAAACATCGCAAACAGCCCCTCCGCCTCACGCCCGAGGTCATCGCGAGCTACACCCTCGATAACAAAGCCTCGCTGGCCATTCTGCTCGAACTCGCCGAGCAGCTTCAGGTGCATCCGCCCGCTGTCGATGTCTATCTCGTTGCCTCGGCCAAAGAAGAAGTGGGCGCCCTGGGGGCTCTCTATTTCAGTCAACGACAGCACCTACACGCCCTCATTGCCCTCGAAATTTGCCCTGTGGCGCCAGAGTACCCCATTCGATTTTCAAGCGATCCGGTGTTGCTCTCCCAGGATGGTCATGGTCTGTATGACGAGTTTTTGACCGATCAGCTGGCTGCCGCCGCCCAGAGAGCTGCCATCCCCATTCAACGGGCGATCATTCGTGGTTTTGGCAGCGATGCCTCGATCGCGATGAAGCTGGGCCATGTCGGGCGGGGTGCTTGTTTGGCCTTTCCGACCCAAAACACCCACGGCTATGAGATTGCCCACCTGGGGGCGATTGCGGCCTGC
>CAZAGN010000007.1:0-3902 GCA_964484905.1 uncultured bacterium | reverse complement strand
GGCAGAAACTCACCCCGAAAATCAATAAACTGCACAACCAAAAGATAGGCAAAGCTGATCAACAGCGCCAGCGCCCCGGTAATAATTGCGACCCATTTCGATGACGACATCGCCTGATCCCTGAGATACATTTTCTTCATGCTAGCGATGAATGGCTTGCCCTAAACCCCGTACCCTGATGCCGTTACAATGGGCAGACCGCATCAACATCTGGGGTCTATGAACGTCGCCATTTTGGGCGCTACGGGCGCTGTCGGGGTCGAACTGCTCTCTATTTTGGCCGAACGCCAGTTCCCGATCACTAATCTCAAGCTGCTCGCCTCCTCGCGATCGGCGGGTTCGACCCTGACCTTTGCAGGGCAAGCCATTCCGGTTGAGCCCGTCACCGAAGCCGCCTTTGCTGGTGTTGATCTCGTCTTTGCGTCTGCGGGCGCGAGTGTTTCGCGGCAGTGGGCGGCAGCGATCACGGCGGCCAGGGCGACCATGATTGATAACTCCAGTGCCTTTCGGATGGATCCGAACGTACCTTTGGTTGTGCCCGAGGTGAATCCTGAAGACCTAGAAGGTCATGCCGGGATCATCGCTAACCCCAACTGCACAACCATTTTGATGCTGGTAGCCCTCGCACCCTTGCACCGCGTCAACCCCATTCAGCGCATTATCGCCGCCACCTATCAATCGGCCAGCGGTGCGGGGGCACGAGCCATGACCGAGCTTGAAGATCAAGCGCGCGCCATTCTGGCCGGGGATGCACCTGTGGCGACAGTGTTGCCACACCCGATTGCATTCAATCTCTTTTTGCACAACAGCCCCCTTGAAGCCAGTGGCTATGTCCAAGAAGAGCTGAAGATGGTCAATGAATCACGCAAGATGCTCCATGCCCCTGATTTGCGGGTGAATGCGACCTGTGTTCGGGTGCCGGTGCCGCGTGCCCATGCCGAAGCCCTGAATGTCGAATTCACAGCTCCCTTCGATCCGGTCAAGGCCAAAGCGATCCTGGCGGAAGCGCCGGGGGTTATTCTGATCGACGATTGGCAGACGCAGCACTTTCCGATGCCCATTGATGTAAGTGGTAAAGATGCCGTCGGCGTAGGCCGGATTCGCCAGGATATGTCCCACGAGCGCTGTCTTGATCTTTGGATCTGCGGCGATCAAATCCGCAAGGGTGCAGCCCTCAATGCGGTGCAGATTGGTGAGGTTTTGCTGGCGAAAGGTTGGCTGAAGCCTACAGTGCCTCAGCTAATCGACTAGGGCGTGCTCTTGCAACACCGCCAAAGGCACATACTGCAAAGCCGCTTGGTGGGTCGCTGCCAAACGAATCGGCGGTGCCACACCGGCTTCCCAGGCTTCCCGCCAACGGGCGGCACACAGACACCAGCAATCGCCGGGTTTAAGGCCCGGAAAGCGATAAGCCGGTACGGGGGTGCTGAGATCGTTCCCTCGCGATCGCGAGAACTCCAAAAATGCGGCCGTCACCTGGGCACAGACCACATGCACCCCCTGATCATCGGCGCCAGTGCTGCAACAGCCATCGCGATAAAACCCCGTGAGCGGGTCACGGCTGCACACTTGCAGCGGCTCGCCCAAAACATTTAAATCCAGCGTTTGTTCTAGCATCAGCAACCCGGCGAGCATTCCCTCCATTTTAAGGGAGGCAACCCGCCCGCATCCGACCACCGCCGCTATCTACAATAGAACTGTGCCAACTTCCGAGGTGCTGCCCGATGCAACCCACCGATCCGAATAAATTTACCGAAAAAGCGTGGCAAGCCATCGTCCGTACCCCCGATGTCGCCAAGCAGTACCAACAGCAACAAATTGAAGCCGAGCATTTAATGCGCTCCTTGCTCGAGCAAGACGGCGGCCTCGCCACAACCGTCCTCCAAAAGCTAAACGCCAGCCCTACCAAGGCCCGCGACTATACCGACGCCTTCATCACCCGCCAACCCAAGGTTTCGGGCACAGGCTCGATTTATCTGGGGCGTAGTCTGGATACGTTGCTGGATCGCGCCGAGGCGCACCGCAAAGAATTCAACGACGACTTTATTTCTATCGAGCACCTGCTGCTGGGTGTGGCCAAAGACGAGCGTTTCGGTCGGGGGCTCTTGCGGGAATTGGGCCTCGATGAAAACCGGCTGCGGCAAACGATTATGCAAGTGCGAGGCAATAACCGCGTGAGCGACCAAAATCCCGAAGTGAAGTACGAAGCCTTAGAGCGCTACGGCCGCGATCTAACGGAACTTGCCCAAAAAGGTAAGCTTGACCCCGTCATTGGCCGTGATGACGAAATTCGTCGCACCATCCAAATCTTGTCACGGCGTACCAAAAATAATCCGGTCTTGATTGGTGAGCCCGGTGTTGGTAAAACAGCTATTGCTGAGGGTTTGGCCCAGCGCATTATCAGTGGTGATGTGCCGGAATCTTTGAAAGATCGCACCCTCATTTCGCTGGATTTAGGGGCTTTGATTGCCGGCGCCAAATATCGTGGTGAATTTGAAGAGCGCCTCAAAGCAGTGCTCAAAGAAGTGACCGATGCCGAAGGTCAGGTGATTCTCTTTATCGATGAAATTCATACCGTTGTCGGTGCGGGTGCCACCCAAGGTGCGATGGATGCCAGCAACCTTCTCAAACCGATGCTGGCCCGGGGTGAGTTGCGCTGTATTGGTGCGACAACCCTCGATGAATATCGCCAATTTATCGAAAAAGATGCTGCCCTCGAACGCCGCTTCCAGCAGGTCTTTGTTGATCAACCGACCATCGAAGACACGATCTCGATTTTGCGGGGTCTCAAAGAGCGCTACGAAGTGCATCACGGGGTGCGTATCGCTGACTCATCCCTTGTCGCCGCCGCAATGCTCTCCAGTCGCTATATTAGCGATCGCTTTTTGCCCGACAAAGCAATCGATTTAATGGATGAAGCAGCCGCCCGCCTGAAGATGGAGATTACCTCCAAGCCCGAAGAACTTGACGAAATTGATCGCAAAATTCTCCAACTTGAAATGGAGAAACTCTCGCTGCAAAAAGAAAGTGATGCGGCCTCCCGCGAACGCCTCGAACGCCTCGATAAAGAACTGGCCGATCTCAAGGAAGATCAGACCGCCCTCAGTGCCCAATGGCAATCTGAGAAGCAAAGCATTGATGTAATTCAAGCGATCAAAGAAGAAATTGACCGTGTGGGTATCGAAATTCAGCAGGCCGAGCGTAATTACGACCTCAACCGGGCGGCCGAGCTGAAATATGGCAAGCTCGCCGAGCTGCAACGCAAGCTTCTCGATGCTGAAGCGCATACGCCCCAATCCAGCAAAGGCAAGACCCTGCTGCGGGAAGAGGTGACCGAGGCGGATATTGCCGAGATTATCTCGAAGTGGACCGGTATTCCTGTTAGCCGCCTTGTCGAGTCGGAAAAAGCTAAGCTCCTGAACCTGGAAGATGAACTGCACAAGCGTGTCATTGGCCAAAGAGAAGCCGTAACTGCGGTTGCTGATGCAATCCAACGATCGCGAGCGGGGCTAGCCGACCCGAACCGCCCGATTGCCAGCTTTATCTTTCTGGGGCCAACGGGTGTGGGCAAAACTGAGCTCGCGAAGGCGCTTGCTTCCTTCTTGTTTGATACCGAAGAGGCAATGGTGCGCATCGATATGTCGGAGTACATGGAGAAGCACACCGTCTCGCGGCTGATTGGTGCGCCACCAGGTTATGTCGGCTACGACGAAGGCGGCCAACTGACTGAGGCAATCCGCCGCCGTCCTTACGCTGTAATTTTGTTCGATGAAATCGAAAAAGCGCACCCCGATGTCTTTAACGTGATGCTGCAAATTTTGGACGATGGCCGCGTCACCGATTCTCAGGGGCGTACCGTCGATTTCAAAAATACGATCATCATCATGACGAGCAACATCGGC
>CAZAGN010000006.1:43721-57040 GCA_964484905.1 uncultured bacterium | reverse complement strand
ACCCACCGCAGGTAAGCTTGCCACTTCCACCCCGAGCAACAGGGCGGTCGGTGCCACACTGCTGGCCAAAAGGGTAATCAGTAGATAGTCACGCCGCCGGAGGCGGGTTTTTAGGAGCGGCTGACTGAGGCTGAAGACCGCAACGGCAGCGGCAATCACAGCGCCTGTGCGGGCCAAGGCCCAGATATTAATTTGACGGTAGGTGAGATCGTAGTGATCGAGTACCAAAAAGGCACGCGGGCTAATAAAGTCATCGGCAGCGACAATGATGCTGCCAGCCGGTACAGCAATCAGCGTCGGTTCGAGGGCCGCGATCGCGACTTCCAGTTGGGCCGTCGTCTGGGGTTGATCAACGACAAGATTGGGCTGGAGCACAGGACGTAACCACTGGCGCAAAAGGTTTTGTTCGACCTCGTCGCGATCGCGAAGATGGATAGAAATCGCCTGCAAGCGCAACTCTGAGGGCACCCCCGGTGCCAAACCCACGGCCTGAATTTGCTCTAGGGCCCGCTCTGCCGCTGTAGTTACGTCTTGCCACTGCCCCTCTGGCCAGTGCAAAAACTCCGGCGGCCAGCCCTGCAAGCCCGCCTGATGTACGGCCTGACGATAACGCTCGCGATCGGCTTGAATAGCCGCTTCAACAGCAACAAATTCGGGCCTTGTCTGCAGCTGTCGCCATTCACGCATCGCAAAAGCGCGGTCTGATGGCTCACTGCCGGGGTCAAAAGCATCATCAGCCACCTGAGCCTGAAACAGGTTCCAATCATCCAGATGACGCAGGTACCGCTGCGTTAGGCGGGATAGAGACGTCAACGCTAGTGGCTCAAGGCGTAATGAATCGGCTTCGGCAATGATAGCCGCCAAGCTGGCCTGCATTCGCTCGTTCGCGGCTGGATCAAGACGCAACACCTCAACAGCCGCCGCCCGAATCTCCGCTTGGGCTAGGGCCGTGGCTTCTGGATCAACAAGCTCGCTGCTGTAGGGCGCAAATAGGGTTTCGGGGGCTTGGCTACCCACCGTGAGTTGGGGCTCATTGTAGTAGCGACTGCCGTGAACAACCGTCAGCCAGCAGACTGCACCCGCATACATCACCTTCAGTTGCCAACGCCGTGGTGTCAGCCACGACCGAATCAGGGCGAGCATAGGCTAGGGCGTGCTCATAAGGGTGCGTTCTTGCAAAATGGCGGCAGGCGAGGCGGCATGGGGCCAGGCAAAGGCATGACGGAAGGCGGCTTCTTGGCAGGCTTGGAGCTGCTGGAAATCAATAATATCTAAGGTCAGAAGGTTTTCATACTCAAAGGGAAGCCGCACGTTGTGCAAGCCGGCATTGTCGGTACAAATAGCAATATCAACTCCCGCCTCAAAACAGCGATCAAACACTAGCTTCAAGGGCTCAAGGCTCGATAGCGTGCCTGTCTTGATGTAGGTGGTCGGACAGACCTCAAGGCATTGCCCCCGCGCCGCCAGTTCTGGCAAGAGCTCGGGTTGCAGCAGCGGAATTTGAATGCCGTGACCAATGCGCGAGACGTAGGGCAACAGTTGGGGGTGGCAGCCGTCGGGCGTTTCGTAGATATGTGCCGTTGTCTTCAAACCCCGCGCCAGGGCCAGTTCATACAGCTCAATCCATTCGTGCATCCGCTCGGCATACTGACGGTCTCCACCAGCTAAATCAATCGCCGCCACGTAGGGTGAAGCGGCGGCTGCCTCGACAATCGCCCGGTTAATGTGATGCGGCAGTTTCGAGTGCAAACAGAGAATCTGGGTCGTAACAATCGGGTACTCAATCGCCTGTGCCGCCCGACCGACGGTATCAATCACCGCCTCCATTTGAGCCAACCGCGCCGACTCGCTCAGCTTCGGATCGGTTCGCAAATAAGGGGTGTAGCGAATTTCGAGATAGGCAAGATCTTCAAAGATATAGGCGCCGCGCAACAGACGGTAGACAAAATAAGGCAGGGTTTCGAGAGTTTGGACACTTTCAACGAGTGTGTGCAGTTCAAGATACTCTTCGAGGGTATTGCGGGGGCGGGTGTAGAACTCTTCAAAGGGCGGATAGGTGGGATATTGACCCGCCAAAGGAGAGTCTTGCCGTTGCAGATAGCGCCAAAGAATACGCGGGACTACAGAGCCCCCGAGGTGACGGTGTAGCTCAGCGTAAAGCGCCATAAACAAGCCTCAGACAAGGGGGTAGAGCACCAAAAGCAAGCGGGTTTTGGCAAGGCGTGCTGCGAGTCAAAGCCGAGATGCTACAGTATGCCATGCTATTGTTCTAGCCTACGCGGCAGGCGCTTGCATGTATCGTGCCTTACTTCGACCGTTGCTCTTTCGCCAAGACCCCGAGCAGGTGCATGTGAGGGCGATCGCGATCGCGAACTGGGCGGGTCTCCATGCGGCACCCTTTTTGCGCACACTGGGCGCTGCCGCTGTTAGCCCGATCCTCAAGCAACAGTTATGGGGTCTGACCTTTAAGCATCCCCTTGGCCTTGCGGCTGGTTTCGACAAAAATGCCGCCGCCATCCCGGCCTGGTATCACCTCGGGTTTGGCTTTGCCGAAGTCGGCACACTCACCGCCCACGCCCAACCCGGCAACCCACCGCCGCGCCTGTTTCGGCTACCGGCTGATCAGGCTGTCCTCAATCGGTTGGGATTTAATAACGACGGAGCCGCTGCCGCTCTGCCTGCCCTCAGTCAGCCCCACCCCATACCCATAGGCGTCAATCTCGGTAAGTCCAAAATTGTCCCCCTTGAGGCGGCCACCGACGACTACCGCCGCAGTTGGCAAACTCTCTACGGCGTGGGTGACTATTTTGTCGTTAATGTCAGCTCACCGAATACCCCCGGTCTACGGCAACTCCAAGATGAGCGCTTCTTGGTTGATATCCTCCAAACCCTGCAAGCGCATAACCCCGACCACAAGCCGATTCTTGTCAAAATTGCGCCCGATCTGAGCTGGGACGCTATCGATACTGTGATTGAGGTGCTACAACGCTGTCAGGTTGCCGGTGTAATCGCCACCAACACCACGATTCAAAAAGATCACCTCCGCACGCGTCAACTGGGTGGCAAACCCCTCACCGAAGCGGCAGGTGGCATTAGCGGTGAACCCCTCCGCTCGCGATCGACCGCAATCATTCACCACATCTATCGCCAAACCCAGGGCAGCCTGCCGATCATTGGTGTCGGCGGCATCAACTCGGCGGCGGCCGCCTGGGAAAAAATCACTGCCGGAGCCAGTTTGCTCCAGCTCTACACGGGCTTAATCTACCAAGGGCCCGGTCTAATCCGCGAAATTACAACCGGACTCGAGGCCAAACTTGCCGCGCACCACCTGGCCAACATTACCCTCGCGATCGGCCTCGATCATCGCTAGCTGGTGTCTAGTCTGGGATGTCTTAATGATGGTGCATTCTTCACTGCAGGAAACTTTCTATGTCAGCACATGGCATTGGCAGTTGCGCAACATTTTTGCCTTTTGGCAAATCCAACAAACTCATAAACTACAGTGATAAAAATCAGATGGAGCGAGTCGGAGAAGTTAGGATTAAGTACCATAACTCAGGGATTCTTTTCAATATTTTATTTTAAGTCTTGCAACATTTGCCGTACAGTCTCAATCAAAGGTATGAGGTAGATTTCACAGGTATTAAAAATGATCTCTTCATTGATATTGAAATAGTCATGAGCGAGGACATTACGCATACCAATGACAGCTCGCCATGGAATTTGGGGATACTGTTGCAGGAATTCTCCCTGAGTCTTCTTGTCGATTTGTCGGAACGCCTCTCCCACGGATAGCAGCACCATGCAGATTGAGTCCAAATGCTCTCGACCTTCCTCACTCGCAACAAAATCTTGAGGACCTTGGATCTGAGCAAGTCGTCGTGGTACACGTTCAAGTGCTTCCAGAATAG
Organism: uncultured bacterium; assembly: GCA_964484905.1. GTDB lineage: Bacteria > Cyanobacteriota > Cyanobacteriia > Thermostichales > PCC-7336 > CAZAGN01. The sequence goes on along the minus strand of CAZAGN010000006.1, from coordinate 53,129 downwards.
ACTCTAGGCGTTCCTGTAATAAAGCTGGGTCAGACATAGACGGCTTCCTTTTCCACGCGCTCCTTCAAACGCAGAGGTGTACTCTGGTGCAGCTCCATCAAATCTACAGGCCGTCCCAGCAGTGCTACCAGTTCTTCCTGCAGTAAAACGAGGTCAAACAGCGTCAGCTTTGCCGTTGGCTGGGGCCGATACACCACGTCTATATCGCTTTGGGTTGTGGCGTCTGAGCGTGCCACGGAACCAAAACAGCCCAGTGCTGCCAGACCATAAGTTTCACCACGATCTCGAAAGAATATCCGCAGCTTTGCCAGCACTTCATCACGTTGCGGAATGCTAACATCCTGATTCATATCATCACCAAAGTTCTTCGCTACCTTAGCCACGATTTTATGCTGCCCAGATATCACCTTACGAGCAACACTGGCTAGTCCCGAGGCTCAGTCTTTGTGGGTACGAAAATTCTTCCACTCATTTTTGATAACCAAGTCACCTGCCTACTACGCGCAAATCTCATCACCTTTGGGGTCTCTAACACAGACAATCCCGCATTTATATTCAGATTAAATTAACATCACTAATCGATAACCAATCAATCACAAACCGGCCCAGAACCCTAACGTGAGCTTCTAGGGCGTAACACCTGCATCATCCGTATCTAATGCCTCGTCGTTCTCCGTTGCAGCATCCGTTATCTCGGGCATAGTCAACTCTAGCGCCGGTGGCCGTACTACGGGCCGATCGCGAACGATAAACAACTGCCCCTCGATGTAAGCCGCCTCAATTTGCCAATTAGCTGCCTCAAATGCCTGCCACATCTGTTCTGAGGGCCGAAAGACAAACACCGTACCGTCTCCGGGAATTGCCGTTAGATCAACCGGTTGATCCAGGTTATTCAGGAGGGCTAGGCGTACCTGGGGTGCTAGATCAAAGCTCATTGCTAGCAGATCGCCTGTGTTGGTATAGTCGTAGCCCAAGTCACTGACTAAGATCGCCTGATCAGTCGCATTAATGCGGGCAATATTTTCGGCATTAAAGACGCTCAGCTCTTTACTCCACCAGGTTGGAGACGCCAGATAAACCCCCAGCGAGGCCAACATCCCCAGCACCAGCAGCGTCATCGCCTGCTGCGACAGCATCCGTTTTTGAACATCGGCCAGATAAAAAGCCAACATAAGCTGCAAGGCCGGGTAGCAACCCAGCAAGTAACGGGTGATTGTCGAGCGCTTACCACCACCCAGCAGATCAGGAATCAGCAAAATGACAAAGGGCACGACAATCAAGGCCAGCAGCAACCAACTAACACTCAGCGGCGCTTTGCGAGATAAGTGGCTGAGTGCTAGCAGCAGCAGGCCAATTAACAGCAAACGCGGTATGTAAGTCAGCGGGTTATTAAAGCCCCAATCCAGATCAAACAGAAATACTGTCAGATTCAGCGCCACATACTTCAGCATCGTTAGGCCATCGAGCACCTGGGCCGCCCAGCCCGTAGTTGCCCGCAGTTGAGCAAAGTTTTCGAGAATAACGGCAATCCAAGGCGCATAGAGCAGGCTGGTGAGTGCCATTGCCCCCAGATAAGGGCGCAGGATACCACGCCGCTCAAACATTGCCGTACCCAGGGCATAAACACCGTGGGCAACAAGGGTAAAGGCAAAAAAGAGGTGTGTGTAAAGACCCAAGGCACTGGTAAGGACATAGCCAACCAGCCACCAGGGTGAAGTTTTTATGCTCCGACTGAGAAAGGCATAGGCTTCGCGTTTGGGCTCACGCAGGTGCCAAAAACAGAGCGTGCTGGCCAGCACTAACACCGTCATCAGGCTATATTGCCGCGATGTTTGGGCAAATTGCAGATCAAAGGGTGAGAGCGCCAAAAGTGTTGTTGCCCACCAGGCAACCGTCGGCGAGCGAAACAACACCCAAGCGAGGGCAAACATCAAGGGCAAAGCGACCACACTCCAAAGTGCTGGCAATAGACGCATTGAGGTGAGCGAGCTGCCAAACTGCTGCATCCAGGCACGGGCCATCACAAAATAAAACGGTGGATGGTGGGGATCTTCGATAGCCAGTGAGCGCAGGGTATCGTCGAGGGTACTGGCAGGCTTGAACTGCTGAAACTGGTTCACCTCTGCTGGTGTCCAGACTTGATCGACAAAGAGGGTGGCGTCGATATCGACGCGCCTATGTCCCGCCGCCCGCAGGGAGGTATAAGCTTCGTCGTGGCCGTAAATTTTGCCATCGAGGGCTGTGAAGCGGCACACCAGCCCCACCAGAATCAAAACAGCGCACAGTCGCGATCGCCAACGCATTCAGTACCTCTTTTGAGACAGTCTTAGGCTTGAGCGCCAAGGCTCAGGGTTTTTATCAATACCAGATCTGGCGCGAGCGAGTCGGTAGCTAACCGCGAATAGCTTAGCTTAGGTGCCACTTGCATAAGAATCATGCTCGCAGCGGCCTAGTGATGGTGAAAAATATCGCCATAGCCCAGCAAATCAAGCTCCACCCGAAATGGCAAATGGGCAAAGCAAGCTTGGGCGAGGTGGAGCCGCTCTTCGCGTTGCAGCATCGTAATCAGCCGCTCCCGTGCCGGAATAAGGTAGCGCACATCGTTGGCAGCATAGGCGAGCTGGGTTGGGCTGAGATCATTGACAGCACCCCAGTCGGAAGATTGCGCTGTTTTATTCAGCTCCACACCACAAGTTTCAAGCACCAGATCCTTGAGGCCATGGCGGTCAGTATAGGTGCGTGCCAGCTTGCTCGCAATTTTGGTACAGAATACCGGCTGCACGCGGATATTGAGGTTGTGCCAGAGGGCAGTTAGATCAAAGCGGGCGTAGTGAAAGATCTTTTCTGAGGTGGCGGCTTCGAGCACGGCTTGAAGGTGAGGTGCTTGGCGGGTGCCACGACTGAGGCGTACCAGGGTTACATTATCAGCCGCATCGCAGATTTGAACCACACACAACCGATCGCGATAGGGGTTCAGGCCCATGGTTTCGGTATCGATGGCCAAAAGGTTGCTGCTGGCGTAGAGGTCGGTACGCTCTAGGCTCAGGTCGTGATCACAGACGACAAAGCTGGCGGGCTCGCTCATGGTGTCCTCAGGGTAGGTTTAGTCATGTGTTAGTCACTCAATAGGGCTTCGACAAATTCGTAGCTGGAGAAGGGCCGCAGATCACTGATCGCCTCGCCCACACCAATAAAGCGAATCGGTAAGCCCAATTCTTTGACAACGGCCAGGGCGACGCCACCTTTGGCTGTGCCATCCAGTTTGGTAAGAATGACGCCGGTGAGTTCAGCCGCCTCGGCAAATACCTGGGCCTGGCGCAGGCCATTCTGGCCGAGAGTAGCATCCAGCACCAAGAGCGCCTCAACTTGGGCTCCAGCCGCCTTTTTATCGACAATGCGGCGAATTTTACTCAGCTCGGCCATCAGGTTTTTCTTGTTTTGCAGGCGGCCTGCCGTATCGACCAACAAAAGATCAACGCCTCTGGCTTGGGCGGCAGCGACAGCATCAAACACCACAGCGGCGGGATCAGCATTGGCACTTTCGTTGGCGATCACCTCAACACCAGCCCGATCGCCCCACACCTGCAACTGCTTGACGGCAGCAGCGCGGAAGGTATCGGCAGCCGCAATTAAGCAGCGGTAGCCTGACTGCTGGGCAAGGCTGGCCAATTTGCCGAGGGTTGTGGTTTTGCCAACGCCATTGACGCCGACCATCAACCAGATGTTGAGCTGACCTTTGACAGGCGCAAAGCTCGACTCACCAATATCTAACAGCGCTCGCAGTTGGGTTTTGAGGTAAGCGACGGCTTGGTCAGCGGGTAATGCCTCTTGGCGTACTTGGGTTTGGAGGCCCGCGATAATATCATCGGTGGCCGCCACGCCGACATCGGCTTGCAGCAGCAGTGTTTCGATATCATCAACCGCCTCAGCAGTCAGTGGCCCCTGGCCCACCAAGGAGCGTAGTTGAATGACCAAGGAGCGGCGGGTTTTGCCCAACCCTTGACGCAACTTTTGCAACCAGGAGATCTCCTCAAAGGTGATGTCTTCGGCTTTGCGGCCCTGAGCCGCCAGAATTTCGGCAGACCAGCGGAAACCCTCATCAAATGCTAGGTCGGGCAATTCTCGGTCGGGGGCGGTGGCACTGGTCTCAGTAGCACTGTCTGTCGGTGGCTTTGGCGGTGCTGGTTCCGCAGGTGCTTCATCGTTAACGACCACCAGCCGCGGCTCTTGGCGGGGTGCCAGCTCAAAAAAGGCGCGTGGTTTTTCTGGGGCAGTGTCTGTGGAATCCTCGTCTGTTGGTGCTACAGAAGCTGTTTCTGGGGCTTCGGGCCCATCAGCTGTCTCTGGCGTCTCAGCCACTGCTGAAGGCTCGCTGGGTAGATCGGCGGCAGCCTCTTGCTTGGCTTTGAGGTTGGCGTAGGCGGCTTTGGCCACGGCAAGATAATCGGGGGTTATGGCAGCGGCGGGTTCACTTGCCACGGGTTCACTTGCCACGGCTTCGCTCGCCGGGGCTTCCGGCACCGGAGGCTGCTCAGATGGTGTTTCGTCTTTCGGTTTGCGGCGGAACCAGTCGAACGGCATGGGCACCCAAGAAGCACTCCTATCTAGGATCGCCTTGCGGGGATGATCGTGCAACTGCGCCATACTGGAAAAAGAGTGAAGTTGCCGTGCGTCATGACCCTAATTGACTTCCAGATCTGGCTAAACAACGCCAGCTTTGCCGTTTTGTTTGCAACCTTGGCCTGCTACTGGGTGGGGGCTGTTGCAGGAAAAACCTGGGGGCAGCGGTTGGCCCAGGTCGGCCAGGTGGGGATGGTGCTTGCTAATCTCGCGATCGCGGGCTTGCTGGGGGCGCGCTGGCTAGAGGCGGGCTATTTCCCGCTCAGTAATTTATACGAGTCGCTGTTTTTCCTGGTCTGGGGCCTGACGACAATGCACCTTGTGGCGGAGCGTTTGAGTCGCAGTCGCTGGGTGGGTGTGGTGACAGCACCTGTGGCCGTGGTAGCGACGGCATTTGCTGCCCTCGTATTACCCGCACCGATGCAAGCGGCGGCGCCGTTAGTACCAGCCTTGCAGTCGAATTGGCTGATGATGCACGTCACAGTGATGATGTTCAGCTATGCGACGCTACTGGTGGGGGCCTTGCTCGCGATCGCATTTTTGGTCGTCACGCGGGGGCAAACGATTTCCTTGGCCGGTAATTCCTTGGGCTTGGGCAGCGGTCAGCAAACCATTGATCTTGCAACAACCCTCGATAATGTCAGCTATCGCCTCATTGGCTTGGGCTTTCCGCTGCTGACCATTGGCATTATTGCCGGTGCAGTGTGGGCTAACGAAGCTTGGGGTACCTACTGGAGCTGGGATCCGAAGGAAACCTGGGCTCTCATTACCTGGCTTGTTTTTGCAGCCTATCTCCATGCCCGGATTACACGCGGTTGGCAAGGGCGCCGTCCGGCCTGGCTGGCAGCAACGGGCTTTGCTGTTGTTTGGGTCTGCTATCTCGGCGTCAATTTGCTGGGTAAAGGCTTGCACAGTTATGGCTGGTTTTTTTGAGTCTGCCACGAGGTTGGTTGGCAGTCAGTGTAAGTTGTAGGGGCTTGGCTGGCGTTTAGAGGGTCAATCTGTGCCGTCGATCGCGATCATTGATTACGAAATGGGCAACCTTCATTCGGTGCGCAAGGCCCTTGAGAGCCTGAATGCCGACGTGCAGGTTGTGCAGCAACCGCAGCACCTAGATCACTACGACGGCTTGGTTTTGCCCGGCGTGGGTGCCTTTGATCCGGCGATGTGCAGCCTTGTTGAGCATGGCTTTGCCGCCCCCTTGCGTGATGCCGTCAGTCAGGGTCAGCCCCTCCTCGGCATCTGCCTTGGGATGCAGCTTTTGTTTGAGGGGAGTGATGAGGGTCAAGAGCTTGGGCTCGGCATCATTGCGGGTCGAGTCGAGCGTCTCAAGCCCGAGCCCGGTATCACAATCCCACACATGGGCTGGAATCAACTGAATCTGCACCACGTTCAGCACCCACTTTGGCGCGACATTGCTCCCGAAAGTTATGTCTATTTTGTCCATTCCTTTGCGTGTGTACCCCGCGATTGGGCCTGGGTCGCTGCCACTGCCTGCCACGGCAGCCAAGCGATTGTTGCGGCGATCGCCCGTGACACGCTCATGGCAACCCAATTTCATCCGGAAAAATCCGGACAACTGGGTCAGACTATCCTCCGTAATTTCCTGGAATGTACGGACTAGTTACCAACCTCTGTGGGGTAGGATTACTTACGTAATGTGATCTCTGACTAATGCCCTACGAAGCCCAGGCATTGCAGTTTGCCTATCGTCAAGAGGCGCACCTTCATCAGATTACGCGCCAGCTGCACCGTAGCCTGGATGAGTCGACGATCTTAACGCAGATGCTCGAGAGTATTGCCGAGGCTGTGCCCGTGGTCTACGGCAATACAGCCTCCTACCGGGCTGATTTAATGCGGGGCTCCGTTATTCATCACATCGCCCGCAGCCCTGAAGCTGACACAGCCAGTTGGCTGATTCCGGGGCATGAATTTAATGGGATCTACCAACAGTTGCAAGCCCACGGCACCTTACGCCTCTGTGCGCCCTGGCTCCAAAAGCAAGAACCCTGGGGCAGTTTTTGTATTGCCCTGATTGCTGATCGCCTTACCCATCAAGGGCCCCTCGGTGATATTTTGCTGATGCGCCCCAAGGGAGACGTGTTTGCCCCCGAAGAGGTTGCCTTTATCGAAGCAGTAGCCCACGAGGCCGCCTTCGCGATCGCGAATGCCCGACGTCTGGCCCAAACTCAAGCCGAAGCCCAGGAACTGCGCCACCTCCTCGGCGTTCGTGATGCCTGCATGAGCGCCCTGTCTGACCAAATGCGGGCCCCCCTAACCACCATGCGCATGGCCGTGCAGATGGTGCGGCAATCCCCTGATTCTGAGCGCCGCCGTGAATACCTACACCTGCTCGAAGATGAGTGCAAGCGGGGCATTGAGCTCCTCAATCATCTGCTGCAATGGCAAACCAGTGAAGAGTCAACAACAGCCGGCATCCAAATACAAAACTGGCTACCAGCCATTGTCAACCGCTATCAAGAGCAAGCCGAAGGACGGGGTCTGGTTCTCAGCGTTGACTTCGGTCGCCGGCCACTGCCCCCTATTTACAGTGACCGCTTTAGCCTGTCCCTCATCATTCAAGACCTCCTTGAAGGTGCCCTTGCCTATGCTCAGGCACCCGGCGAAGTTACCGTGTATGTCCAGGAAGAAGTGATCGATAACCAAGTCGGGATCTGCATTGCCATCAGTAACCCCAGTACCATTCCGGCAACCGAGCTGCCCCATCTTTTTGATGCCTTTTACCGGGTACCTGGCCGTGAACGCGGCGAACGCCTCGGTTTGCACTTTATTCGTCGGGTCATTAGCCAACTTAGTGGCGATGTTCGGGCTAGCAGCAGCGAGGGTCGAACCTGCTTTTATGTCTGGGTACCGCAATATCTGACCTTACAATCCCTCAGTCGGCTGACTGGCGTCGATTCCTTAGCCAACGTACGGCCCAATTCCCCAGGGCTGCTGCCATAAGGAGACCCAGGGCCGGCTGAAACAAAGGTAACCAAAGCTGAATCCAGAGGCGATAGCCCAGATTGATACCGATAAATGCGCCCGAGACGGCAAAGATAAACCAAATAAACGAGAGGATAACGACAAAAACGATAGCGACCAACACCTGATCAAGCCGATTGATCCACTTATCCATGGGTATGCCTCGATTCCGCCTTGCGATCAGTTCTGATCATATCCCCTAGACCTCATCTGAACTGGGCGCTGTGGGTAACGGCAAAACAAGGTTCAGAATCACGCCCACCAAACCTGCCAAGCCAATCCCTTCAAGGGCAAAATCACCCGCACTGACCGAGAGCCCACCGACACCAAAAACCAAAATGACGGCGACCACCACTAAATTGCGCGGAATCATGAGATCTTGTCCCGAGCGCACCAGACTATTCATGCCAATCACAACAATCGTGCCAAAGAGAATCACCAAAATACCACCCATCACCGGCACCGGAATTGTTGCCAGCAACGCCCCCAGTTTGCCAACAAAGGCCAAGATAATGGCCACCAAAGCCGCCCAGGTCATAATCGCTGGGTTAAAGCTCTTGGTCAGAGCCACGGCACCTGTCACCTCAGAATAGGTTGTGTTGGGGGGCCCGCCAAAGAAAGCGGCCAGTGAGGTTGCCAGACCATCACCCAACAGGGTGCGGTGGACACCAGGACTTTTAAGATAGTCTTCACCCGAGACGGCGCTAATCGCCAAAATATCGCCAAAGTGCTCAATGGCTGGGGCGATCGCGACCGGCAACATAAACAGCACCGCCGGTAGATGAAAGCGGGGGAAGGTAAAGCTGGGCAGTGCAATCCAGGCCGCCTTAGCAACGGGGCTAAAGTCAACCACCCCCAGCGCGAGACTGAGCCCATAGCCAGCGATCAACCCTACCAAAATCGGTATAATCCGCAGCCACCCCGTAGCAAACAAAGCGATCCCGAGGGTTGCCGCCAACGACACCGCCGAGATGAGCAAGGCTGTTGCCGCACTGTAGGTTTCGCTCTCATTACTGGCCATCCCGATCGCGATCGGCGCCAACGACAAACCAATCACCATAATCACTGGCCCTGTGACTATCGGTGGCAAAATGCGCAGAATAAAGCCCGTACCGCGCCAGAAAATCAGCAGGCTCAGCCCCAGATAAAACAGCCCCGCCGCCATCAGCCCCGAGAGAGTTTCGGCCAACCCATACTCAGCAACCCCAAACTGAATCGGCGCGATAAAGGCAAAAGACGATGCCAAAAACACCGGCACCTTACCACCTGTCACCACCTGAAACACAAGCGTACCAATCCCGGCCGTAAACAAGGCCACATTCGGATCAAGCCCCGTCAGGATCGGCACCAACACCAGGGCACCAAAGGCAACAAACAGCATCTGGGCACCCAGGGGAATGTCCTGCCACTGCAAGCGATAGGTTGACATAGGCTCTTGCGAAAAACTCATCGATCAATACCACAGCCACCCGCGCAAGACTACTCACTGTGTACATTTGCTGTGTACATTTGACTGCGACCATCTGAAGTGGCGGCCCTGCCTCGACGGGGAATGCCGGCTTCAGTACGGCATCAATCTAGAGTTGTCCTAACAGATTCGCAGGCATTCAAAGGGGCACGCAAAGAGTGATGTGCCCTCGATAACAACTTGCCCATACCCGCTTCACCACTAATCGCCCAACATTAACTAGTCGACCAACATACTTAGTCAATGTGACTTAATCTATATGACTGGTGCCTTGGGAGCCTACGGCCTTAACCCACTCGAATCACGCGTACATCATCAACAGCACAATGCAAATC
>CAZAGN010000006.1:0-43621 GCA_964484905.1 uncultured bacterium | reverse complement strand
TACGGCCTTAACCCACTCGAATCACGCGTACATCATCAACAGCACAATGCAAATCCGTGATGTTGCCAAGCATCTCTATCTTTATCTCTTTGTCGCTATCAGATGTCTATCAACTTGTCCTCCGGCTGATTGGGGCCAGCGTAATCGAGACCCTACCGACCAGGGTTACATCAAGCCCTTTAATGCCAGAGGATAGGTAGTGTGTCTATGTAAGTAAGAAATAGTGCCAGTGATCTGGGCGAACGGAGTCGCTCCCATCAAGGTGCTATCACCAAGCCTGACTGATCAGCACCGCAAGCCCTGAATATCTCTTAAAGTGAAGAAGTGCGACATTCGCATAGTCATATACCCTTTGCCGCTACGATAAATGGTTTACACTCCTACTGCCCAGTCGCTCGCACCTGTCGAAGCGTTTGCTCAGCGTCACATTGGCCCCAATGATCAGGATGTGGCGGCCATGCTGGCCACCCTGGGTTACGAGTCTCTCGAAGCATTGATCGAGGCCGTTGTACCCGCCGATATCCGACGGCATGCCCCCCTCGATGTGCCACCGGCCCTAAGCGAAACCGAAGCGTTGGCAGTGCTCCGGCAGTTAGCCCAGCGAAACCAAGTGTGGCGCTCGTATTTGGGTATGGGTTACGCCGCTTGCATTACGCCAGCGGTGATTCAGCGCAATATTCTCGAAAATCCGGGTTGGTATACCCAATACACGCCCTACCAGGCCGAGATTGCCCAAGGTCGCCTCGAAGCGCTGCTCAATTTTCAGACCCTGATTACCGAGTTGACAGGTCTGGCTATTGCCAATGCCTCGCTGTTGGATGAGGCGACGGCGGCGGCTGAGGCGATGACCCTCTCGCGATCGGTCGTCAAAAAAGGCAATCGCTACCTTGTGAGTGCTGAGTGCCACCCGCAAACCATTAGTGTGGTGCAGACGCGGGCTGAGCCGCTGGGTATTGAGGTTTGTGTGGCCGATCCGTTGAGCTGGGATTTTACGGCAACCCCTGTGTTTGGTGTTTTGCTGCCTTACCCCACGACTAGCGGCGCTGTTTTGGATTACCGGGCGGTGACGGCAGCGGCCCATGACTGTGGCGCCCTCGTGACCTATGTAGCCGACCTGTTGGCCTTGGTACTACTGGAATCACCGGGGGCTTTGGGGGCCGATATTGCCGTGGGCAGTAGCCAGCGCTTTGGGGTGCCGTTGGGCTTTGGCGGGCCCCACGCGGCCTTTTTTGCGACGAAGCAAGCCTATGCCCGCATGGTACCCGGTCGGATTGTCGGTGTGTCCCAAGACAGTCAGGGCAATCCGGCCTATCGCTTGGCACTGCAAACCCGCGAGCAACATATTCGTCGCGAGAAGGCGACAAGCAATATCTGTACTGCCCAAGTGCTGTTGGCTGTTGTTGCCTCGATGTATGCCGTTTATCATGGCTCCGCCGGACTAAAGCGGATTGCCGAACGAATTCATGGTCTGACGTTGCTGCTGGCTCAGTCGTTGCAGGGGCGCTACCGTCTGCGACACACTCACTTTTTCGATACGCTCTGTGTGGCGCTGAGCCCAGCCGAGCAAGCTAGTGTCCGTGAGCGGGCGGCCGCAAAGCAGATGAACCTGCGCTATTTCGCGGACGGTGCTGTCGGCATTAGCCTCGATGAGACAACACGTCTGGATGACCTCAAGGATTTGTGCGCAGTATTTGATGTCGCGGCAAACCTGAGCCCGGCGGCTTCGCCCCTAACGCCACGCCAGGATGCGATCCTGCGCCAGCCGGCGTTTAATCGCTATCACTCCGAGTCGGAACTGCTGCGGTATATGTTCCGGCTGCAAAGTAAGGATCTTTCGCTGACAACGGCAATGATTCCGCTTGGCTCTTGCACGATGAAGCTGAATGCCACGGCAGAGATGCTGCCGATTTCCTGGCCGGAGTTTGCCCAGATGCACCCTTACGCCCCGGCAGCGCAGATTGAGGGCTATCAGGAACTATGTCGGCAACTGGAGCAGATGCTGGCGGAGATTACGGGGTTTGCGGCGGTGTCGTTGCAGCCCAATGCGGGCTCTCAGGGTGAGTATGCCGGGCTGCTGGCGATTCGGGCCTACCATCGCGATCGCGACGAGGGACACCGAACCATTTGCCTAATTCCCCAGTCAGCCCACGGCACTAACCCGGCCAGCGCTGTGATGGCAGGCATGAAAGTGGTTTCGGTTGCCTGTGATGACCAGGGCAATATCGACCTTGTCGACCTCCAGGCCAAGGCCAGCCAGCACCAAGCCAATCTGGCGGCTTTGATGGTGACCTATCCTTCGACCCACGGTGTTTTTGAAGCCTCGATCCGGCAAATTTGCGCGATCGCCCACGAACACGGCGCTCAGGTCTATATGGATGGTGCCAACCTCAATGCCCAGGTTGGTCTCTGCCGTCCGGGCGATTTTGGGGCTGATGTTTGCCACCTCAACCTCCACAAAACCTTCTGTATTCCCCACGGTGGTGGCGGGCCAGGGGTTGGGCCGATTGCGGTTGGGGCGCACCTAGCACCCTTTTTGCCAGGGAATCCTCAGATGGCAGGTAGTGGTGCCGTCGCCGCCGCCCCCTGGGGGAGTGCCAGCATTTTGCCCATTTCCTGGATGTACATTCGCATGATGGGGGCAGACGGGCTTCGTCGTGCCAGTGAGATCGCGATTTTGAGCGCGAACTATATGGCCAAGGTGCTAGAGCCGTACTACAGCGTGCTCTATCGCGGCAATGCCGATCTGGTGGCCCACGAGTGCATTCTGGATTTGCGCCCCTGGAAACGGCTGGCGGGTCTGGAAGTTGAAGATGTCGCCAAGCGCTTGATGGACTATGGCTTCCATGCGCCGACCATGTCGTGGCCGGTGGCGGGCACGCTAATGCTAGAGCCGACGGAGAGTGAAACCAAAGCCGAGCTGGATCGCTTTTGCGCGGCCATGGTGGGCATTTATCGAGAAATGACGGCGATTCAGGCCGGAGCCGCCGACCCGCAGGATAACCTCCTCAAAAATGCCCCCCATACGGCGGCCATGGTCACAGCCAGTACCTGGCAACACCCCTACAGCCGCGAAGAAGCCGCCTATCCTCAGCCCCAAGAACTGAAGTTCTGGCCCGCCGTGGCTCGGGTTGACAATGCCTATGGTGATCGCAACTTGGTGTGTACCTGTGCCCCTCTGGAGGACTACGCGTAGTCGTTGGGGGGCCAGAGGATTGCAACTGCCCGTAGCGCAGCACAACCACAGCTCGTTTACTCTAGAGTGAGGTTTTACGGGCTGTTGCCTATGTTTTGGGGGTTATGGTTGGCAAGTTCGGCGGCTCTCGCTGCCCCACCACTCGCGAGCCTGCCCTTGCCGGATACTGCGAGTGAGTTTGCCTTTCACCCCGATCGCGAGGTGGTCGCCGTTGGCCTCGTAGACGATCAGGCGGTTGCTTTGATGGATAGCCTGGACGGGGCTACGCTCTGGCAGGTGAGTGTTGGCTTTGTCCCCACCGACTTGCATTGGCTGGGCGCTGATACGTTAGTCGTCGGGGGCGACCAAGCCAGTACACTCGTCACCATTGATGGCAGCACAGGCGCCCTTGGTCAGGGGTTCGAGTTACCGGGCGGTATTAGTGGTCTTGCCAGTGACCCCGAGCTAGGCACCGTTTATGCAGCGCATCCAGATAGCCAGAGTATTTCTGTAATTCGTTTGGCGGCTGAGGAAGCGCGCCTTTTTACGTTGCCGGGCATTCCGATTGATTTAGCCTATAACCCCACCTCCAAAGCCTTGTTGGTCAGCTTGGCGGATGTGGCACCCCTGAATCTGCTTCAGCTCGATCCGGCCACCGGCCAACCGCTGGCACAAATCCGGGGTGGTGGCGATCAGATCAATCTTGATGTGGCGCGGCAGCGTCTTGTGGCCCTCAATCCCAGCGAACAAAGTCTGACAGTCGTTGATTTGCAGACGAATCAGACGGCGACGATTGGTTTGACGTGGCCGCCCACAAGTTTTGCGGTGCAGGGGCAGTTAGCCTATGTGGCGGCGGCGGGCAGTAACCGCCTAGAGGTGGTCGATCTGGCTAGCTTGCAGCTTGAGGCTGAATATACCCTTACCAGCCCTCCCGTCGCGATCGCGACCCGAGGCAATAGTGTCGTTATGTTGGCCGAACGCGAACTGCAATGGCTGGACTTGAATGAAACGATTGCGGCAGCTCCCGTCATCGACGCCGGTGTGGGCGGTGTCGCGGGTCAGGTCACAGATGTTGCGGGTAATCCGGTCAGCCAGGGCGAACTGCGGCTGTTGGCCCAAGACCGGAGCGATGTTGACTCGCGATCGCTCAACCTCTTACCCGATGGCAGCTTTTTGGTCGCCGACCTGCCGCCGGGTTTATATTTGGCCGATATTGTGGTGCCTGGCTTCCCGCTCATCAGCACCCAAATTGATGTCCGCAGCGGCTTTGTCACCACCCGTGATATTCGTCTGCCCCCCGGGCGTCCTGACGCTGCCGCCGAAGGCATTGGCCTCTTGCCCGATGGCCTCACCTTTTCAGATGAATTGGCCTATCGCCTAGTCGATACTGTCCAGAATCTAGCAGGCGAGGCACCGGTGATTCCCCTCGTTAGTCCCTTGGGGCTCGCTCCCGAATTTGAGCAGTTGGCCTTTGTTGTCGAGGGTCTGAACCTGATTGACCGTGACGAGCGCCTGACCCAAGATCTCGAGCGTTTGCGAGTCGTCACCAACACCCTTGGGTTGCGCTACATACTCCTGACCCATGTCGAAACCTCCCGGAACTTCAGCCGTGCCGGCAATCCCTTTGTGAACCTCGCCTTCCGCTTTTTAGTGCCCGGTGTACCCATTGAAATCCCCAACCTCAGCCCCAATCAACTGCGTAGCCGAGGCGTTGTCGTCGTGATTGATATGCTCAACGACCAGCCCGGTGACCCGATCCGCAGCTTTGAAGCCAGTGGCCAAGACAATGTGGGCGGCAACCCTCTCTACGACGAAGCAACAGCGAGTTATTTTCGGCAGCAGATCACCAACATGATCCCGAGCTTTGCCGCACAATGGCAAGACACATTTCCCTTCCCGGCGCTGCAATCGACAGCGAACTAGGCACGAGGTCTCTATGTATCGCAGCATCATGATGCTAGTCTTTAGTGCGCTGGTGGGGCTGCCCTTACCGGTATGGGCGGGGGGACGCCTTGTTGGCCAAGTCCGTAATCAAGTGGGTGAATCGGTGCCCGAAGCCCGCCTAACCCTCCAGGGGCAACGGGGTACGACAGGCCCGACCGCCCAAAGCCTCACCGATGCCAGCGGCAGTTTTGAGCTGACCTTTCCCCTGACAGGCCGCTGGCAACTGCAGGTTGACCACCCCGATTACGAGCCACAGCTGGTCAGCGTCTGGGTCTTTCAGGATGTCACCACCCCCCTCGATGTAACGATCCAAACACCCATCGAGCCCCTACCCCCCACCCGTGTCGGCATTATTGGCGTTGGCCAGCTCGAGCACACTGCGGCCCTGGCGCAACGCTTGGCCGGTGAGGCGGTTCGTCTGGGCGTCGTGCCCAATTCAGAGCGCCTCGTTGCCCTCGATAATCAGCGCCTTAATCCAATTATTCAAGCCGTAGGCGTATCCCTGAGCGATATTCTCAATGCTGGAAATCCAAATCCCGAAGCCGTGCAAACCTTTTTTAGCTATCTCGGCCTCGAAGCGCTGGTTGTCAACCGCGTTGACTTGCTCACCTGGCCCCACAGCCCCACCGAGCTGAAATTACGATCGCGAAGTCAGCTCGAACTCTGGGAATTTGACGAAAATGGCCAACTGCGGATCAGTACTCTCAGTCAGCAAAACCAAGAGGAAGTCGTTCCCAACGATGTCAACGATGCCGAAATCGAGCAACTCTACCAAATCCAAGTTACCCGCACGGCCCAAGCGATTGCCCAGTCTTGGTCAGAGGCAAACCCCCTCAGCGAGCGCCTCACCCCTGATCCTGAAGCCGAGCCCCAACCCCGCCCCCGCATCGATACCACCATCGAGCTCGTTATTCCGCGCTAGGGTCAACAATCCAACCCTCAAGGGCATCACACTCAGTCGGCACACCCAAACGTGGCTGTGTGCTGGCCCAGGCTGTTTGCAGTGCGGCCAATAGGGCGTCCAGATAATCACCCTGGGCATCATCTAAGGCTCGATCCTGCATTGCTGGCGGGATGATAACCCTATGGCCATAGCGATCGCGACAGGCCGCCGAACCCAACCAATCAAGAATCATCTGCCGTCGCCCCCGTTCGGTATCGTCCCCCGCCCGTTTGTAGGGCTGGTTCAAGGCTGCCCGCGCCACCAAAGCCGGATAGATCTCAATCACCGTACGTGGATCGGTTGTCGGACGACAGGGCCAGATCGAGAGCGATGTCTGTGCTAGACGCGGTGCACCCTCAAAAAACATCCGCCCTACCGGCACCCCATAAACCTTCATGGGGCTAATCGCCTTCACCCGCACATCTGTGGCCCGCCGATGCTCCTTTGCCCCCACCGGCTGCTGGGCCCGGTACGCATCAACACAGGCGATGAACTCAGCCTTAGTAACCCCCGCCACAGTAGCGATCATCTCGGGCCAGGTCTCACCCCAACCCATAGCCTCTAGCCAACGGCGTGGCTGACTCAGCGGAAAATCAACCCCCGCCAGCCACTCCCCCGGCGTTCCCAGCCACAGCTCAAATGCGGCCCAAGACGTTAGCGGCAGGAAGCGCTGAACAATCAACTGGTCATCAGTACGTAGGGCTTCAGCACAGACAATGGGCTTGCGACGACTGGGCGCACTCGTAAAATCAAGGCCAAAGATCCGGCTGTAAGGTTGGGGCATTGGTTACTGACTCCGGCGTATCTTCTTGGAGCACTCCCCATCAAAAAAAGCGAGCCAGCTACGACTCGCTTTCATTTCATTGAGCCGTTATGACTAAGCTTCAATGAGACATCATTTTAATGAGACATCAATAGCGCAACATTCGGCTTCATCCGCAAACCCTAAGTATGAGCTAACCTAACTTGGCAGCCAGTTGCTCAGTGATGCGGTTATTATTCTCAGCGACCACCAACACCATGGCTGCACAGGCCAATTGCACACCCGCCCGAAACTCTGCCGACTGCTTATAGGTTTGGAGGGCTTCGCTATCGCCATCACGACCACTCAAAATCAATTGCGCTGCCTTTTGGGCAAGATCACGAATTTCCGTCTGGCTTAATCCGATTTCCACAGTCAAATCCTTGTGCTTCAGCCTGATTGTACCGTGCCTGCGGTAGCCTAAAGGACAGCGTTCAAGCCTGCATTCATGCCTCTGATCAAGATTCAAACCTCCGTTGCCGCCCCAACCGATACGAGCGCAATGCTGCTAGCCATCGCCGCCGCCGTTGCCGAGATTCTCGACAAGTCACCCCAAAAGATGATGACGGTGCTTGAGCCTAACGTTGCCATGACCTTTGCGGGCACGACCGAGCCGACTGCCTTTGTCGAAGTCAAAAGTGTGGGCCAGATGGGCGACAAAGCCTCACCGATTTGTGCCGTCATTAGTGAGCACCTCTCGCGATCGCTAGGCATCGCCCCCGATCATGTCTACATCGAGCTGGCTGATACCACCGCCCCCATGTGGGGCTGGAATAGCAAAACCCTCGCCTAGACGTTCGTTAAACTAGAGGCCATAGCACTGTAGGAAAACTACCCATGCGAATGTTGCACACGATGCTGCGCGTCACTAACCTCGAGCGCTCACTTCAGTTCTATTGCGATGTGCTGGGGATGCAGTTACTCCGCCGCAAAGACTATCCCGGTGGTCGTTTTACCTTGGCCTTTGTCGGCTTTGGCCCCGAGTCAGAACAGACCGTCATCGAGCTGACCCACAACTGGGATACAAACACCTATGCAATCGGTGACGCCTTCGGTCACATTGCCTTGGGTGTAGACGATATCTACGGTACCTGCGCCGCCATCCAAGCCAAAGGGGGTGAAGTTGTGCGTGAGCCTGGCCCAATGAAGCACGGTACAACCATAATCGCCTTCGTCAAAGATCCCGACGGCTACAAAATTGAGCTCATCCAGGCAAAAACATCCCTTGAACCTGAAGCAGCGCCTATGTCCGCTGTCGCCTCTTAATATGCGTAGTTTCTCTCTCTATAGCCTTGGTTTATTGGTTGGTATCGGGCTGATTGCCTGTGGCAGCCCCGAAGTACCTCTCACGCGACCGCCACAAAATGCCTTCCGGGTTGAAGAGCCCGTCACAACGCCGCCCACTACCGACCCCCTAATCGCGACCCTACTCGAGCGAGAAGCAACTGAATTACCCAGTGTGCTAGCGCTTGCCGCTCAATTTTGGGGCCTGACTTGGCCACCCGAGCCGCCCATTTTGCAGATCACAGCACGCTTCTTTGGTTTGGACTGGCCGCCAGCACCACCAGAGGCCGAAACAGATGAGTCTACTGTGATCGATGAAGCGCGCAGTGCTGCTGAACGCTCTTACCTAAGCTTTCTCAGCTCAACGGATTAGCACTTGGCTGGCTAACTAAACGCTTGGCGAAATACCTAGTCCTCTAGCTCAAAGCGGTCATGCCAGTCAGGGTTATCAAGCAGCGCTTTTTTGGAAGCGGAGAGTGAAGCCCATAAATCAGCAATCTGATCATAAGCTTCAAGACTTGTCAGCTTACCGCCGTTTTCAAGGGCACAGATCAGCATGACCCGCTGACAGAATTCTTGGAGATTTGCATCAAAGACGATAGCACGGGCTTTGGGCTCGCCCCGAAACTTGTGGTATGGAAAGAAAAACTCTTGCTTATCTACCATCGTTACCCATAATCGCGATCTCCATCATGGCAGGTGCAGTTCCTTTTGGCGGTAGCAACAACTCACACACTTTAATGACTCATTGCAATAACTGAATAGCTAGGAAGCATCAACTAACTCAGCCGCAAAAACTAAAAAGGCCACCCGAAGGCAGCCTTGCTATTCTGTGTTGTGTTTTGGACTGTTGTCTAATCTAGATTTGCTCTAGCACGCTGTTCCGAATTCAGATTGTCGGAGCAGAAATTAGTGACCGCGATACTGGAGCTTAAAATTGCTCTTATTGGCGTTCACTTTTTGCAGCTTGCGCATGTCGAAACTGTGCCCACGATACTGAGCGTGAACAACTTCGTCAGTGGCGGGGGCTACCGTGGGTTGGTAGTCATATTCGTGACCGCGATACATAGCTTCCATGAGGATCGCCTCCATAACTAGGCAGTGTGTATGTTGCAATGAGGCGCGTTCCTTCGGGTTTCCCCTACTTCCGTCTCTTGAGTAGAGATGAACGTTTTGCTTTCTGTATCTATTGTTACCGTTTATCCCCAAGCTCGTCAAGGGTTTCGGATGAAGTAGTGTGACGATACTCATTACAACCTGTTAAGGCAGGGCCAGTTGGCTTGAGACTACAGACCAACCACTCATTGCGGGCATAAAAGCGACAACTCAAACAAAATGCCTGCGTTCCCTCAGCCCAACGGCGACGATAGCGGGTACGCCAAAAGGTATAGCGAGCGATTTGCAGTTGCCGATAGCGCCGTTGCCAAAGACTCTGATTTGCGCGGTCGTTCATGAAAAATGTGCGATACAGTCGCTTAGGCTAAGTTTGGCAGAGATGCCAAGTACCCAATCGAAGTCAGTAGTTTAACGGTAGCCTGGGTAACTGAAGAGGATACGATGCAACTCAAAAAGCGATACATAACGTTGGCTGCCTGGCTTTTGATGCTGCCTGTGCAAGCTTTTCCACGCCTGCTTGATGCGAGTTTGCAGCCGTGGCGTGCGGGTGCCGCCAATACAACCCTGATCCTGAATCTTGATTTGCCCCCAGCCGTTGTCGGCCTTACTTTGACTCCCCTCGGACATCCTGAACCACTGCGCCTGCGACACGTGGAATGGCGCCAAGCTGGTGAGGTGCAGATCTTGATAAATGCGCCCGAGTCTGGCGTAGTGAACGTGATCTTGCCACCAGATCGTTTGGCGGGCGCGGGAGATATTGTCTTGAAGACATGGCGGAACCCCAACCAAGCCGGTGTGTACATGTACGATGTGCGTGCCGAAACAGCAACAGGCGAACAACTACCCGTGGGTGTTGCCCGCCTGCATGTCAACGAACGTTCAGAGCGCTTGCGGCTCACTCGTTAGCCACTTCAGCGCGCTGATCACCCTTACTGGCTGAATATCTTCACGTACTAACCGTTTTTGCGGCGAATCTTATCCAGCTGGCTAATGACGAGCACAGCACCAAAAATGAGGCCGACGACGACCACACCCGAGATAATGCTCAGCAAAAAGTTAAATAAAGAGGGAGTCATATCGGTATATCTCAAAACACTATCGCTCTTATCTTAGGTCAAGCACTTACGCCTAGCGCCTATGAGTCTGGCGATTAAGGCAAGTTCCAGCCTATGCCAAACAGCCCGTCAGATGGCTTGGGTGCATAGAAAACGAACTATCGCATTTTGCCAACCCAGTGCCGTGACAGGTGGGCTTTCAGGGCTATGGGATTTGGACTGTGGCGACAAGATGACACATGGCCTTGGTCAGGACGTAAAGTTGAGCTCAAAGCATCTGTCGCACTCTAGCGGTGAGGGATAGCTTCTAAGCTTTATCGCAACCTATTGAGCTCGATGCTAACTAAGGGCTTTAGGCAGCGGTAGCGAGAGCTTGCTGAAGCCGGTCAAGTTGCTTCACTATCCACACATGTCGCTGGTTATCAACCTGAATAATCTGCTCTGCTTGCAGTTTCTGCAGGAGGCGCACTGGTACCTCGGCCTCGACCTCCGCCATATCAGCCCAATCTTGGGGGTCGATCGCGAGCACCGTCAAACCCGCCTCTGTCGCAATACCTTGGGTTTCGGCAAAATGAACCATGGCAAATAGGGCCCGAATCACAGGGTTTTGCTTACTGTAGTACAAGCGCTGATTCATAAAGCGCAACCGCTGGGCTAGGCGCTGCATCAAGCTCAAACTAAACTGGGGCGATAAGCCCACCAGTTCACGAAAGTCAGCCGCATTCAAGGACAGTAACTGAATGGGGGTCAGAGCAATGGCATCGGATGAGCGAGCTGCCTGATCCAAAATGGACATTTCGCCAAATACCTCCCCCGGCCCTAAGACAGCGAGGGTAATGTGGCGCTCATTTTGATTACGGCAAATCTTCAGCCAGCCTGAGAGGATGAAGTAGACAGCGTTGCCACTGATGTCCTCAACAAACACTGCTCGCCCGGCTGGGTAATTATGTATCTGGGCTTTGCTCTGAAGCCACGTCAGCACTTCAGGCGCAACATCTTGCAAGAGCGGCAAAGCAGCAGGGCTCATGAGGATCTCTCAGCGACGATCAAGGCGGTTGGCTGAACTGCTATCAGCTCTGATGTAGCACCCACATCAAAAGTAATAGATCTGCCGCCCCCATTATTGCGCGGGCTAGGCTCACGTCGTTGCCCAGATTCGGAATTGTCTGACTCCCGTGAAATGCCTTTTCTGTGGGCGTAACCGCACTAGAGAAGCAAAACGCTAAGATGACAAAGCTTCTGTACTCTTTGTGGATTGCTATGTCGGGCGCATATCACATCGTCACCTTCGGCTGTCAGATGAATAAAGCTGACTCCGAACGCATGGCGGGTGTTCTCGAATCCTTGGGCTATCACCATACCCCCGATGAGCTAGAAGCCGATCTTGTTCTTTACAACACCTGCACAATTCGTGACAACGCCGAGCAGAAAGTTTATTCTTACCTTGGCAAACAAGCTCAGCGGAAACAGCAACAACCGAGCCTCAAATTAGTGGTTGCCGGCTGTGTTGCCCAGCAAGAAGGTGAGCAACTGCTGCGGCGGGTGCCTGAGCTCGATCTGGTGATGGGGCCGCAGTATGTTAATCGACTCGCTGATCTGCTGACTCAAGTCGAGGCGGGTAATCAAGTTGTTGCCACCGACGCCCTTGATATTCCTGAAGATATTACGAAGCCGCGCCGCGAGAGCCGAGTCTCAGCCTGGGTTAATGTGATTTATGGCTGTAATGAGCGTTGCACTTATTGTGTTGTACCGAGTGTGCGGGGTATCGAGCAATCACGCCTACCGGAGGCAATTCGCCAAGAGATGCTAGACATTGGCGCGGCGGGTATTCCTGAAGTAACGCTGCTGGGCCAAAACATTGATGCCTACGGTCGTGATCTTCAGCCTCGGACAACCTTCACAGACCTGCTGCGCTACGTGCATGATGTGCCTGGGGTTGAGCGCCTGCGCTTTGCCACCAGCCACCCGCGCTACTTCAGCGAACGCCTGATTGCAGCCTGTGCCGAGTTACCGAAGGTTTGTGAGCATTTTCATATCCCTTTTCAGTCGGGAAATAACGATATTCTCAAGGCTATGTTACGGGGCTATACCCACGAGCGCTACCGCCAAATTATTGCCTTGATTCGGAGTTATATGCCCGATGCGGCGATTAGTGCCGATGCGATTGTTGGATTTCCGGGTGAGACCGACGCCCAGTTTGAAGATACGTTGCAGTTGGTTGAAGCGCTGCAATTTGATCAAGTGAATACAGCCGCCTACTCGCCCCGGCCCGGAACACCGGCCGCGACCTGGGCGAATCAAGTTGATGAGGAGACAAAAACGGATCGCCTGCAGCGCCTGAATCGGGTTGTGACCGCGACGGCAACCGCTCGTAATCAGCGCTATCTGGGGCGAACTGAGCCTGTGCTGGTCGAAGGTATCAATCCCAAGCGACCCGAGCAGCTCATGGGGCGCACGGGTACCAATCGCCTTGTGTTCTTTGCTGGTGATCTTGAAACCTACCTCGGTCAGATCGTGCCCGTGCAGATTACCGAAACCCGTGCGTTTAGTTTATCGGGCGAGGTAAAGTGCGCTGTGACTGCATAGACGATGCTTGAGATCGAAATGAGTTCGGACATTACTAATGGGATCTGCGCGGGAGCGCCCAATGCAGCTTAAAACAGGCTGCCACAATAGGAGGTATCTGGGTTCTATGCAGGTAACGATGCGGAGCATTATCGGGCTAGCGCTATCGCTAGTATTGGCGTTGTCAGTGCCGGTACGGGCACAAGGTACAGCTACGGGCAATGGCTTATTTAATTTTGTTGCAGGTGCCGTTGAGCAGGTTGGCCCCTCAGTGGTGCGCATCAATGCTTCACGGACGGTGCAAGCACGAATGCCTACGCGTGGTTTTCCGCCCCAAGATTTTGAGCAACGTGGCTCGGGGTCTGGTTTTGTTGTCAGTGAAGACGGCCTGATTTTTACCAATGCCCATGTAGTTGAGGGGGCGGATCGCGTACAGGTGGTGTTAACGGATGGCCGCCAGTATGAAGGTCAGGTATTGGGGGCGGATCCTTTAACGGATGTCGCTGTTGTCAAAATTGAAGCAGAGAACCTGCCGGTGGTCAGTATTGGTAATTCTGATGCCCTTGCACCCGGGGAATGGGCGATCGCGATCGGTAATCCCCTTGGCCTTGATAACACTGTAACGGTCGGCATCATCAGCGCCATTGGCCGCTCAGCTGCCGATGTCGGTATTCCGATGCAGCGAGCCCAGTTTATCCAGACTGATGCTGCTATTAACCCCGGTAATTCGGGTGGCCCTTTGCTCAACGAAAACGGTGAGGTTATTGCAATTAATACAGCTATTATTCGAGGTGCTAATGGCATTGGTTTTGCTGTACCGATCGCGACTGCCCAGCGGATCGCCGAACAACTGATCAGTGAGGGCCGCGTTAGCCGGGCTTACTTGGGCATCCAGATGAGCACCCTCGATGCTGACCTTCGCGATCGGATCAACGCTGACCCCCGCGCTCCTTTCCAGGTCGAGGGCGAAACCGGCATTCTTGTCCAGAGTGTGGAACGGGGTGGCCCTGCCGAAGCCGGGGGGCTCCGAGCCGGTGATGTCATTGTGGCCATCAACAACGATCCAGTCTTAACGGCCAACGACCTCCAACAGTATGTCGAGCAAGTCGATGTCGGTTCTAACCTCCGAATTACGGTCGAACGGGGTGGCCGCCGCCGCTCCGTAACGGTGACCACTGGCGAATTTCCGGAGGAGTTGACGCAGCGCTAGAGGACTGGCGGGGGGATTCTTCCCCCTACCCAACACACTTTGGGGCGTCATCTAGTTTGGTCAATGGGATCTGCTTGCGCAACTGTCGTCGTCGGTAGTGCCTAAACTAGGGTTGCGTAACCAGCCCTTTATGCCGCGAGAGGCTTGGCCGCGAAGAACATTACTTCTGTGGTGCCAGCCGTTGAGGGTCTGTCGCAGGCCGAGTCAAAGCCAAACCAAACAACTGTCGCAGTCCGAGTTGCTCAAACCAGGGTACTCCCATCCCAAGTCTCATCTTCAGTAGAAAGTAGCGTTCAAAAGCTGCTTTAACCCAGTTGACCCATACACCTTCGATGGCATAGGCATGGCGCCGTTGACCCGTCTGCGGATCAGGGATCACCGGGGCCGCGATGTAGGCAATACCCGTATCGCCATATTCGGCGAAACATAATGCCTCTAGGGTTGGCACCCACAGCGGTTGGGCAAGCACTCCCAAATCTATGGCAATGTTGTGGGCGGCTGCCATGGCCATTGCTTCTGCCATCTGTCCGCTCTTAGGCAAACCGATCGGCACCTGCCCCGGATGGGGCTGGTCAAAATGCACACTCACACCGACTCCATAGATTTCGGGATAAGCTTCGTGACGCATGGTCGGCAACACCGGCAAAAACCCCTTCGCGTTTCCCAGTCCAGCGGCCTGCACAAAGGCTGCACCCCGAAATGCCGGCAAAATCATGCTGTAGCCAAATTCAAATGAGCGCCCATCCACCAAATCTAAATGATTGGTCCTGATGGCTGAGATTTCAGCATTGGTGACGGTGGCGATACCTCGCCTTTGCATCAAATTCTCTGTCAGACTTTGGGCATGTTGCAAACCCGCTACGCCCAAATGGCCAATATAGGGCTCTGGGGTGACGTAAGTGATGTTGACCTGATCGCGCAAGCCCCGTCGCCGCAGGTCTGCCTCGGCTAGCAACACAAATTCGTAAGCAGGCCCAAAACAACCTGCCCCCGGAGCTGCTCCCACAACTAAATCGCCTGGATGTGTACAAAAAGCTTCCCAAGCGGTCTGTGCTGCCAATGCATGGCTGGGCGTACACACCGAATGGGTATACTCACCCAAGCCTGGTACCAAATCGCTAGCCAACTCTGCGCCGCTAGCAATGATTAGGTAATCGTAGGTCAAGGTCTGTGTTGCCGTTTCCAGCCGTCGTTCCTTTGGGTCAAGACGTTGTACCTTGGCTGGCAGCCAGTGCAAACCATGCTGCCGCGTTAAACGGGCCAAATCTAATTGCACTCGCGCTAAGGGAACGTGCCCCAGGGCCACCTGCGTTAACCCAGGTACAAAGGTGAACTGCGGTTGCTCTGAAACCAACGTCACCGTGTGCTGCCGACCCAAATAATGCTGCAACTCGTAGGCTGCGGGCAAGCCACCCAGTCCAGCCCCAATCACCACTACCTGTGCCATTCGCGTTTATCTCCGAAAATTTTAATTGGCTTTATAACTAAAAAGGCATATATTTATAGTAGCAGTCAAATAACCTGCATAACGCACAAAAAGGGGTTGCCGTGTCGATTTCAGATTCTGATGCGTTGCGTTCAGCGAATTTGAACGAAGCGTCATCTGGGGGGCAAGTGCCGGGGTTGATAGAGATGACCTGGTTGTTTTTAAAGCTAGGCACCATTGGGTTTGGCGGGGGCATTGCGATGATTGCCCTGATGGAGGACGAGTTTGTTAAGCGGCGGCAGTGTGTGGGCCTCGAGGAGTTTTTGCACGGAGTGGCCTTAGGGCAAATTCTGGGATCATTTCCGGTCAATGCAGCGTTGTTTATCGGCTATCGGCTGCATGGGTTTCTGGGGGCGTTGCTGGCAAGCACGTTTTTCTTTATGCCTTCTTTTATCGCGGTGTTAGTGCTAGCGCGGGTGTATTTCGAGTTCAATCAAATCCCTTCTCTGCAAGGAATTTTGGCAGGATTGGCTCCGGTGGTGATTAGCATTATTTTGGCAGCGGCTTGGTCGATGGGGCAAAAGGCTGTCGGCTCACCCGTCACGTTGGGCATTACGATCGGGGCCATGGTGGGAACCTTGGCCAAAGTTAATCCGGTCATAATTTTGGGTGTCGGCGGGGTAGTTGGATTGGTGTTGCGGTTGAACCCGAAGCTGTCCAACATTCAGAAGCTGAAAAAAGAAACAGCAGCAGTTTGGATGTTACCGTTGGCTATCCAGAACTGGCCGCGCCCGTTTCTAGCGATGGTACCCAGTGAGGCATCTACTGTGGCAGTCGGTTTAGGCGCCCTCGGCTTGATCTTTTTGAAAGTAGGTTTTGTCTTTTTTGGGGGTGGGTTCGTCTTGATTCCAGTATTAAAGGAGTTGCTGATTGACAATCAGCACTGGCTGACACAGCAAGAGTTTGTTGATGGGGTAGCGATAAGCCAGCTCACGCCAGGTCCGATTGCCGTGCTGGCTACCTTTGCCGGGTTTCGAATAGCGGGTCTTAGTGGTGCTGTGATCGCCACCTTGGGGTTGTTTTTGCCATCTCTTGTGTTGATGTTTGGCTTATCAATTTTTTATCAACGAGTGCGGCATCTACAGCCGGTGCGACATTTCCTATCGGGGGTAAATCCGGCGGTAGTGGGCATGATTGTCGCGGCGGCAGTGAATTTGGCTCCACCAGTATTTTTGGAGCAATCCTTTGTCCGAACCGTTGTCAATGTGGGTCTTTGGCTACTGGCAGGCTTTTGGATGGTGCGGCGCAAGGGGCACCCAGCATTTGCCTTGGCGATGGGAGCCATCGCCGGTGGGTTGCTTGGCTTTGTACCTACTATTTAAATGAAGTTTTATTTAAATGAAGTTTCAGAGGAGGTTTGGTTTTCAGGGCGTCGCGGATTAATCGCCATGTCCTCTCAGAAAGCCTAGCTAGGGCTGTGCGATGAGACCCTTTACACCTTAGGAGTTTGTTGCCTGAGAAGATAGCAGTTTTGACTATTTAGATACTCTACCCAGAAAGCGGTGTTTGTAAACGAAAAGTTGATTGATGGGCGTTGTCGTTAGTTTCGGGTCATGTTCCCACAACTCACTCGTTACAGTAGAGGGAAGCGGCTATGGCGGATTCGATGTTTCAAGGGTTAGAGCAACTGCTGGAGTTGGCGAAGCAGCTCGAAGCGAAGGTTGAACGGGGTGAGCTGAAAGCCCATGTGCAGGTACGCAGTAGCAGCATCCCTCGCCAAGGCAACATTCCCCGTGGTGCCTCGAAAGAGCCGGTCGTAACGCCGCCAGTACAGCGACCCAATCAGGCAAATAATGCCGCTGATCAGGATGCTCAGGCAGTTGTGCAAGACATAGATTTGGCCGCACCGGCTGCCGCGATTGATTTGAGTGAGATTGGCGGTCTTGATGCGGTGCTGACCCAGTTGCGTGAGGTGGTTGAGCTGCCGCTACGTCGTCCGGAGTTATTTCGGCAGTTGGGGCTCGAGCCACCCCGAGGCGTATTGCTAGTGGGGCCGCCAGGAACCGGTAAAACGCTGACGGCGCGGGCACTGGCGACAAACCTGGGTGTGAACTATATCGCGGTGGTTGGGCCAGAGCTGCTGAGTAAGTATTACGGCGAGGCGGAGGCGAAGCTGCGCCAGGTGTTTGAGAAGGCGCGGCAGGCAGCACCGTGTTTGGTGTTTATTGATGAGATTGATGCCCTTGCCCCTAATCGGGAGCAGGTTGAGGGCGAGGTGGAAAAGCGTCTGGTGGCGCAGCTTTTGGGCTTGCTGGATGGCTTTGAACCGCTTCAGGGGGTGGTGGTTTTAGCAGCAACCAATCGGCCTGATCATCTGGATCCAGCTCTCCGGCGACCGGGACGGTTTGATCGCGAGGTGGTGTTTGGGGTGCCCGATCGCGAGGGGCGGCTCGCCATTTTACAGATTCAAACACGACCAATGCCTTTGGCTGCCGATGTGGATTTGCTCGCGATCGCGACGGCGGCAGTGGGGTTTGTCGGCGCCGATCTCAAGGCGTTGACCCAGGCGGCGGCCTATGCAGCTCTGCGGCGGGTCGATGTCCAGACCTGTGATCCGGCAACGCTGCGGGTTGATCAGGCTGATTTTGCCCAAGCCTTGCACCAAATTCGGCCAGCGGTACTCCGCTCGGTCGCTGTCGAGGTGCCGAATGTACCATGGTCGGCGGTCGGGGGCTTAGAACCCGTCAAGCAAACCTTGCAAGAAACCCTAGAGGCTGTGGTGCAGCGACCCCAACTGTACAGCGATGCCAAAATTCCAGCGCCTCGGGGGGTGTTGCTCTATGGCCCGCCAGGCACGGGCAAAACATTGCTGGCAAAGGCGGTGGCGACCCAAGCCCAGGCGAATTTTATTAGCGTTAGTGGCCCCGAACTAGTCAGTAAATGGGTGGGTGAAAGTGAGGCAACAATCCGCGAGATTTTCCGCAAAGCCCGCCAAGCTGCGCCCTGTGTAATTTTCTTTGATGAGATTGACACCCTGGCACCGGCACGCGGTCAGGCTGAGGTGAGTGATCGGGTGGTTGGTCAGTTGCTGACGGAAATGGATGGCTTGCAGGGTAGCAGTGGCATTTTGGTGATTGCGGCTACCAATCGCCCCAGTGCTATCGATCCGGCACTACGACGAGCCGGACGCTTTGATCTCCAGCTCGCGATCGATCTACCAGATGCGACCAGTCGCCTGAGTATTTTGCAAGTGCATAATGCCGAGCGCCCGCTCGGGCTGGATCTGATGGCGTGGGCCGCAACGACTGAGGGCTGGAATGGAGCAGAGTTAGCCCTGCTCTCCAATCAGGCGGCGCTGTTGGCGGTTCGGCGGGCGATCGCGACGCAGACACCCCTTCAGGTAATTGCAGCCGATTTTGAGCAAGCCTATGCTCAATTGCAGCAACAGCGACTGCACCATTAAGCTTCGATCAACTCACCTCACGCGGGGTCTTAATCCACTTCATGTGCCGGGGCGACTGGACACACAAACGCGCTGTCGTCACGATAATCACCGGCAGCCAGTGCAGCATATACAACACACCGCCGAGGGTGGCCCGCCAGCGTGCCCAACCGCGCAAGCCCAGCATTTGGCCCGAACCGCGCCAGCTCGCGATCGCGAAAATAAGCACACTGACAACACTCAAGGGCCAGAGCACCGGCACCCGTGTGCGCAGCACCGTCCAGAGTAAATCCGGTACACTCGCGATCGGAATCAGATACTGCGTCAGCCAAAACGCCAAGAGGTCGATGGTTTTGTAGCGCCCAACCTTGCCCCGCACCAAATCGGGCCAGTAATCGAGGTAGCGCTGATAACCGCCTTCAATCCAGCGACAGCGCTGCCGCCAAAGACGCGGAATACGGCTTACCCCTTCTTCTAGCACCGGCGGCGTGGCCAACTGCGCCACTGTGCCACCCGTCAGGTGGAGCCGAAAACTGAGATCCAGATCATCCGTAACAGTCGCCTCATTCCAGCCACCGCACAGCTCGAGAGCCGAGCGCGTCACGAACTGACCATTCCCCCGCAGCTCGGCCATACCGCCCAAACCAACCCGCTGCGCCTGAATAAAACTATCCAGCGCCATCTCAATCGACTGTCCCTGGGTCAGCAGGTTTTGATCACGATTGGAAATCGCCTTGCGCACCTGCAAAGCAGTCACATCAGGCTGCCCAAAATAGGGCAATACCTGCCAGAGCAAATCGGGCGTTACCTGAGCATCGGCATCGAGGACGCCAACAATATCGCCCTGGGTCAGGGGCAACACCTCATTTAAGGCCGCCGACTTACCACCCGGTGCGCCTGCCGGTCGCCGAAACACCTGCAACTGCGGCCATTGCTTTTGCCACTCGCTTAAAATCTCAGGCGTCGCATCGGTGCTGCCATCATCAACAATCCAAACATCAAACTCAGGATAGTCAAGGCCATGCAAATTAGTCAGGAGCTTGGGCAGGACAGCGGCTTCGTCTTTTGCGGGTATCAGCAACGAGATTAGCGGTGCTTCGCTCACCTCTGGCAGGGGCGCTACGACAGGTGTTGTTAAGACCAGCCGACCGGCAAACATCACCAGTCCGGCCGTCATACCGGTCACAGACCAACGTGTTACGGGCACCAGGTGCAGCAGGCTGACAAAACCCCAGATCACCACCAGCAAGAGCGTGGCTTTAACCCGTCGCCGCTGTGAGACCACCGCATAGGTACTATGACTTCCCACCGCAACCCCTCAGAATGCCCCATGCCTCCACTCTAACGGGGGAGTGATCCGGCTTGGGTTTAATTCCCTACTAGATCTCCTGACTGATCACAATGGGGCTGCCTTGATGCAGATGGGGAGCACCGGCAGCTTCGGGGGTCACAGCAAAAAAGCGCAGCCATTCTTCGGCTTGCACAGCCGGTGGCAACCGCAACTCCAGCCGCGCCGCGCCCGTCTGATCGACCGCAAATACGGCGGTTAAGATGGCACCCAACGCATCAGTCGTAAAAGGTGCCTCGGGATCAAGCACCGTCCAGAGGGCATAGACCTGACCGGGGGCGAGGGGCGGCAGATTTTCAGCAACTAAGGTCGCCGCCAGCGCCTCTTGATTCACCTCAAGGGCGACCCGACTGCTGGGTGCTGCGGGGGCGGTCATAACAATAACAAACTGAGGTTGGCTTTGCAGCTGGAGCCGCCGCCAAACATAGGCATTGCTAATGCTGAGGGCGGCAATAAGCGCGAGACACAGAGCCAGCCAGGGTCGAGGCCGTGAGATGACTTTTTCACGCACAGCCAGGGGTGGCAGCCGCTGCGGTAAACCCACCTCAAGGGTGGCTTGCAGCATCTCAATTTCCGCCCACAGCTCGGGTTGTGCCGCCAACAGGTGTTCGAGGGCGGTGGCTTCTTGGGCATCTAAATCACCCAACACATAGCCCGCCAAGAGTTCATGCGGAT
Source organism: uncultured bacterium (assembly GCA_964484905.1). Taxonomy (GTDB): domain Bacteria; phylum Cyanobacteriota; class Cyanobacteriia; order Thermostichales; family PCC-7336; genus CAZAGN01. Next base: position 22,639 of record CAZAGN010000006.1, on the reverse strand, counting down.
TCATGCCTGCGCCTCTAGATACTGCCGCAACCGCAATAGGCCGCGCCGGGCCCGCGCCTTGACTGTGCCGAGGGGTAATTGCAGCTGTTCGGCAATTTCGCTCTGACTCAGACCTTCAAAATACGCGAGATTCAAAACTGTCTGCTGCGGCTCCGGTAACGTCGCTAGGGCTTCACGGACTACTGCCTGTTGCTCTTGAGCAATCGCAGCCCGCCAGGTTGTGTCTTCAGGCGGGGCTGGCGGTGTTTGCTTTTGCCAAAACTGAAAACGCCGTTGTCGCGATCGGAGACGGTCTAAACATCGCGATCGGGTCAATACAGTCAAAAACGTTCGTAAGGAGCCCCGCCGCGGATCATAGGTTGAGCGGGATAACGCCAGAAAAATATCCTGTGTCAGGTCTTCAGCCTCGCCAACTCGTTGCAACAGTTGACAAGCGAGGCCATACACTAAACTCGCATGACGGTCATACAACACAGCCAAGGCTTCGGTTTGACCAGCCTGCAGTGCGGCAAATAATTCGGCATCGCTGGCATCAGGCCGTAGGGGTTGACGCTTTGGCACCACACTCCGCCATGCACTGACACTTACTGTACGGTCTTTCAGGGAATAACGGGCCGAAAGATAGTCTGAAGCGACCACTTAAAAAAACCTTGTTGGTATGGGCTTCACGATTGCTCAGAGGTTGTTGTGTTTAGGTTACGTAGAGTGGCAGGAAACTGGATGCAGGGGCAGTGTGTAGGCGTCACAAATATGATCTACCACAGGGTACCCAGTTGACCCGGGCTAAACCGTGCTTGTTGATTACAGTCACACCAAAAGGTGTTCAATCACAGGCTGTGGGCTGTACTCTCACGGTACTTTTGGGCGGCTGGTGTTCTATAGTGAGTCCAGGAAATAATGAGACATTTTTAGATGTTGGATGCCTTCTTGGTAGACTTCTTGGACGCAAAAAGTGTCTCGGTAATTGGAGATTTGACTATATTCGGCTTACTGCACCCTTAATATCGGGCTTAACCATTGAAAAAAGCTTGAGCCGACTTGATTAAAGATGGCTCGTGATGTTGATTGAACATCTAGGTGACCAAGGCTGCGAGGGCAGAGACGACGGCGGTATTGCCCTCCCGATCAAGCTCTGTCGCATCGGTTGGATCGCTGAGCGGTTCGTTGAGCCAATCCCAGCAACCGAGGGCTGTGGGGGGTACGATTTGGTGCTGACTGTATCGCCGTAAGCCGTCAACCAGGTAGGGCGATTCGGCAAAGCCCTCGCGATCTAGACAGCGCACAGCTACCCCCAGACGTAGGGCTTCGGCAATCGTGCTGTAGCCGGGCTTGGTTACCACCTGATCGCACAGGGGCATAACGTCAATCGGCCGCCATTCAGAGCCGGAAATGCGACGGAGGTTCGGTAACTCTGGCCCATCCTCACGGAAGGTGAGAAACTGCCAGTCGGGAAATTGATCGAGCGCGGCATAGGGCACCGCATTCAGCCCCATACCGCCAAAGGTAAGCAAAAGCGTAAGCCGATCGCGAGCTAGCCCCAGGCTTTCCCGGACAAACTCAGGATCGTGGCGGGGTTCGCTGGCGATGAGACCGACCCGTTGCCGCTGCGGGAAAGCAGGCATGGGCTCATTGAGGGGTACTTGGAGCAGCAAATCGCAGCCTTGATAGAGTTCAGCACACCAATTCGCGATCGCGAGAAAGTCTGGATCGTAAAAGGCAGGGCTTTGGGCCGGATCTGCGAAGGCGCGGTAAATCAAGTCCCAACCAAAGTTACTGACCATTACACAGGGCACGGCAGCAGCGTGGGCAATGGCGGTCGCGATCGGTGGAATATCGCCATAGATCAGCCGGACGCGATTCAGGCGACAAAAATCAGCCTCAGCCCGAATCAGTCGTGCCGCATCCGCCTGGAGCGCTTGTACCTGCACCTTGGTCGCCGCCAGATCCATGTGAACACTATCGGCCTGGACAACCCCAACATCGAGCCGCAGCGGTCGCTGCAAAAATGGCCCCTGCATATACTGTGCCAGCAACCAATGGGGCGCTGTGGTCACAAAAATCGGCAGGATCTCAGGGTTTTGCTGCTGCCAACGGTTGAGGATTGTCGCGGTACGTGTGATGTGACCAAAGCCGTGGCTAGTGATCGCGGCATAGATAGGAATCGGCATCAGAGTTTAGGTGAAGTCGCTAGAGGGCCGAGGGCAGACGGCTATTGAGGATCGGGTTGGTCAAAGCACGTAGCTCTTGCGTGAAGCCCAATACCTGCGATTGCAAAAAGCGCAAGACAAAGTTTTCCACTTCAGCCCGACCGCTATCCACCGGAATATCTTGATCACCAATCAGGTCGCGCAGGGTTGCTAGGGCTTCTTCATAACCACCCAACTCGTCAACCAAGCCGAGGTTTAGGGCTTGACGACCGGTATAAATCTGGCCATCAGCAAGGGCACGTACGGCCTCGACGGTCATGGCTTCTCGCTTAGCAACGCCGTCGTCTCCCAAAATCTCGGCGGCGCTTTCGGGGAGGTGTTGGCGACCAGCAGCCACATCTTCAATAAATTGCTCGTAGCTGTCATCGATGAGGGCTTGGAGTATATCCCGCTCGGCATTGGTAAGGTCGCGGGTGGGCGAGAGAATATCTTTGTAGGGGCCGGTTTTGATTGTTTGGGGGTTAACGCCGATGGTATCTAGCAGTTCGGCAAAAGATAACCCCTGAATGATTACACCGATACTGCCAGTGAGGCTGCCAGGGTTCGCGACAATGACATCGGCGGCACTGGCCGCATAATAGCCACCGCTGGCGGCAATATCACCAATACTGATAACAATCGGCTTGGCATCACGCAGGCTGCTAATCGCCCGATAGAGTTCTTGGCTGGTGCCGACGGTGCCGCCGGGGCTGTTAATGGTCAGCAAGACGCCGCGCACACTGTTGTCTTCGATGAGGCTGCGCAGACGGTTACGGATCGCCGTTGCACCACTCGGATCAAAGCCACCGCCCTCAAAACTGATGCCCCCTTGCAGAGTCAGGCTGACGATGCGGTTGTTGCGGGGCTGAAAGATGTTGGGTCGCTCTTGGCTGATTGTCGGGCTGGGTGTCGGACTTTCGGGGCTACGCACACCGCCGACGATCGCCGCAATCAGGCAGACTAACAATAGCGAAAGGGCAATAATGCGATTAAAAGGCATAAGAATGTCCTAGGGCAGTTCGACCGACGTGGGCTTAGAGGCATGGGTTAAACCCCACCCCATCTTCTCACGCAAGATTCGGAAAAATTCGTAGCGATCTAAGCGGATCAAGCCAGTACTGTAGGGTGCTTTGTGGACACGCACCGCATCACCCGGACTGATATAGCAGCCGGCATTACCATCCACAACCAGCACCAGTTGATCTTTGAGGGGCGATTTGAGGGTGACGGCCTCGCGATCGGCAAAGACCAAGGCCCGCGAAGCCAGCGAGTGGGGGCAAATGGGGATCAGCTCAAAGACACTCACCTCGGGGGTGACAACAGGGCCACCGGCTGAGAGGGCATAGGCCGTCGAACCGGTAGGCGTGGCAAGAATGACGCCATCGGCGGCAACATCCACCATCGAGTGCTCGCCAATCGTGATCTCGAAATGGCACATGCTGGTCAGGGGCTCGCGGTGAATCGCCATTTCGTTGAGGGCGAGGGCTTCCCAAATCAGCTCATCATCTCGCCAAACCTGAACAACGAGCATCGAGCGCTCATCTAGGCGGTAGTTGCCTACCATCGCCGCCTCGACGGCGCGGGTCATGCCTGTGAGATAGGTTTCAGTCAAAAACCCTAAGTGACCTGTATTGACCGTCAAGAGCGGAATCCCGTGGGGCGCTAGCTGGCGGGCAGCGGCGAGAACAGTACCATCGCCACCCAAAATCACCGCAAATTGCATCTCGGCATCAAATCCTGGCGGTGCAAGATGGGCCATCGGGCTGAGGCAGACTGAACTGTGCGGGCGAGCATAGCCCAACATACCGCCCCAGCCAGGTGATTGAAAAACATCCCAGCCTTGGGGCGTGAGGGATTCTCCTAAGAATTCTGCTGCCCGAACAGCCGCAGGTTTGGCGTCGTTATAGATGATGCCGACTTTGGGCATAGAGCAGTGCAAGCGCGCGTGAGTTTTGAGTGTACCATGTGGCTTTGGCAGCCACGTGATTGCGAGATAATTCTATGGGTTATCCAGAGTTGGGTCGATTTGCTACGGGTCTGGCGCAAGCTTAGGCAACGATCGCGAGGGCAATCTGGTCGGCAGTCGTTTGATCGACCAACGCCGCGACAATCGTGAGGGCAAACTCAACCGCTGTGCCTGCGCCTCGGCTGGTAATCACATGGGCATCACGCACAACCCGCGCCTCACTGTAGGCTTGTGCTCGAATTTCGGGGGCAACCCCTGGCCAACTTGTGGCGGCGTGCTCAGCGAGTAAACCTACATCTGAAAGCACCAGCGGCGCTGCACAAATCGCCGCCGTTAGTTTTGCTGCCCCGTAAAAAGCCCGCGCCAGGGCCAACACCCGCTCATCCTGCCGCAGCTGCTGCACCCCCGGGCCACCGGGCAGCACCAGGGCATCGGCCGTCATCAGCCATGTCTTGATATCTACCTCATCCAGATGCGTATCCAGACGAATATCCGCCAGCACCGTAATCTGATGACTACCTGTAACGGTCAAACTGTCGGCCAAGCTCGCTGTGATAACCGTCAGGTTAGCCCGCCGCAGAATATCAATGGTCGCGATCGCCTCCAGCTCTTCAAAGCGATCTGCGAGTAGCACTAACACTGTTGCCATAATGTCCGATACGTCCCTAACGATTAACAGCCCTTAATTCACGTCCCACAAGGCTTTAACCCCTGTCCTGCTCTACCGAAACTATAGCTCAGTTGTGCTCAGATAACCCCAGTTGTGTAAGGTTAGTCTCACATAGCTAGGACATAGTTAGGACATGGACGTAGAACAGGCAAACTTGAAACTTAAAACCGAACGCGCCAAAGTCAGAATTGAGTCACGGTCAGGCCATCTCCGATTGAGAGCCACGCTACCGCCCAAGCCGGGGGATGAATATAAGGGGCGGCACCAGCAGACGATTTATCTTCATATCCCTGACACCTCCCCTGCGGTTAAACAGGCATTGAGGGACGCTAGACAGCTCTCAGCTCAGCTCATTACAGGCACCTTTGACTGGAGTGAATGGGGCGTCGTTGGCAGGACAGAAGCATTCCCCCTTGATGAATACTGGACAGAGTACCTACGCCAGAAGTCCGCCCTGGTAACAAACCCCCGGACAATCAGCGCTATGTATGTGTCGCTGGTTAACATTCTCAAGACCCTAGATCCGATCATGACCCGCTCGGATGCCATTGATTTAATTGGTGTCCTGAGAGATCGGGGCAACGGTCCAGAAACGATTCGTAAGCGAATTTCTGTTTGCCACGGATTTTATAGATGGATGATTGAGTGTGGCTACTGGAGTCAGCCAAACCCGTTTGCGGGGCTACGTCGCATGATCAAGGGGCGATCAGAGGATGCCTACCAGCCCTTCACAGAAGCCGAACTACAGCAGATATTCAAGACAATGGCTGAGAGTCGCCACTATGCCTATTACGTGCCGTTCTATTCATTTCTGGCTATGACGGGTTGCCGTCTCTCAGAGGGGATTGGTTTGCGCTGGGGGGATATTGAAGCAGATTGCAGCAGTATTCGCTTTCGTTCTGCGATGGTAGTGGGAAAGTCGCATGAACAAATTCGTAAGGGTAGTAAAACTCACCAATCTCGCGTATTCTACTGCTCAGAGTCACTGATTGAACTGTTATTAAGCCTGGATAGAGGCAAGCCTGATGATCTGGTTTTCAAGGGTAAGACAGGCAAGCCACTACACCAAAGAACGTTGATGAAACACTGCTGGGTAAGGGTTATGGAGCTTTCTGGGGTGCCTTACAGACCGCAGATGATGTTACGACACACACTCATCTCCCATGCCATTCAGTCAATGGCACCCGTAGACCTAGCGGCTCAGCTTGGCCATAGCACCCAGACGATGCTGAGGCACTATGCCCGTTCCGTTAACCCCAAGGTTGTACCAGACATCAACATCAAGTCCTCAGACGACTGAGGCTCTGGCACCAGGGCGGTTGTTGAGGCTCTGACTGGATTGGTTCGGCTTGAACCTGGCAAGTCCTCACCATCCAGAAAATCATCCAAGGTGGTGTAGCCATACGCCTTTGCGACCTTGATTTGACTCGATAGCGACACTTTCACGTCCCTCCGGGTTATCCACTCAGTAACGGTGCTACGACAGAACCCTTGGGATTGCATTGTGCCGGTACGTGTCCAGCGTAAGTAACAAAACTCTGCGTTTGAAAACATCGCTTTACCTTTCCCAGTCTCTGCTGTCGTTTTTAGCCCAGCATTGGTAACGGTAGTGCTCGTTAAAACAAGAAAACGACACACTCTGCTTCTGCAACATTCTGTCTAGGTAGCCTGTTACTAGCAGACAACAAAATGCGGAAGACAACTCATGCGCCCACTATCTAAGGTTACAAAGCGAAGTATCAAGGTGGGTGTGGGCTTACTTGCGGGTCTAACAGTTCTAGTGCAACCAGCTACCGGCCAGGGCTTCCCGATGGAAAGTTGTGGTGATGGCAGCGATCCGAATGCTACCACTTGGTATCCGGTAATCGTGCGACACCTGAACCTTGAGCAGGTAGCGAGTCGTTTCTGCCAGGACGCTTTCGCGATCGACTTAGGCAAAGGTATAGAGGGGGTTCAACTAGCCAGCTTTAGTAGCCTTGAACGGGCTGAAAATTTTGCTCAGTTTGTGGGTGGCGAGATTGGTGAGGTCTATCGCGTTGGGGAGGTGGCTACCACCCCATCACAACCATCTAGACGCGGTGCCCCCATGCCACCTGGCACACCTCCACCTATGACAGTGCAAGCAACGCCAACAGCATCAACTCCAACCCCGACTATTGCCGTAGCCGCAGTCCCTGAAGACGTACTCGAATACCCACTAGTAAGTATTTCTGACCTGGTTTTATTCCCCGAAGACTACGAGGGGCAGACTATTATTCTAGATATGGTCGCCATAGATAACGAAATTATCAGAAGAGATGGCGAAATGATACTTCGGCTGTATGAATACAACTCGTATGAAGGGAGACTGAATACAAGAATTTCTACCGGAACTCATTTCTCTGATGATGACTACGTTACGGTTACAACATCTGAAGAAATGATTAAAGAGATGCGCGAAAAACTTAATATGCGTGTTGACGATGATCTCTTATACTATCAAATTGCCAGAATAACATTACAAATTCCTGGAAGATTCCCGTGCGAGTATAGTAGCTGTATCAGTGCTTGGGAGGCTCAGGTACTGAAACTTGAAACCTACAGACTCTCATGGGGAATGCCAACAAATGAAGTGGGATTTGTTTTTGAATAAATACCTATTCTGGTTTTTTTGATTTAGACATCGATTAACCTCACCTGATACCCATTCACGGATAACGATCGTCTCAGATTCATCACCTGTCAACAGCTCCAGGTATCCCCGCACAATCTCTCGAAACCCAGCCACTACCGCATTTGGCTCGCTGAGGCACTGTCGAGATGTAAACCAAAGTGTAAACACCCTTTTCCTGAGTAGTAGACGATCGCGAGACACTACCAGCCATTGTGCGGCTCTCAAAGCTAGGCGGAACAGTCTACAGGTGTTCGGGACATCTCAGCTATTCGGTACAGATGCCAATGAGTGCGAGCTGGGGTACTGTTCGGGATAGCACGGACGTACCGAACAATGGATGAGATAACCAGCCCCCGCCCCGAGGATCTGAATGACCTGGAGCGTATCAGCATTGATGGTACCGATCATGTGTCGGTATCTGGGCTAATGGAATTTCTGAAACTAGGCCGTACCAGTTTCTACGCCCGTCTCAAAGAGCTGGATATTGCCCCTGTGAGAGTGGGTAGGCAAACCTACTTAAGTCTTGACCAGATGAGGCAAATGTTAGAGCTGCACACCTACCTCAGAGCTGACAGCCGCCGCGCTGCTGCCGATTACCTAAAGGACACACAGCTAGGTATTGTTCGGGCCGGTAGCACCGCTCTAGCACCTGTTCCGGATAGCTCGGATATTCCGGACACAACCATATCACTTGAGTCATTCGAGCACCTGGAGCGAGCTGCTACCTGTCGGTGGCTACTGCCCACAGCAACACTGGCTCAACTGTTGGACGTACAACCTTCAACGATTACCGGCCACGGTGGAGAATTTGAGGCGCTGGGGTTCAAGTTCTCGCGATCGCGGAGCCGGTGGAAAGGCGCTATCCAATGGTCGGTTAGTAAGGATTAAGAATGGGTCGGGATAGGTTGGGGGCGTAATCGGCTTTGATGGCACCCACGGCCACGCCACACACGGCCCGTAGCTTGGTTATGGCCTGATCGAGCAATTTGCCGTGATGCACCAGAACTAGGACATTGCCCCCACTCGCGATCGCGAACAGCAATACAGAGAGTAGTTAACGGCATTCAGCTTCAGATACATCAATGAAGTCAGGTCTAAAAAACTGATAGTTTGACATTTCTGGTGAGCCAAAATTACCTGGAATGCGTGAGTTGACACGCCATTCACGGCCCACAAAGCCTACAGTCTGCTCTCGCCAGGTATGTACCATCTGAAAGCGGTCGTAGGCTCTAAAGGTGATCGATGCCCAGTCAGAGCAGCCTTCAGGGTGAACCAGCATTGCTCTGACACCCAATTCCGCTAGCCGCCCAACTTGTGTCTCGCCTTCAATACGGACGCTGAGATCACCCTGAGTAAAGGGAGTGCCTGTACGTCCAAAAGGAACCCGAACGATGCGAGTGTTAGGAAGTGTGGCTGTTGCAGGTGAGTCAGAGCTTTCTTGGGTTTGAGCCGCGGGTTGAGCAGGTACGGAAGCAGAGGGTGGCTCAGGCCAAGGTGTATCTTGAAGGCTCTCGATTAACGCACCTAAATAAGGTGCAAGAGAATCACCTGTATCAATTGCCGTCGCTAAACTCTCAAGCTCGCGCTGTCGAGGCGTATCTAGGGTGGCCAAATTTCGAGCTACAGACTGCACAGTGGCATAATCACCTTCACTCAGTGCTGTGTTTAGCTGCCTATAAAGCTGAGCAATGACTGAGCTTTGAGCAAGTACTGACACAGGCGTAACTGCCAGCATACAAGCAGAAATGATAGCGAAAACACGCATGACTAACTCTCCTTACTTTAATTGAGTAACCATGAACTCCTCCAGAACCTGACTTGAGAAAGCCTCAGAAGCGGTACAGAAGTCCACTGACTAGAACTACTCCAATGGTGGCTGTATTTAATCTTGTTACGAGCAAACAAATGCGATTGACAGCTTAAATCAATAAAGACACCTTTAGAGTGAGTAGTATATGGAACTCACCCTAGTGTAAGTAATTGCCGTAGATTTTGCTCAGCTTTTGATCTGTATATTCAGTCTACATAGCTTTGCTAATTACGAACCTTGATATTGCTTCATTATCTTACCTCAGAAGACTTAGGTCGTATCATTCAATATGGGACAGGAATATACAACAACGAATCCCAATACACTCTGGGCCTGATGAGTCGTCACAGATGCCAGGCCGGGCGCTGCGTAATAGGATTCACGAGCTTCGTCTACCTTCTACCTGTCTCTAGGCAGGGGTAAGTTGCTCCCACTGAGTAGATGGTTAGATCAGAATCTGGTCGAGCTCAGTCTTTAGAGAAAGGGGGCGTTGAACCCCCTCACTCAGACGCTCTACCTCCCCCACCTAAAAAGCTGGGGGACTCACGCGAGTTTATTGATCATGTTTACCAGATCGTGCCGTAAAGCCCACGCGCTTTAGCCGTGGGAGTATGTCAAGCGCACTCGAATAGGGTGAGTTGCTCGCGATCATGGGTAATTCCCATTGATCCTAAGACGCCATCAAGGATGCCCACATAGTGATCAGTCCAATAGGGATGCTCGTTAGTTTTAATGGCTTTGGGTTTGCGTCCAGCTCGATCACAACCAACCCAGTAGGTCACTTTATCGCCAGGGTTTCCCAGATGCGATAGATTCTTTTCGTTAGCTGCGATTTTCCGCGTGATGGATAGCTCAGCCAAGGGGTAATCACCTGACTCTAATCGGCTCACTGTTTGGGTGTAGTAGGACATTGCACCCCTCTGGCAGTCAAAAAACCACCGTCGCAGGAAACCAATCGCAAACTCGCGTTCTAGCTGGCAGCGGTTGCGCTTGCGGTACAAACCCTTCACATGGGGCTTTTTGTCCCGCGAGAAAAGCACATAGTTTTTTGCCTTGGGAACGTAGCCACACCACCCAGAGAACTCAAGATCAACGCTGATCCCATCCGGTAGAGCGGCCTGTACTGCATTGGTAACGGCCTCAGCGTCATCAGCCGTAAACATCACCCCATCGGTATCAGATTCGACCAGCACGCCACCTTGATCCACGATCACCCGCTCCATTACCGAGAGAACCTTACGCCCATAGGCGGTCACTAGGGCAGCGCATTCGTAATCGTTGTAGGCATAGCAACCCGTGCCAAAGAAGCCATAGGAACCATTGATCAGAATCTTCAGCGCTCCCTGCTGCTGATCCGCTACCGTGTCACCAGCTTTAGCCAGTGCCTTTAGCCGCAAGCGTTCCTGAACCATGTAGGCCAACACCCCTAGAAACTTGTTTTCGGGGTCTTTACGGCTGCATAGGCCATAGCGCAGCATCAGCGACGGGTAAAGGCTTGAAACATCAATCTTGGCTAGGTTCCGGTGTAATCCAGGTGTATGACAGGCGATGCCCCCGCCCGTGTATTTCATTGACACATCAGCGACCGCATAAGGCAGTGATAGAGACTGGTGTATCATTTGTGCCTTGAGCGCTGGTGAGGCCACCGCTAGGGTCTGGAAATTGAGATTTGGTACATAAGCCTGTTGTTGCCACACCACTGGCAGTAGGTAGTTAGCCAGTAGGCGGGTGTCGTCTAGGTCGTACCGTAGATACTCGTGTAAGGGTTCAGTGTTGCCACTTTCCCAGCTCTCGCGGATCTCAGATGGCGACAGCTCTAGCCGCCGATCCTCACGCAACCCCAGCTCGATCACGCTGTTTTTAAGGCCATAGCCAGAGAGCTTAGCCGCTGCCTTGTCATAGATTGAGACTTGGTGCAGCGTGTCTACAACATCCACGCCACGGGCATAAATCGGTGTGTACTCAATTGGTTTCCCATTTATTGAGCTGGATGTGATTAGTTTGGTTTTATTGGCCTTACGGAATGAGTGCTTGATTCGGTGAAGGCTGCACCGTGTCATTAGAAAGGGCAGATCAAATTTAAAGACGTTGTGACCACAGATAATCCCTTTAGACACCTCTGATATCGCCTCACTCAGCAATGCAGGCTCATCGTCATCCGCAATAATCCTGTACTCCCCATTCCTGAGAATGCCGACGGCGATCACGCGGTCGGTGCTGGGTTCTAGCCCTGTGGTTTCAATATCGATATAGCAGATAGTTTTCTCAGCCTCAGCCCATGGTTTCACAGGTATCTGACCTGACCAGATAGGCGGCTTCACCATGGGTACATAGCCAAGATCTAGCCGGTCTAAATCCACCTCTAAGCGATCACCGTTATGGGTAATCCCATGACGGGGCGTAGGTGGATAGCTTAGTAACCGTTTTAGGGCTGCTTTATGTTCATCATTTCTGATCGATGAATCAATAGGTATCCGGTGTACTTTAGCGACCTTCTGCATCGTCTCAAAATCCCAACCAAGGAAGCGCAAGTTAGTTAAACTCATCGGCCAAATCTCCTAGAAACATCGCCATAGCGGCAAGTTCGGCAGCATCTTTATCTAGCATCACCTCGGTAGCAACAACACTCGGATGACAATCGCTGTTGTCTGGTTGAGGTTCATTCACTGGAGTGGAGCGATCAGATTCTTCCGGATTTTCAGTCCATTCAGTCCACTTTTCTTCAACCGCTTGCTGTGACTGCGTTTCAGAGTGGACTGAGTTTAAGTCCATGCTCAGTCCGTGTTCAGTCCACTTTTCTTCCAAGGGTCGGTCTTCAGCACTTATGGACTGAGTGTGGACTGAGGATGGACTGAGGTTCAGTCCATCCTCAACCGCTTGCTGTGACTGCGGTTCAGGATTTATGGACTGAATGGACTGAGTTTTAGATAAAATCTGAATTTCGTACTTTGGATCGTTGGGCGACTTGTCGTTATCTATGGCAACGCCGCTTGTAACTAGAGAGTGCATGAAGTCTCTAGTTTCTTGGGCAGACATTTTTTTATTACCCTTTTCAGTCCGAAAATCCCGTATCGTTCTAGACTTTATCCAGCCCTTGCCAGAAAACTCCTTTACGAGTCTATGAATACTAGCCGTTTCCTTATCTGTGGTGATGGCATTCACAGCAAATAGAGATTTAGCTTGATTGACTGCCCAGCGCGTGAAATCTATCGCCCGAATCATGGTGCTTTCGGGGATGGTTCCACTCACAGACTCACCACTGGCGACGCTGTTCAGACAATGCAGAATCAGTGCAACACTGGCAGCCATCCCTTTGTATTTAGAGATGGTTGCCTTGATGAGCCCGTTAGATGCCTCTATGCGGCCACTCTCACATTCCATATGCCATTCATTGAATGTGCGAAACGCCTGCGGGCTTAGGCGGTATTCCCTAGGCTCTAGACGGCTAAGTCGCTCATAAACCGACCTGAATCGCTCTGTGGCATCCCAGCGTGTACCGTTTAGCGGCGGCATTCGGCGAGATTCATCCATGCGCAGCCATAGGAAACGCGGGTAAAGTCCATCAGCCCCGTCGCGATCGCCATTGATGAGTTTCGCCAGCACTTCGGGCTGAATGCCGCCTAGAACGCTCACAGCGGTTCTAGCTACAGAAACACGATCATCGCCCTTGCGGTTCCGTTTGAGACCGGATCCGTTGCGTAAACCTAGCCACTGAGCGCGGTCGCCACCTCCCTGCTTTTTGTAGGCATCCATTGAGGCAAAAAACAGCTTTAGCTCATCGTTCCAGACCAGCAGCCCGTTTTCCGGTTGCTCTGCAACGATCCGAGACAGTGCCTCCAGGGTGTAGTCGCTCACATAGCGCTCTGTGGCAGTCGGTTTGGTGGGTTCATCTGGCAGATCGTCTGTCGAACCGCTACGGGTTTTAGCTGCCTCATAGGCTTTTAGATCAGCTTTGTACTGCTTTTTCGCGGCCTCATAGACAGCATCATCAGAGGTTTGCAACTGATACAGGGGTGACACCAGTTTTTCGAGGTAGGGCGATTTCGTACTACCTGACTCACCGACAACGCACGTCCAGAGAATCGGCGGTACTTTCCAATTGGTAGAGCCGCCGATATCCAGCATGGTGCCAACCTTGAGACACGATGCAGCCACCGTGAGTAGTGCGGCTGTGGCGATGACCGGCGGTTGGTTAAAGCCTGCTGCTATCCGCTCGATAGGCGCTCTCAGCTCATCACACAGCAGATCGCCGTGATACTCGTAGCCGTGATCAAGGACCTCGAACGATTGATCATCGTCATCCGTCTTAACCACTGGTGTTGGTTTCGGTAACGCCCACCCGTAACGATCTTTCGCGATCGCGATCACTGCCTCTGGGCGGCTATCTTTACCCGCGAATGAATCCCATTTAACGACCGTCTCCCCTGGCCGATATTTGCTGCCACGGCTAGACCACTGATCCCACATATCAAACCCCGCCTCATCTGGAAGGGCGTACAGAGACATGCCAATGCCTAACCATGTGTTGTAGTCGCAATCAGGATCAATGGCGTCTAGCGCCTCGCTAAGCACCTCTAACGACACGCTCTGATCACTGGCACTGTTGCCGCTGTTAGCGATGGCGTGCGGCTTACTGAGTAGATCCAAAATCCACTCTGGGCAATCTGCCACGGGTGTTGTATCTGGGCTGTGTAACCAGCGATATGAACCCGTTTCAGGATGAGCACCGACAAGTACCGATTGCTTGCCTGTGTAGCGAAAATCTAACTGTTCGGGCTTGCCGCTCGCATCAGTCGCACCCGTTAAAAATGCCCTGCCAGTGATGCGGTTCTGGTACTCAGTGGGCACACGATAGAGAAGCTGACACCGCCCTGGTTTGCCGCTGGTGAATTGCACAGTTGTTGGCAACGCCTCACCAATTGGTAATCCCGATAAAGCTTCAGCCATCAAAGCAGCGCTAGTGCCGTCAATATCGACCGCTAGCCAATCGCCACCCAGCAGAATGCCAGCGCCGTTAGCAGCGCCATTTTTGGCTTGCTTTAGAACTTCAAACTTACTCAGTGGGGTACGCTGCCACCCGGCCATGTACGGGGCTTTGTCACGCACGGCGACAAGGGGCCATTGGTCAGGCAAAACGCTTATGTGGTTAAGCATCTTCGTTGCCCTCCACATCAAGGCAAGCGAAGCACTGCGTCTTGCAAAGACTGACTTTTTCATTGGGGCATTTCCGACAGTCATACGGCACTCTGTCAAAAATGGGTGTAGGAACTTTGGAATTTGAGAATCGCGTAAACCCAGCGGTGGGTGCCTTAAACGCTATAGGATTTTGATGTAAACTCAAAGAGTGACCTCTGCTTAATAACGGGGGGAACCAGTCGGAAGACTGAAAACACAAAACAAAAACAATCGGCTTTAGTTCCGATACCCCCCCTGACTTTGCCGAGTTGGGGGGAAATTTTTGCTCTATTTGATCTGATCCAAATACTCAGGTTGTCGCTCAAGGAACGGCAAAAGAAGCGTCTCAACTGTCTGCGACAGAGACATGGATCGTTCGTCGGCAATGCTTCTGAGTACGGCTGAATGCCTATCTAAAAGATAAATTGAGTGGGGTCGGCGGCGGCGGAAGTGTTTCGCTTTAGTCGGCATTTAGTAAGTACCTCATCGGATGATCAAATTGTAGATCGCTGACATTGCGACCCGCTGTAGAGTCGGGGCCATGTAAGGGGTTAGAGCCATTCACGGTGATAAGGGTTAGCCAGATTCGCAAAAAAAATAACCCCTCAATTCCATACCCTGACTGGGTTTGAGCCTAATGGCTTTGCACAAAAATAACTATCTGCCGAACCGAAAACTAGATTCACATCACAGAATGTTTAACTCGTTGAACCAAAATCAAATTCAATGAGATCAGTCCTCTGATTCCCCTGCCACCAGATCCTCAAGGGAACAGTTAAGCGCCTTGCAAAGTCGGTAAACCTTTTCGACCATCACGGTGCCGTTGCGATCATGCTCCCAGTTCCTGATCGTGCTCTCGGTCACGTTCACAGCGTCAGCAAGCTGGCGCTGTGTAAGTCCTGCGCTTTGCCTTAGTTGCTCTATCTTGCTCATGGGATTCGCTAAACACATGTATCCACTATCGCAGATTTTTTACGCTAATGTCTTGACACCGTTAAAAAGTTTACGCTATAGTAAGGCATGGGAAACGGACGCCGACCGCAAGCCCGAAAGTCAACCCAAACGGCACCCCTTTTAAGTGGCCATTAGCGCTGATGGTCGTGCGGGATCCATGCCAACGGCTAACTCGCAAGCTTGCCCCTTAAGGGCAGACCTCGCAAGGGTCTAAAACACTCGGTCGCACCGATACCAGCGCGGGGATGCGGAACCCCACCCAACAGAACTCCAACTGCAAATAGGGGCGCGTGGCTGCGTAATTAGCCCGCTGGCAACCGTACTGCCAACCTTTCTCTAATCCATAGGGGCGCTGGCATCGCTCCTAGAAACAAATCTGCTACCGCCTACAGCCCTAGTTGCTAGCGCTAGGGCACCCACTCTTGCACATCTCGCATCGCCACCCACAATCACGGAGATAAACACAATGCAACCTAACTTCAAAGCCCACACCTTGCTCGCAGCATCCTTAGTGCTTTTCGTTATGGCATTAGTTAACGCCATTCAATGCATCGCGTCTATTGACTGGAAACGGATCTTGATCGCCGTCTACCGAGCTGGTGTGCTCACCCGCCGCCGTCTGAATGCCACAGTCGAAGCAGCGGTTCAACTTGCCCAAGCCACCAAAGCCCAGGCCATCAGCACCCGTAACACCATCACCACTACTGCCAATCCCACCCGTCTGTTTTCGGAGGTGGCCACGAGCATCAACCTGCTTGTGAGTGATGTCGTCACCGAAGCAACGCGCTAGGACTACCCACACCCGCCGCTAGGAAACTGGCAGCGGGTATCTTTCCCCTTTGGAGTTATTGAAATGAATCCTGTTGATTTTGGAATGCTACTGCTCTCGTTTAGAACTTTGCCCGACCCCAAGGGCGATCAAAATGAAGCACTCAGAACCGTGAACCACTACCCCGACGACTTACATGCAATTAGCTCCACAGGAAAGAATCTGTGGGTGCCCAAGAAACTGCTAGCAGATTACTTTCACAAGGCTTTGGAAGCCATACCAGCTACACACATCGTAGAAACCCCCTCGGGGTTAACCCAGTTCACCACAGACGGGATAGGACTATTCATCCGTACCGAGGCTTGGACTCTGTATGCAGACGCCAAAGACCTAGGCAGGTTCAATGGCTTGGTTTGAGCCTCGCATAAGAGACTCCTTAAGAGCTGATTTATAAAGTAAAAGTTAAAGAGCGAGTCGTCTGAGGAGAAGGTGAAAGAGAGCACCATAAATCATCACTTCACTTGTCTCGGGATAGAGTTCATAGTCTTTGCTCAAACGCCGAAACCGATTAAGCCAGCCAAAGGTACGCTCAACAATCCATCGCTTGTGCATGAGCTCAAATACGGGCGATTGACGCTGAATGACCTTTACACGGACGTGCTCACCACAAATCTGTCTCACTTGCTCAGCGAAGCGAGTGCCACTGTAGCCTTGGTCAACCCAAATAACCTTCACACGTCTCAACTGGGCTTGCTGCTTTAGCTCAGCTAACAGAACAACCGCACCTAAACGTTCAGATGCATTCGCTTCACTCACGAATACGCCTAGCAGTAGTCCTTGGGAATCGACCACTACATGCCGCTTACGGCCTTTAACTTTTTTGCCACCGTCACAGCCGTAAACCTCCCCCTTTTTTCTGTCGTCTTCACCGACTGAGAGTCAAGGATTGCCACGCTGGCGTCAGCTTCTCGACCTTGACGCTGCCGTACAGAGCTTCGTAACTGAGCGTACATCTGCTGCCAGACTCCCTGTCGTTGCCATTTACGTAGGTAGTGATACACCGTTGTGTATGGCGGCAAGTCATGGGGCATCATCTCCCACTGACAGCCTGTTCGCTGCACGTAGAAAATATCATTGAGAATCTCACGAAAGTCGGCGCTTACCGGATGGCCAAAGCCTTTGGGCTGGGGCAGGAGGTCTTTGATTCGCTCCCGCTCCGCATCACTCAGGTCGCTAGGATAGGCTTTGCGGTGGCTATTTGCAACTGTGGGTAAGCGGCTCATTTCCTCTCTCTCCGACTTCGACTCGCAATTCTATACCCCCACTTGCCGCTAACTCCCTTCACGTCTTCAGATTCCCTTTGTGAAATAGCTCTCATAGCGGTGCAAACAGCTATCCCATCTGGCATGTACAACCCTATTCTTGTCAGAAATTTTCGACAATCACATCGACAACTATCTAATTTGAGACCTAACGCTTCAGGCTGCCACGTTCTTTCGAGCTTTACCAGATTTTGCCGCACATGTATCTTGGCATACATCAACGTAATCATTAAGCAATGTATATTTGTCTTAAGATAGAAAACTAAAGTGCTCTACCTGTTTGGGTTCACATGAGGGAAACTCTATGACCAAGTTGCCAGAGGTAGCTTCAAATATCAGTACAAAGACTTTTGTTGAAGAAATTCGCTTAAACTGCCAAAAAAGATTCAGTGGGGAGCTCTTGGTCATAGCAATTGGCACCCAATGGCGACTGCACTTTTTCATGGGACGCTTGCTGTTTGGGGTTAGTGAACCGAGGGTTCGCCGCTGGCAGCGATTGTGGCATCAATACTGCCCTCAGCTCAGCTGGCAAGAGCTGCAAGATTTTCAGATTCGCAGCGAACCATGGGAATACGATTTGCTTGGTCAAGCTATAGACCGTGGGCGAATCACCGTTGACCAAGTTCGTCAGTTGAGCCAGGCCACATTGAACGAGTGCTTCGTAGGCATAATTAAGTCAAAACCTATCACATTGACATGGAGTGATAGCAAGATACTAAATCGTCAAATTTATCTATTTTCTACTGAACAAATACTGAATCAGATACAAACCTTACCACAGATGCCCTTGGAGCCTGAACTGGTTCTCAGGCTCGCTAAGCCTGACCAGTTTGAGCAACGCGTATCTCCAAATGTTTTTCAGGCTTTGAGCCGAACAATTGATGGAAAGTCCTCTCTTTACCAAATAGCACTGCGGATGGAACGCCCAGTTGCCATGCTAAGTCGCTCCCTCGAATCCTTTGTCAGTCAAGGCTGGCTAGAGCCCGTTTCAGCGGCTGACCTGCCCTTACCAGACAATTGGCGCCTTGAAGCTCCGGCGGTGCCATCCAAGCCACAACCTCCCTGTGTTGTTTGTATTGATGACAGCCCTACAATGGGACATGTTATGAAAAATTTGTTACCTAATTACAAGGTGATAACGGTCGAGGATCCACTCAAGGCAGTCTCGGTCATGGTTAGGCACAAACCTGAATTAATATTTTTAGACCTGTTGATGCCACATACAAACGGTTATGAATTGTGTGCCTCTCTTCGCAAAACCAGTTTATTCAAAGAAATACCTATCATCATCCTGACGGGCCAAGATGGAATTGTAGATCGTGTCAGGGCTCGGCTTGTTGGTGCGACTGAATTCTTGGCTAAGCCACCGGACAGGCTCAAAGTGACCGAGGTTATCAGTAAATACCTACCCTTCCCAACCTAGGAGTATAAGCATTCAGGAATACACTTCAGCCATCAACTTAGACACATATTCTCAAGAAAGTAGGCTTGACCATGAAAACTGTTCTAATTGTTGAAGACAGTCCAACTGAAGCTAACATTATTAGCAGCTGTCTAAAAAGGGGTGGCTTTCTTCCTCTAGTGGTAAGCAGCAGTGAGGCAGCTCGTCTCCAACTTCAGCATCAGATTCCCGATGCAATTGTGCTGGATGTCGTGCTGCCGGGTGAAAGTGGTTTTGAGCTATGCCGAGAGCTTCGCAAGACGCCGACAACCGCTGACATTCCAATCATTATTTGTTCTACCAAGGATGGTGACATTGACAAATTCTGGGCCAAGAAACAGGGAGCCAACGCTTATGTGACGAAGCCCATTGACCAAGAAGAATTGACCCGCACAGTGCAATCAGTAATGGGGATTACACCGTAATGGTTACAGATACTCAAACGACCTTATCTTATCTCGCCTTACACTGCGGGAGTGACCCAACAATTCTGCTCCCTCTCGAGAGCTTGGCGGAAATATTGCCCCTTACTATGGTGGTGCCCATGCCAGGCATGCCAGATTCAGTGGTGGGCATTTGTAATTGGCGTGGAGAGGTCGTCTGGCTCCTTGATATTAATCTCTTGCTGGGTCGTGCTCCTCTCTATCGTAATCCCCAGCCTAATTACAGTGCTGTGATCCTAAATTTTGGGGATCGACCTCTAGGTCTAATGGCGCATCAGGTAGGCCAAATTCAAAAAGTTATCAGTCAACAGATTGATCATGCCATTGCTAAACTTAATCCTCTTTTGCTGGGTTCTTGGCAAGGATGTGATGTGCTAGACCCAGTTAAGCTAGAGACATTTTTCAACAATGCTGACTCGATTGCTTCCAAGTAAAACCGTGGGCCATGATTCTGCCTCTGATAGTTGGCTTTTGAACCGACAGAGTCTAGTCTAAACATTAGGAGAAATATCCATGGACAGACGACGCTTAATCCGAGCTGGAATGTTAACAGGCGCTGCAACCCTGGCGGGCTGCTCTAGAGCCAGAATTCTAACTCCTTCCACTCAGCAGGTTGAAAGACCAACCATCCAGTGGCGGATGGCAACCAGTTGGCCTACGTCTTTGGACATTATCTACGGAGGCGCCGAAACTTTTTGTCAGCGGGTCAGTGGCTTGACGGGTGGGCGGTTTACCATTATACCCTTTCCCAGTGGTGAGCTCGCTCCGGGTTTGCAGGTTTTAGATGCCGTCCAATCCGGATCCGTTGAATGTGGTCACACAGTCGGGTTTTACTACACAGACAAAAATCCTGCCTTTGCTTTCTCGACATCAGTTCCCTTCGGCTTAACTGCTTCACAACAAAACAGTTGGCTTTTTGCGGGCGGAGGACTTGAACTCCTGCGGAAACTATATGCCGAGTTCAATATCATTAACTTTCCGGCAGGCAACTCTGGTGCTCAGATGGGAGGCTGGTTCGCCCGTGAGATCACCAACCTCGCTGATTTGCAGGGCCTAAAAATACGAATGACTGGCCTCGGGGCCGAAGTTATGAGGCGGCTCGGTGCTGATATTCAATCTTTCCCCGCGTCAGAGTTGTTGGTGGCGATGCAGCGGGGAGCCATTGAGGGGGTGGAGTGGATTGGCCCTTATGACGACGAGCAATTGGGCCTCAATACAGTGGCGGATGTCTACCACTATCCCGGCTGGTGGGAGCCAGGAACAACATTTGAAGTCCAAGTCAACTTGTCCGCTTGGCAACGGCTGCCCTCTGAATATCAGCAGGCGATCAGTACAGCAGCCTACGAGTCCTACATGCTGGTTCACGCTGGATATGATGCGGCAAATCGCCTGGCCCTACAGCGACTTGTTGAGGGTGGAACAAAGCTAGTGCCCTTTCCCAACGATCTTCTCGAAGAAGCAGAGCGGGTTGCCTTTGAGTTCTATGAAGAACAGGCTGCGGCCGATGCCACCTTTCGAGAAATCTATACCCAGTGGAAGGTCTTTCGGGAAGAAATCTACCGTTGGAATCGCGTCAATGAATTGAGCTTTTTTAGCTTTGTTGCCGGTCGGATTTAGCTGTTTTGACTGATGTTTAATCTAGCTGTCTGCATCAAATTTTGATGAGTTGATTTGAGCCTGAGTAATGATTTTAAGGGATCCCTGTTATGTCACCCAAGTCTACTGAACATCCAATACTGGTTTCCAGAAATTCATCCGCGAAAATTGAGCCATCTCCAAGCCCTACTCAAAGCGATGATCAAGCCAAGTTGTCCAACTCAGTGGGACAGAATCATCCTGTTGAAGTATCTATCCCGGCTGCTAATCTGAGTAACGACTCAGGGTCTCGCCCTCGATTAAATTCGTTCAATCTAAGAACCAAAGCTACTATTGTTGCAACTCTTCTGGGGGTCATACCTGTACTAGGAGTTGGTAGCATTGCCTTTTCACTAGCTGATCCGGTGATCACGCAACAGGTTGCTCGCAACAAAGAAATAGAAACAATTCAGTTGGCTGATAAATTGACTCGTTTTATGGTGGAGCGCTCTGCCAATATCAGCACATTAGCAACATTATCCACACCTTTTTTGTCGGACGAGCAATTTAGTTTGGCTGAGAATGAGCGGCAAGTTTTAGCAGACCAGTTCACCAGCTTTGTGCGGGATTATCTCGTCTTTGACAGTATCATCTTATCAGATACAAATGGTCGAATTATCACTCAGTCTCGGGGGGCTGTAGCCGAGCCTAATCTACAAAATCAAGCCTTCTTTCAAAGAGTAGTGAATACACGCCAGATTGCACTCAGCGAGCCTACTTCTTTTCAGTCTGATACACAAAATCCCTTTGCAATCTACTTGGGTGCCCCCGTGCTAAGTTCACAAGGCCAATTAATTGGGGTCATTAGTGCTCGTCTACCGGTTGACTTCCTGGGTAACAACGTTCTGCGTTCTGGTGGTCTCAATCAGGACTCCACCTACCGGCTTGTTGACACAAGTGGCAATATCTTCCAGAACTTTCAGGATCCAAATGAGATTTCTGTTGGTAGCCCAGTGGTGGACGCCCTCCCCCTCTATCAAGATATTCGGGAGTTATCCACCACCCGCAGCTGGATCTCAGAAGATGAATCTAATCTCAATGCCTTCACGCCGATGGGGCCAGTAGCCCAATTAGACTGGGGAGTGGTGACATCCACCCCTACAGACATTGCCTTTGCTGCTCAAAATCAGCTCCTGATTGCCATCTCAGCGGGTACCTTGGTCACGGCTTTGCTGGCTGCTCTTTTAGGAGCTTACTTAGCTAAGGCTGCTACGCGCCCTGTGATCGAGGCTGCCAATGCAGTCAAACAAATCGGGCAGGGAAATCTTCAAGCACGAACTCGTATCGGTGGCCAAGATGAGCTGTCGGTTTTGGGCAATAACATTAATCGTATGGCCGATCAAATTGAAACTTTTTTACAAGCCTCGCAAGAAAACACAGAGCGCCTGCAGCAACAAACAGAGGTGCTTGCTAATTTGGCTAAGCAGAGAGCTTTAGCACAGGGAGATATAAAAAATGTCGTTACCCAAATCACCGAGACAGTTGCCAGTATCCTGAAATTTAACCGAGTGGCAACTTGGCTTTCAGTTAGAGGCAAATTTAAGTGTATCGACACATACAATCCGCCAATTCTAGAATGAAGTGCATCACCTAGAAGGGCTCCTGTAGAGGGGGC
>CAZAGN010000005.1:51161-57063 GCA_964484905.1 uncultured bacterium | reverse complement strand
TCTCGCGCACTTTATCCCGCACCCGATCGAGCTCGGCTTGGCTGTAATCACCATCAGTTTTGGGCTTTTCAAAAACATACAAGCCCGGATTAACCCGCACTTTATCGACGTGCTTGGCCACTTCCAGGGCAATATCCATACCGTTGTGATGCACATCGGCCACTAGGGGTACTGGCTTGTAGGTCGCTAAAAGCTGCGCCCGAATCTCACCGACGGCTTTGGCGTGGCCCTTGCTGGGTACGGTCACCCGGACAATTTCACAGCCCAGCTCATGCAAGCGCCGAATTGCTGCAACTGCCCCGGCAATGTCTTTGGTGTCTTCGTTGATCATTGACTGCACCACAACCGGCGCATTGCCACCAATAATCACATCACCGACCTGAACAGGCCGGGTTTGACGACGGGGGTAGGTCATCTCGAGGGAAGCTTGCGGTGTCGGTGGGTTAAGCGTCTGCACAGGAAAATCTCGGTAGGCAGCCCTTTTATTGTGCGATAAGTCCTGATCCTTTTGGGGTGTCTTGGGCGCGAGTTTTGAGTACCCTAATCGGGATCGGGTTATGCAAGAGCAGTGCAGATCATGCGGCAACGACAGAGAATTATGGCAGCTTTGATGGGTGCTTGGGCCTTGGTCGCGATCGCGAGCTGTAATGAAGGCTCGTTAACGGGGACAACACCGGGGCCGCAACCCACGGCAACGGCGACTAACCTGCCAGCATTCATCCAACAAATTCTCGATACAGGTGTTTGCTTTAATTGCAGCCTTCAGGGAGCTAATCTGGCCGGGCTAGATTTAGACCGTGTGAACCTCAGTGGTAGTGACCTGCGCAATGCCGATTTGCGGCAGGCGAGTTTGCAGGCCTCAGTGCTGCGCCTTGTTAATTTCCAAAATGCTGATTTGCGCCAAGCCAATCTTTTGACTGCCAACCTTATTCAGGCCGATCTACGCAGTGCCGACCTAACCAGTGCCAATCTTCAAAGTGCATCCCTCGAAGGCGCCAACCTCCGCGATGCAACCTTGATCGGTACGATTTTGGGTGGTGCCACCTACTCCCTCAGTACGACCTTCCCGATTGGTTTTAATCCTGAAGCCGCCGGCATGATTTTCACCGATATTCTGCCACCGACACCAGTACCCACACCGACGCCAGTGCCAACACCCACACCCACTGCGACACCGACAGCCACACCCACGGCAACGCCAACACCAACTCCTACACCCACGCCCACGGCAACACCGACAGCCACACCTACGGCAACGCCAACAGCGACACCAACACCGTAACGGCTGTAGGCGGCTTACGCATTTCGCCTCAATCGCTGTTTGATCAAGAGTCCATCGCGACAGTTAAGCCCTGGCTGATAGGATGACGGCTGGCGGCAGGATAGCGATGATGATTACCAGCCTGCAAAACCCCAAAGTCAAAGCCCTGCGGCAGTTGCACCAGGTTAAAGGGCGGCGACAGCAGCAGCAGTTTTTGCTGGAGGGGACGCACCTGCTTCAGGAGGCGATCGCGACGGGGTGGCCCCTCGATAGTGTCTGGTGTACCGAGGCGTGGCAGGCGGCCCATCCTGATTTGGTGGCGTCGCTCCAAGCTGAGCTTATTGTGGCCAGTGAGGCGGTGCTGGTCGCGATCGCGACAACACAAACCCCCGATGGTGTGGTGGCGGTGGCGGCCTGTCCAGCGCCCCAAACACCGCAGTTACCGCGCCAATTGGGTGTCTTGCTCCTCAGTCTCCAAGACCCAGGCAATATCGGCACCCTCATTCGCAGCGCTGTTGCCTTTGGCGCCGATGGTTTGTGGCTGAGTGCCGACAGTGTTGATCCGTATCACCCCAAACTTGTGCGCGCTACGGCGGGGCAATGGCTGCGGCAACCGCCTCAGGTTGTCCCCGACTTAGTCCCATGGCTGGCTCAATGCCGTGCGGCGGGCATTCAGATCGTCGCTACAGGCATGGCGCCAACGACAATGCCGGTCTGGGCCATCGATTGGCAGCAACCCACGCTGATTGTTTTGGGCAATGAGGGCGCTGGGGTCAGTGGCAACTGGGAGCAGTGGCTGCGGGTGCCGATGCAAGCTGGGGTGGAGTCTCTCAATGTCGCGATCGCGGGTTCAGTCATTTTGTACGAAGCGTGGCGGCAGCACCATCCATCCTGATCGTTCATCCTTCCAAGGCCAATCGTAGAATAAAGGCATATTCCAGCAGTGCGACTATGGCTAACGGCAACTCCTTCGGCACCCTATTTAGCATCACCACCTACGGCGAATCCCATGGCGGCGCTGTCGGTGTCATTGTCGATGGTTGCCCGCCGCGCCTGCCCCTTTCCGAGGCTGATATTCAGCTCGAGCTCGATCGTCGCCGTCCGGGCCAAAGCAAAGTGACCACGCCCCGCAACGAAAGTGACACCTGCGAAATCACCTCTGGCGTTTTTCAGGGCCTAACCCTCGGCACACCCATTCACATCATGGTGCGCAACAAAGACGCTCGCTCCCAAGATTACAGCGAGATGGCAACCACCTTTCGCCCCTCCCACGCCGATGCCACCTACCAAGCCAAATACGGCATTCGCAATTGGCAAGGCGGTGGCCGCTCCTCTGCCCGCGAAACCATTGGCCGCGTTGCTGCTGGGGCGATCGCGAAGAAGATCCTCAAGCTGGTGGCGGGTGTGGAAATTATTGGCTTTGTCGAACGCATCAAAGATCTCGAAGCCCACGTAGACCTGGCTACCGTTACGAGCGATGCCGTCGAATCAACGATTGTCCGCTGCCCCGATCTCGAGATCGCCGCCCAAATGGTTGACCTGATCACCGAAACCGGCAAAGCCGGCGATTCGATTGGCGGTGTTGTCACCTGTGTGGCCCGTAATGTGCCCCTAGGCTGGGGCATGCCTGTGTTTGACAAACTCGAAGCTGATCTTGCC
Source organism: uncultured bacterium (assembly GCA_964484905.1). Lineage (GTDB taxonomy): Bacteria > Cyanobacteriota > Cyanobacteriia > Thermostichales > PCC-7336 > CAZAGN01. The sequence goes on along the minus strand of CAZAGN010000005.1, from coordinate 54,143 downwards.
AAGGCTGTAATGTCGCTACCCGCCAGCAAAGGCTTTGAAATTGGCTCCGGTTTTGGTGGCACCTACCTCACGGGCAAAGAACACAACGACGAGTTTTATCACGACGGCGATCGCATCCGAACCCTGACGAACCGCTCTGGCGGGATTCAGGGGGGCATCAGCAACGGTGAGCCGATTGTCTTGCGGGTCGCCTTCAAACCAACCGCCACGATTCGCCAAGCGCAACGCACCGTCACCGTCGAAGGTACCGAAACCACCCTTGCCGCCCGAGGCCGTCACGACCCCTGTGTACTGCCCCGCGCCGTGCCGATGGTCGAATCGATGGTTGCCCTGGTGCTCTGCGATCACTTCTTGCGACAGCAAGCCCTTGCGAGTACCGACTTTTCGCTCGCCGAGACGGTGATGCCCGTTTATTAACCCGTGCAAGACTGGCTCAAGACGCCCCGCTGCGCTCAGGTAGGGTCAGCCCCAGAAAATCAAGGGCCAGACGAGTTGCGGTTGCAGAACTCGGGCTCTGGCAACACGTCTATGAAATCTGTACCGGAGAATCGAGTCGTACGGGTCTAGTCTGGACGGGTTTGTCTCGCCACAATTCTGGGGTGCGCAGGCGTTCTCGACTAAGCTGAAACTAATGCTTGTTCAGAAACTCGCGGTGCTATGCCCTTTTTTAACCTTTGTGACGCTTTCGGTACCGAGTCTCGATCCTGACCAGACAATGTTGAATGGGGGCTCACTGCGTAGTTAGGGAGGAGACATGTTCGTTGCCGTTATCGGCTTGAGTCATCGTACCGCTCCGGTACACATCCGTGAGCAGCTCAGTACTCCAGAAACCCAGGTAGAAACTGCGATCCAGCAGCTCTGTCGCAACCCGCACATCGAGGAAGCGACGATCCTGAGTACCTGCAATCGCCTTGAAGTCTACATCGTCACCAGCGAAGTCGAAAATGGCGTTCGCGAAACGATGCGCTTTTTGGCCGAATTTAAACACCTTGATCTTAACCAAATTCGACCCCACCTCTTTACGCTGCTGCACCAAGATGCCGTCATGCACTTGCTGCGGGTGGCCGCTGGCTTGGATAGTTTAGTCTTGGGCGAAGGCCAAATTCTTGCTCAGGTCAAGACAGCCCAACGGGTTGGCCAAGACGCTGACGGTATGGGTCGGATCCTCAATCGCTTGTTCAAGGCGGCGCTGGGGGCGGGCAAGCGGGTGCGTACCGAAACCGATATTGGTACCGGCGCTGTCTCGATTAGTTCGGCGGCGGTTGAACTGGCTCAGCTCAAATCAAAGTCACTCGCTGAGCCCACGATCGCGATCGTCGGTGCTGGCAAAATGGCACGCTTACTAGTGCAACATCTCTTGGCTAAGGGTGCGCAGAAGATCACGGTGATCAACCGCTCCTGTGACAAAGCCCAAGCGATGATCAGCCAGTTTGATCACCCCATTACAGTTCAGCCCCTCGACGAGCTTGTTAACTGCCTCGCCCAAGCCGATATCGTCTTCACCAGCACCGGTGCCACCGAGCCGATCATCTGCCGCGACCATATCGAAGCAGCGGGGCGTAGTCGGCTGATGCTGTTCGATATTTCGGTACCCCGTAACGTTGCGGCTGATGTCGAAACCCTCCCCGGTGTTGCTGCCTTCAACGTCGATCACCTCGCTAGTGTTGTCGAAGAAAACCGCGCCTATCGTCTCAAAATGGCGGAAACAGCCGAAATCCTGCTCGACGAAGAAGCCGATGCCTTTGCCGACTGGTGGCAGTCGCTCGAGACTGTACCCACCATCAGCAGCCTTCGCCAAAAGGTCGAAGACATTCGCACCCAAGAGATGGAAAAAGCCCTCTCACGCCTGGGTGTGGAGTTCGTCGAGAAGCACCAGGAGGTGATTGATGCCCTCACGCGCGGGATCGTCAACAAAATCCTCCACGACCCCATGGTGCAACTGCGGGCTCAGCGGGATATCGAAGCTCGGCGGGCTGCCATGCGGTCTTTGCAGGTGCTCTTTAATCTCGATCCGCTGCTCCGGCCCCAGGAGCGCTCCTAGGTTTACTGCCCCCGAGGTTTGCTGTACCAAGGTTCCCTAGGCTAAGGTTGCGATCTTATGAGATCATTAATTTAAAATCCGTCCCTAATTCTGCTCCCCTCTATAAAATTTGCCGATAGGATGCCCTATGCTTGCTGGATTTATTCGCCGTTATTGCTTGCCCCTGCTGCTCTTTGTTGCCCTTGCGATCACTGTTGTCGTGCCGGTACAAGCGGCTGATGACATCGATGCGTTGCGCACCGTACCCTACGACCGTACAACCGAAAAAGTCTATACCCGTGCCGAGCTGAACGAAGGTCGCCGCCTGTTTAACCGCACCTGCGGTCAGTGCCACCTCGCTGGCCAGACTTACACCAACCCCGATGTCAGCCTGAGCCTCGAAGCCCTTACCTACGCCACGCCACCGCGTGACACGGTTGTTTCGATTATTGATTATCTCAACGAGCCGACAGCCTACGATGGCTTCGAATCACTGTTGGAATATCACCCCAACACCCAGCTCACCAGCGAATTTCCGAAGATGAAATTCATCGACACCCGCGATATGGAGTTGATGGCCGCCCACGTTCTCAACCAAGCCCGTGTCATTCCTGGCTGGGGTGGTTCTAAGAGTGAAGCCCACGATATCCGCAACACCGATCTGCTGCCGTAGGTTGGTCTAGCCTCAACTATCTATCGGCTGTTTATTAGCTATGACTGGGGTTCAACCCTTTTCTCTTGCTACTAGGCAGTCGATTATTGTATGCAGACTCTGCTTCGCCAAGGGCCAAGTCGCGATCGCGATTACTCACAAGGGATAATCACAAACCCTTAGCCTCAGCTTTGCTGTAGACATTGGCGATAGAAAAATTGTGATATCACCTCTTCAGGGCACTACCCTCAAACAAAGTGATAGGGCGGTAACGGGCCAGTCAGCTCGAGCCGCCAGTACGGGTCAGTTA
>CAZAGN010000005.1:42045-51061 GCA_964484905.1 uncultured bacterium | reverse complement strand
AAGTGATAGGGCGGTAACGGGCCAGTCAGCTCGAGCCGCCAGTACGGGTCAGTTAGGTTTTGCCAGGCCGCCACAGCGCTGGGCTCTAGCAAAAAATAAGCTCTGAATTCTGGAGAATTGTCGTCGGTTTGCACTACGGCCTGAGCCGCATTTAGACGGTCTTGCCAGTCAGCTTTGGCCTGAGCTTGGGCAATCTGCCAGGTATTGAGTTGCTCGACACGTGCTTTTTTGGCGGCAAAGTAGGCGCGGCCTGTGCCGGTGGCCTCGGGCAAATCAGGCTCTTGGGGAATCAGTTTGAGGCAATACTCGGCGCGATCGCGAAGCTGCGCCAAACGTTGCTGGTAAGTCGCGGCGTTATCACAGAGATGCTGCTCGATGATCGCGATCGCTTCAAAATGGGTGCCAAAGCGAATCGGTAAGATCGGCGCTGGCAGCTCGCAGAGCACACGGTCATGGTTAACCGCTGCCGTAATCAGCTCGGCCTCGGCTAGTGTCCGCACATCCAACCCCGGCTCGGCAATCAAATACAGATCAGCCGCTGCAAGCGTAATCAGGCTGCCCTGGCAACCCTGGGGCAGCGTCTCGGGGCACTGGGCGCAAATGGCGTAGGCATAGAGAGGGCTAGCGGTCATCAGGCGATAGTAGCTCCGGGTTAAGCGGTTCGATATAGTCTTGGGGCTCGAGGTGAATCGTTGTCCGCACCGGGCCATACTGGCTGACCAAGGCTTGTTCAACGGCTTCGGTAATGCGATGGGCCGCGACCAAATCAGTAGTCTCAACAACCATGTGCATCTCGATAAATACCGTCTGCCCGACAACCCCCCGCGAGGTGATTTCGTGGCAGTTCAGCACCCCTGGCACTGCCATCGCCACCGCCTGAATCGCTCTGGGCGCGATCGCGACTTGGTCGGTTAACACCGGCAAATTCTCCCGCAGCACCTCCCAGGCACTCCAAAAGACAAGGGCTGCCACCGGAAATGTTAGCGCTGTATCAAGCCAGAGCCAACCCTGTTGCACCCCCCACAAACCCACCAAAACCACAATCGTCACCCAGACATCCGTGAGCGTATGGCGGGCATCGGCAATTAAGACCCGGCTACTCAGCCGTTTACCCTCACGCTGTTCATAGACCGTCACAAAAATGTTGATGATCAACACCAAGATTATGAACTGAAGACTACTGGCCGAAATCGTCAGTGCCGTACTCGCTGTCCCCAGCAGCCGCTCAATCGCCGAACGGAGAATCTCCAGCCCGGCCACACCCAAAAAGGTCGCGATCGCGAGCGCTCCCACCGCCTCAAACTTCAGGTGCCCATAGGGGTGATCCCAATCTGGTTCTGGGTTCGCGAAATGCATCGAAATCAGGCCGAGGATATTGCTGGCACCATCCGTAAACGAGTGCAGGGCATCAGCCAGCAAACTCAGCGAGCCCGTAATCAAGCCAAGGGTGAGCTTAATGGCGAATACCATGATATTCAGCGCGAGGGTCAACCCTAGCACCCGCTGCACCTGTCGTTGTCGCGAGACAACCTGCACCATGGCCCATCCACATGCCTACGTCTCACCATACCAAGGGTTTTTGCCCGCGCCGAATTGTGTCACTAAATGAGAAAAACCTGAGCCCAAATCTAGACCCACAATCGGTGCAAAAGCCAATAAAAAAGCCTAGATCAAGGCGCCGAGTCCTCATCTAGGCTGTCAAGCTGTACGCCCTGGCTTAGTTCAGCGCATCAATTGCGAAGATCGTCGTGGTGCCGCTCACTTCGTTGCCCACCATCAGCAGGGGCTGATCGTTAGGGCTGTTCTCAGCCGCAATAAAGTACACGCCCTCTGGCCCTAAATCGGTGGTCACCAGGGTCTCAGGTGTGTCCTCTAAACCAAAATCACGGTTGTTGATGTACTGCACAAAAGTTGTGCTCGCAGGCTCAGTAATGTCATAAACCATGATGCCGCCGACCCGCTCTAGGCCCACAAAGGCATAGGTACGACCGTCAACTTCACCAATGGCGATCCCTTCCGGCTCCGGCCCCTTATCATCCGAACGGCCATCAAAGCTATCGTTTTCATCATTGGTCGCATTGAAATAATCAGGCAGCAGCTCAGCAACCGTTTGCTCCATCTGCGAGCCTGTGTCAAAGACTTGCTCTAAGCCATCTTCCGTCACCTGGAAAATCGACATCGAGCGGCCACCAAAGACATAAATTGCCTCAAACTCACACTCGCTCGGATCGCCAGTCGTCGTAACCAGCGCTACACATTCCGGCGTCGGTCGATAGCCCTGGGCTGTCGTCAATCGCAAGCGCCCGAGGTTAGCCTCCTCTTTCAGCACCGCTGCATCCGGGAAGACATCCGCCGCCAGTGTGATCTCTTCATCACCGATGCGATATTCCTCCGAGTACGCTTCGTAATCGCGAGAATCACCTTCGTTGGCCGTAATAATGAAGACTTCGCCATCAAGCTCTAACAAACGGATCGTATCCGGCAGGTAAGCACCCAAAACAGGGGCATTTTGGAGATTGATGGCATCGTCCTTGTCAGTCGCATCCAGACCCGCATTACCCGTCAGCCAGTTCTTGTAGCCCAGAGGCAAGACGTTGCTGACAGTGGCGGATTCGAGATCCACGATCGCGATCGCGTTATTTTCTTGCAGCGAGATATAGGCCGTCGTCGAGTCTGCCGAAACCTCAGCCCACTCCGGCTCAAAATCCTGAGCCGCACTGGCATTCGGGCCAAAAATCCGAACGCCCTGTTCACGCAGCTCATCCTCACGACCATTAAACGCTTGGAAATCAGCCGTACGGACGTTATCTTGACTTAGGTTCTCGATACCACCCGACACATCAATAATCGAAATCGAACCTTCCGGATCAGCCGTGTAGTCATCGTTAGGCTCACCTTCATTGACCACCACCACGTAACGATTATCTGGCGACCAAGTCAGTGCATCCGGCAGCGCCCCCACCGTCACTTGGGCTAGCAGCTCACCCTCAATGTCTGTAAAGGCAACAACCCCCGGCTCAGTCTTGTCTTCTGCCGCCAAAGCAATGGCCGCAATGCCATTGCTGATCGAAATACTATTGGCATCACCCCCCAGTTCAGAGGCATCGATAGAAGACACCAATTCGAGCTGGCTTGGATTGCTCAAATCCAAAATATTGATTTGACCCGCCGCTGCATTGATCACAAAGCCCCGCTGGCTTTCCGAATCAAACGTTACAATCTCAGCGGCACCCTCATCAAAAATACCGCTCTGGTATTGCCCCAAAACCGACAGCTCAATCGCTGCCTCAGGCGCCAAAAGACTGGACGCAACAAAGGCTGCGTCCGTATCAGCTGGCTCAGTACTGGCTGTTTCCGCGCTACTGGGCTCAGCTTGTGAATCAGAAGAGGTTGCTTCTTGCGCTTCCGCCGTAGTATCGGTCGTAGTAGACGGTGTACAAGCGGCAAACAACAAACTGATCGCCAGAGCAGGCGCTAGCTTTGACGTGATTTTTAACATGGATACGCTCACGCTTACGAAGGATACATACCCTTTTGAGGGTGGCCATGTCAGTTAAGGCAGGGTTAACAATTCCCAAAGCGCATCAGATTACGAGAACGTTTTAGCGATCACACGTAAGTTTAGTCTCAATCGCCCGAATAAGTGATATGACAATATTAATGCTTGCTCAGCCTAGATATTTACTCGCGCAAATCTCGATTGAATCGCAGCCAGTTCGCGACAAAACCTAGCTGAGTTCTAATGTTTTAGATATTTACCGAGTCAGTGAGCGAAGAAAATAGCCAATAACAATGCCAATAATAAGTGCCCAAACCTGACCCGACTCGACAAAACTGGCCCAGCCAGTACTGATATCACCCAGTACATCCTGGTCAAATTGTGCAATGACAGGTTGTGTGAGTTCCGCAGGGCGAGGTTCCATAGAGATTCCCAAAGCACTACCCTATCTTGAGGACAACAGGCAGACTTCGGCAAGCCCAGACATACGGAAAAAGCCCCCGTATTCACGGAGGCTTTGAATCCAAGATCAAAATTGGGGTCTAACCTAACCAGCCAACCCCTGAGCAAGACCCGTAATCAGATCAGAATTTTCGATCAACAGGTAAGCAACAATTGCGCCACCCACACCACCAATCAAAAAGCCCGAGGCAAAGTTGCTCCAGTCGATATCAGTTCCGACTGGATTATCGCCATCCGGACGAGCATAGGCATAAATCGAAAGGGCAATCGTCATCAGCAAGATGATTGCACTCGAGGCCAGCAAGCCAGCCACAGGGCCTGCGACTTGGGTGCGCAGGGGGCCCAGCAACGTGAAGGGGCCAACCAACCAATAACCGTGTGCCATACCCACTTCCAGACCGCGTGCCAGAGGCGAAATGCTAGGGCGGTTAATCGGCAGCCACTTAATAAACAGCTCGATGGCGGGTGTGTTGTTGATGGGGGTTAAGAACGTACCCAACTGTGGGTCGGGTGTTGAAACGTATGTACGAGTTTCTACCATGATCGCTCCAGACTAAAAGGCGAGAATATCGGGGAAAAAGCGGTTAATTTCGATGAACAGACCCAAAATAAAGGTGCTGAACAATACAGCCGCGACGGGTGCCGTTGAAAGAAATTTGAGAAAGTTGCTATCCATTTTGCTATCCATAATTAACAATCCATAAAAAGAGTTGCACGCAAGGAACGGACTCATTTGCCTTAGCGAGGCGAGATCGGCACAGCGTCTTCGGCCACCCGAATCTCACCACTGGCAATTTCGCGAAAAGCAGCGACCGGCCAAGCCAGGGCAGCCGCAAAGCACTGCAAGGCCATGGGGATATCGATGGTGCTTTCGAGGGATTCTGGCGAATCGGTTGCGCGTGCCTTGATCAGATATATCCGACCCGACCAACCTAACCAGCCAGCAATATACAAGAACGCCAAACCCGGAATAATAAACTCGCCTGCATGATTGAGACGACCATCGGTCATCAGGTGGGGCAAGCCTTCTTCACCACACAGGAGGCTGCTGTAGCCATCAAAGCGGCGGTTTACTTGGTCAATTTGCTGAGCAACGAGAACGGCTTTGGCGCTACCGGCAGGCAGGGCTTCGAGCTTGGCTTCGAGGGCGCTGACACGGTCGGTCTGACGAGCAACAAAGGCTGGCACATCAGCACAGGTTTGGAGACTGGTCAGGGCTTCTGCCTGCACCACTTGGGGCAGACCCAAGCACAGCAAAAATGCCAAAATAAATGTAAATATTCTTGCCATGGGGGAATTTCCTATTGCGACGGTTTTTGCAACGAAACAAAAGTGATTTTGTTATTGGCACGCCTTGCATCATACTCCCAGCTGGAGGGAGCGTAAAGCTGGTGGCGGCGGGCACGGACGAGATATGACGACAGTTTTAGGAATCGAAACAAGTTGTGACGAAACGGCAGCGGCAATCGTTACAAACCGCAACATTATTAGTTCAGTAGTCGCCTCGCAGATCGCGATTCACCAGCCCTTTGGCGGTGTTGTTCCCGAAGTGGCCTCGCGTCAGCATACACTCACGGTGCAGTCGGTGGTGGCTGCCGCCCTCGAACAGGCGGCCATGACCTGGGATGCCATCGACGCGATCGCGATTACCTGTGCGCCGGGGTTGGTAGGGGCGTTACTCGTGGGTCTGACGGCCGCCAAAACCCTCGCTCTCATCCATCGAAAACCCCTTGTCGGTGTGCATCACCTGGAGGGTCATATTTTCAGTGGCTTTTTGGCCGCCCCCGATCTTGAGCCGCCCTGCTTGTGTTTACTCGTCTCCGGTGGCCATACCAGCCTGATTGCCGTGCCCGAGCTGGGTGTATACCAAACCCTGGGGCAAACCTGTGATGATGCCGTCGGTGAAGCCTTTGATAAGGTGGCGCGGGTTATGGGGTTGCCCTACCCTGGCGGGCCAGCGATTGATCAACTAGCTGCCGCAGGCGATCCGGCACGCTTTGCCCTACCCGGTGGCAAGGTCGATCATCCCTACAACACCAGCTTCAGCGGCCTTAAGACAGCGATGCTGCGCTTGGTGCAAAAGCTCAAAGACGAGGGTGCTGCACCTCTACCCGTCGCAGACCTAGCGGCCAGTTTTCAGGCCACGATCGCGAAGGTGCTAACCGACAAAACAATTCGCTGTGCCCAAGACCATCACTTTCCGGCGATTATCCTCACCGGTGGTGTAGCGGCCAATCGGGGTTTGCGGGCAAGCCTGCTGGCAGCCGGCGAGGCGGCGGGGATTCGGGTTGTCGTGCCACCCATGAAGCTCTGTACCGATAATGCGGCCATGATTGCAGCGGCAGGGGTGGCGCGTTTTGCGCGAGGTCAAGTCTCGGGCCTCGATTTGGGCGTACAATCACGCCTGAGTTTGGAAGCGATCGCGAGTTTGTATGCCTGAGGTCACAGCCAAAGAGCGCCTGGCAGAACTACGGCAGCTCTTGCAGGAGGCAGGCTATGCCTACTATGTGCTCGATGCACCGATCATCGCCGACAGCGTTTACGACGGCCTCTATCGCGAATTGCTTGCACTCGAAGCCGCTCACCCAGAGCTGATCACGCCCGATAGCCCCAGCCAGCGTGTGGGGGCCGAACCTGCGGCAGGCTTCAGGCCCTTTACGCACCGCATACCGCTGTATAGCCTTGATAACGTCTTTGATGCGCCAGAACTGGGCGAGTGGGAAACCAAGCTGCGGCGAGTCTTGGGCGATACCGATCACGCTTTGGCCTACGTTTGCGAGCTCAAGATTGATGGTTCGGCCTTGGCCCTCAGTTACGAACGGGGCCACCTGGTACGCGCCGTCACCCGAGGCGATGGCACAACAGGTGAGGAGATTACGCCCAATGTCCGGACTCTCCGCACAATCCCTTTGCGGTTGCGGACGCAGCAGCCCCCGGAATGGCTGGAGGTGCGCGGTGAAGCCTATCTGCCCCTGGCGGAACTAGAGCGGATTAATGCCGAGCGGCGGGCGCAGGGGGAACCCGAGTTTGCCAACCCCCGCAACTGTGCAGCGGGCACCTTGCGCCAGCTTGATAGCCGCATTGTTGCGGCCCGTAACCTTCGCTTTTTTGCATACACGGTGCATGTCCCGCCCGATTATCCCGCGCCAACGGGTCAGTGGGCCGCCCTGGAATGGTTGAGTGAGCTGGGCTTTGCCGTGAACCCCCATCGACACCTCTGCCCTGATTTAGCAGCTGTGCAGCAGTTTTATGACCACTGGGATCAGGCACGGCAAGACTTGCCCTATGCCACCGATGGCGTGGTCGTGAAGCTCGATGACTTTGTCTTGCAACAAGAAGCAGGCTTCACGCAAAAAGCGCCCCGTTGGGCGATCGCGATGAAGTATCCTGCCGAAGCCCTACCGACGCGCATCCTCAGTATCAGTGCCAGTGTAGGCCGTACGGGCGCTGTGACGCCGGTGGCCGAACTGGAGCCGGTGCAACTGGCCGGTACCACCGTCAGCCGCGCCACCCTGCACAATGCCGACCGCCTCACGGAGCTCGATATTCACATTGGTGATACGGCGATTGTCCGCAAAGCTGGGGAGATTATTCCTGAAATTGTCGCGATTGTGCCGGAACTACGGCCCAAAACTGCCGTGCCCTACCATCTGCCCCACCACTGCCCGGAATGCCGCACCGAGTTGATCCGTCCGGAAGGTGAAGCTGTCACCCGTTGCCCTAACTTCAGCTGTCCTGCCCGTGTGCGGGGCAACCTGTTGCATTGGGCGCAAGCGCTGGAGATTGATGGCCTCGGTGAAGCCCTGGTACAGCAACTGGTCAGCCAGTTGGGGGTGTGCACGGTTGCCGATCTCTACCGTCTTAACGAAGTCGCCCTGCAAAGCCTAGAGCGCATGGGCACGAAATCAAGCCAGAACCTGGTGCTCGCGATCGCGACCTCCAAGCAACAGCCCTTTGCTAATTTCCTTTATGGCTTGGGAATCCCCCTTGTGGGCAAGGTAACCGCCAAAACCCTGGCACAGCAGTTTGGTAGCCTTGATGCCCTCGAAGCGGCCAACCCGGAGGCCATCGCCAGCATCTATGGCCTGGGGCCAGAGGTTGCCGAAGCCGTGACGACCTGGATTGTTGCCAATCGAGAGTTGCTGGCAGAACTTAAAGCTTTAGGCTTAACGACCGCCCTGCGTGAAGCCGCCGACCTGCCGCGTGTGTTTGCGGGTAAAACCTTTGTCTTGACGGGAACGCTACCTTCCCTGTCTCGCCAGGAGATGCAAGCCTACATCGAATCACGGGGCGGCAAAGTCACCAGCAGCGTCAGCAAAAAAACAGATTATGTTGTCGCAGGTGAGAGTGCCGGGAGCAAACTCACCAAAGCCGAAAGCCTCGGGATTACGATTCTCACCGAGGCTGATGTTAGGGCTCTAGTTGAGGCATCTATCGAAACCTCAACTTAAAACCCTGGCTTCCCGCACTACTTTTAATGTTTCACGGAATGCTTCACAAATGGCCGCGTATCACAGTTGCCCCGCTAAACATCTAGGGCACTTGCCAAGCGCGTTCGTGGTAACTCTCGGGCGTGGGGAACAGATCAACGGGTTCGTAATGACCGTGATCGTGACTGTGCCCATGGTCATGACCGTGGGCGTGAGCGGCGTGGCTATGAGCACCGTGATCATGGCTGCCATGAGCATGGCCAGCATGGCTATGACCGTGATCGTGACTGTGCCCCGCACCGCTGCCCGCCATCAAGCGGAACTTGCAGAGGTGGCAGTTCATGGTGCTGACTCCCTCACGGGCTTCTTGTTCGCGTACCTTGAGACTGGCCAGCACGGCTTCCGAAATGCCTAGCTCGGGCAAGCTCAAGACCTCCAGCTTGGGATGTTCGGCGGTAAAGGCCGCAACCATACGCTCAATTTTTTGCAGCAGCACGCCCGTAAAGAGCAAGTAGGGGATGACGATAATGCGCTTGGGTTGCCAGAGGCGAGCCCGTTCGAGACCCATATCGAGGCGCGGATGGGTGATCCCGATGTAGCAAACCTCGGTCGCTTTGTAGCCCGA
>CAZAGN010000005.1:24969-41945 GCA_964484905.1 uncultured bacterium | reverse complement strand
GCGCCAAACAGCAGCACCGGCAAAGCGACAACTTCCTGATGCCCCTCAGCGAGACAGCGCTCAACTCCCTCGGCAATGGTTGGCGTTGTCAGCTCCAGAAAACAGGGAATCACAGGCCGCTCGGGCGAATAGGCTTGGTAGGCAGCGGCCAAATCAAGTACAGCTTGGCGACCGGCGGCATCACGGGAGCCGTGACCAACCAAAAGCAACGGCAAGGGGGAGGCGGATAAGGGGGTCATGCAATTCTCAAACAAGTGTGCTGTATCTCTCTGGTACCATACTGCCCTAGGTTCACAACATCCCAGCCTATGGGATGTGAAGCGCATTAATGACTGTGCTAGCACCGCAAGCATGCCGACAGTATTCAAGCCAGGCATTCTCACCATCTACGTGATCAACGCGAATGCTGTTTCGATACTGAACTTTTATACCGTAATGTCGCAGGGTCGGCATTGGCCTTGCAGAGCCCGTTAGGTTAGTAGTCAGAAATCACCTATCTGCTGTGCGATTTTTAGTTGTTGATGATTCACTAACCAACTGTGTCGTTTTGCCGCAAATCCTGACGGCTGTTCAGCCTGAAGCCACGATCAAGATCGTAAGGACAGGTAAGGAAGCCCTCCAGGAGTGGCTCCTTTGGCGACCCGATGTGATGTGGCTTGATTGGCATCTGCCTGATATCAACGGTGTTGCGATCATCAGTCATATTCACGCGAGTTTAGGTCGGCACCCCTATTTGGTTTCGGTGACCAGTGATGGGCGAGATGCCGCCTTGATGCAGCGGGTTGGTGCCGATGCCAATGTTATTAAGCCGGTCACACCGGCGGCGGTTGCGGCTATCTTGCAGCAGGCCGCCTGATTCAGTGCCGCCGTCAGTCCAGCAGCCGAAGCTGGCAAGGGGCAAAGGAGCGTCGATGTTCGGGGGTGATACCCAAGGTCGCGATCGCGAGCCGGTGAGCGGCGCTGCCATAGCCTTTGTTGCGCTCAAGCTGATAGCCGGGGTAGCGTGCGGCCAGTTCGATCATCTGCTGATCGCGATCGACCTTGGCGATAATGCTGGCACTCGCAATGGCGACATTGTGCTGATCGCCCTTAACCAGGGTGGTTTGCAGCATGCCTAAGCCCGGAATGGGGCGGTTGCCATCAACCCAGCAATGCCCGGGGGCGGGATCAAGGCTCGCGATCGCCCGTCGCATCGCCAAAAACGTGGCCTGCAAAATATTGATTTGATCAATCTCGGCGGCTGAGGCTCTACCAAGCCCCCACGTGATTGCCGCCGCTCGAATCATCGGCACCAATGCTTCTCGCTGCTTTGCCGAAAGTTGCTTGCTATCGCGTACGCCCTGGGCTTGCAACGTGATCGCTGCCTCTGGCGTGAGCGTGACGGCGGCAGCGACAACATCACCCAACAACGCTCCTCGACCGACTTCATCAACGCCAGTCAGCCAATCTAGGGTTTCCCGCATTTAACTGCCCTGAAACTCCAGCCAACGCCGCATCAACTCAACAAAATAAAAGGTCAGCGGTGCTGTAAAAACATAGCTATCACCCCGATCTAAGATGCCGCCATGACCCGGAATTAAATCGCCCGAATCCTTGACCCCGGCATTACGCTTCATCAGTGATTCGGTCAGATCACCCAGCAAACTTGTCAGCCCCAGCAAGAAGCCCAGCACCAAGCCGGGCAAGGGCCACAAGGGCCAGTTCAGCCAATAGGTGCCGATGGCGGCGGCGACCATGCTGCCACCGATACCAAAGGCGGCGCCTTCAACGGTCTTTTTGGGACTGATAATCGAGAGCTGGGTGCGGCCAAAGGCTTTGCCTAAAAAGTAAGCGCCAATATCCGCCGCCCAAATCGAAACGTAGGCCAGCACGATAATATTGAGCCCCTGCCCGCGCACTAAAATCCAGAAACTGGGCAGATAGGCGCAATAAAACAGCCCCAAAATTGAGGTGGCAATATCGTTGATGGTTGCAACTTTAGTCTTGAAGAGTAAATAAAAGCAGACCACCGAACCACCGATGGTCAGCACCAAATTCGTCCACTCAGGCCGAAAATACTGCACCACAACCAAGAGCAGGCTGATCGCGATCGTGGTCCGCTTGGCCGGTAGTGCCCCCGTCGCCCGCACCAGCTTGAAAAATTCAAGCTGCGCCAAAAAAACGATCGCGAGAATAAGCGCCATATAGTACGGCCCACCCAGCCAGGTCACGGCGAGGGCAACAATAATCGCGACAACAGCGCTCGTCAGCCGCGCTTGCAGTTTGGGCTTCACTCGTGATCCTGCTCAATGCTTGCGATTTTAACGGCTTAGACTCGCGATCGTCGGCGTCGCCCAGGTTGCCGTCTTGGCTGGGCTGTAATGCGGCATCACCTCCGCCGCCGTCAAGCAGCCATACACCCCCAGACCGCGCAGCCATTGCGCCGCTTGCAGATACCCTAGCACCGGGCCATTCACGTTGGCGGCCATGCTGGTGTCATCACCCAAGGTAAAGGTATGCGCACTCTCCTTGCCGTCAAAGGTCAGGCCGCGCACCCTCACATAGGTGCTGAGGGGCTTTTTTGGGTTGCGCGTATCAACCACCCCACCCACGGTCACCCGATCGCGAGGGCAGACCCCCGCCAACTCGAGCATCAGATCATCGGCATGTTCCATATTCGTTAGCGTTAGCAGGCCATCGGTTTGATCGAGCAATGCCTCAACCGCCTCATCTGACAAAGCCCGCGCCGACTCGACACTAAAGTCCCGCATATGAGCAATATCTTCACGCACGGTGGCTTGATACTGGCTCCAGTTCGCAATTCCGACACCAAACTCAATGTTGACCTCTAGCACCTCAACAAAGCTCTGAGCGGCAATCATCGCCGCTGCCGTCAGCAAGCCCGGTGTGGCTCCGGCACCCGTAATGTGGGTAATGTGTATCGATTTTAGGGCGGCATTGCGCTCTAGCATCATCGCCATCGCCGAGGTGCGCTTGAGGGCATCCGCAATCACACCCTGCCAGCCGGTTGCCATAATCCGGTCTATCACCGAGGGCATAAAGTGATTGGGCAAGTTGGGCAGCGCCAAGAAAATCGCATCAATGGCATCACCATGGGCCAGCAGCACCTGATCAATCGCCCGATCACAGAGCACGGCCCCTGGCAGCAGCGCACAGCCCGTAAAATCTGCTGGCAAAGGCCCAATCCCGGCTGGGTCAACGATATAGCCGCTGGAATCTAGCAGAGCAACGGTGGTGATGTTTTGCTTTTGGTGCGCTAATTGCACCATCGCCCGACCCAAACCACCTGCACCAAAGATTGCCAACCGCATTGCGCTGAATCCCTAACGTATAAGATCTGCCAGCAGTGTGAACTGCTGAGCTAAATCCTACCGCGCTGGGAATGGTTTTCATTGATCCAGCCCTTGTTGTGCCTTCGTTAGGGTGAGCTTAACGTTACGGAGATTCTCCTATGGCTACCGCTACCCTCGTTCGTTGTGCCTGCGAACATTGCACCTGCACCTTCAGTGATGAGCAGGGCTACACACTCAACGGTCAACTATTTTGCAGTGAAGCCTGCGCGACCCATGATCATGCCCATCCTTCGGCCTGCTGCCAAGATTCAGGCTGCTGCAGCTAGGCCACGACTCGGCCACGATACCTAAGCTATTGGGTCGCCTCGCTGCTGAGCGTCCTCAGATCAGCTGATCGGCTGGGGGGCTCAGTTCACTGAGGGCGGCAGTTTGCCATTGGGCACTCGTAATCGCGATCGTCGCACTTTCCAGGCTTTGGGCTGTTTGCTGAAGCTGGTCACGTAGCTGCTGCTCTTGCTGCAAGGCCACCGTGCGCTTGGCTTGGTGCTGCAAACGTTGCCAGTCGTGCTGGTAGGTTCGTAGCTGGCTCTGGGCTTGCTGCAGACTTTGGTGCAAACGCTGCACTGTGCTCTGGGCGGCTTCGAGGTCGTCTTTCCAGCGGGGCAAAATCTGCTCGAGGTAAGCCAGGGTGTCCGGCTCCTGCTCGGGCTGGGCCACAAGCTGACGATACTGACGCACGGCTTGCAGATAGCGTTCTTCTTGCTGCTGCAACAGGTGTTGCTGCTGTGTCAGCGTACTACTCAGTTGCTTGACATGGCGCGGCAAGGTGCGCAGGGCAACCTCAGCCTGCTGTAGTGGATCGCTCTGGAGCTGACTGCGAAGAGCCCGGCTGAGACGATCTCCAAAAAGACGATCAAGTACACGGCGCATAGTTCTAAGCCTAGCGACTGTCAGCAACCTTGGCCATTACTCGTCGAGGACTTCGTAGGCGTCGGCTTCGTCGGTATCATCTTGCTCGCGAAACCCCCAGCTCAGGCGGGCTTGGTTATAGGTACGGTCAAAGCGCTCGTTATCCATATTCAAAAGCCATACCCCTTCAAACACCGCCACGACACCAACGAGATAACCGATGATTTGGCAGGGCAAAAAAGGGATAAAGCGTGCCAGCCCCAAGATGATGTAAAGCCCGCCGAGCCAACGCTGTCGCAAGTAAAAACGGTGGAGTCCTGGCAAGACAATGCCCGCAATGGCCAGCCAAGCGGTGACAACCCGGCTCCGCTCGGATGTTGGTTCGGGTGGTAGCTGCATGACTACGGCTCCTCTTTTTGCCCGGTATGCTCGGATTCTAGACCTAGCCCCAAGCACTCAGCCCAACGCTTAGACTGAGACTCAAATATTCGATTAGGTATAAACGAGATCATCATGCCCGCCAACTCACCAACCAGCCTGCTCGAAACTGCCGCCGCCGCCTTGGCTGCTGATTATGCTCACTTTCCCGAGAATCAAACCTACAGCCTCTATGCCACCGATGTTGAGTTTCGTGATCCCCTCAATCGGGTACAGGGGCGGGCGCATTTTGAATCGATGATTGCTTTTCTGCGGCGTTGGTTTAAGGATTTACGTCTGGAGTTGCATGAACTGCGACTTGAAAATGACCATATCCGTACCGAATGGACCATGAGCTGGCTCGCACCCCTGCCCTGGCAACCCCCAATCGCCGTATCGGGCTGGAGTGAGCTGACAGTGAATGCGGCTGGTGAGATTCAAACCCAGGTTGATTACTGGCATTGCAGCCGTTGGGAGCTGCTGCGGCAACATTGGCCAGGTCACAAAGCGCCTTAACTTTAGCGTGTAGCCTTTATTACGTTTTACAGCGAATGGCCACGTACTTCTGCGGAGAAAGCACTCAGTAGGACGTTTAACTCCGGCAGTTTCGCGTTTGGCGATGCCGGTAAAACCCTGGGAGAGTAGAACTACTGCTGTTGAGAGGGTGAGCGATGCAAAATTTCACAACATTAGCGAATGAGCCCATTACGCTAAAAACACCCCAAGGTACCCATACGCTGGCCTGCCGCTACGTCACTCTTTTGCAAGGTCGCGTCTATGAGATTAATGTGCCGGATAACGAACTCCTCCGGCACGGGATTCGGGGTGAAGATGCAGAGAGTGTTGCCTACCGCAGCCAAGATTTCCCGATTAGTTATCGCGCCCTTATTCGCTCACCTAATCCCTCGGGTTGGATTTTTAAGGTGAAGCCTATTCTTGTGAATTAGCTAACGCTTTTATGTATTGGGTGATTATTCAATCGGTGAATTTCTCTGACTGAGCTACGGCGACCACCAATACCCCCTGCACCCGATAGCCGGCTCGACTGAGAGCGGTTTGAGCAGCACTGATGGTGGCCCCACTGGTGTAGATATCATCGACCAAAATCAGGGGTGCGGGGACGGCTGGTGATTGCGGTGGCACACTAAAGGCGTTCTGAAGGTTGATCTCGCGATCGCGACGGCTGAGGCTAAATTGGGCGGTCGTTGCCCGCTGCCGTTGTAAGAGCTGGGGATAGTGACGATCACCACGTTGCCGACAGATTGAGCGGCTAATTTCCTCGGCCTGATTGTAGCCCCGCTGGGCTAGGCGCTCGGCATGGAGAGGAATCGGCAGCAAGCTCAGGCGCTGATGCCAGGGTAGATCCCTCGCGAGCCAGAGCCCCAGGGTTTCGCCCAGGCGGCGCTGTTTCTCGTACTTCAGGCGGTGTAAGGCTTGCCGTAACACCTCGCTGTAGGGTGCCCAGGCCAAGACCGGAATCGGCGGCGTACTGGGGTGGCTCAGACGCTGCCAGCGATGCAGGTTCAGACATTGGCGCGTACAGTCACGGCATAAACCAGCCGCTATAGCTGGGCGTTCGCACAGGCAACATGGCGGTGACAGCAGCCAATCGAGCCTCATGATGCCAGCCAGCACACCCGATCGCGACCCTGGGCCTTAGCGTTATAGAGCGCTTTATCGGCAATGGCGAGGGCTTGCGCCAGGGTTGCGCCACTTTGAACCACAGTACCACCGATACTGATTGTGATTGTTAGGCTCAAAGAGCTCTCTTCTTGATGAACAAAAATGGGCTCGCCACTAATGTGTAGGCGAATCCGATTGCCAATCAGGCACACGGCCATTTCCCAATCCGTCTGTGAGCGCAGCGGCGCAATCACGGCAAACTCCTCACCGCCATAGCGATAAAGGGCATCCATTGGGCGAAGTTGCTGCTCAATGCGCGCCGCTATGACCTTTAACACCACATCACCAACTAAATGGCCATGCGTGTCGTTGACCGCCTTAAAGTGATCTAAATCGAGCATAAACACCGCCAGCGGCACACCCCGATCGCGATAATCGAGCCACTCAACCTCTAGGGCTTCACGATTGCCACAGCCCGTCAGGGAATCCTGGAGCGTCTTACGGGCGAGGAGTTGATTTTGCCGCCGCAGTTCTTGGGTTTGGCGCAACTTACGCAGGCCCCGCCGCAGCAGCAACAGCATCTCTGGGATCGTGATCGGCGAGAGTAACACATGGGCAGCCCCAGCCCGGTAGGCAGCCACCCGCATATCACTGCACAAAAAAGCTTCTGGCTCGAGTGCGACCAGCACCACCAAGGAGCGAAACTGCTGACACAACGCCCAACAGGTGTCTTCGCAGGCTGCCGCCGCAATAATCACGGCATCGGGTTGATAATTGAGTACTTCAGCCGCCTCAGTTGTCAGCAGTTCGTCAAAAATAAGAACGGTATAATCAAGCGCCTTGAGCTGAAAGGACAACTCCGCCGCACCGGCAATACCAATAAGTGCTACTGTCGCCAACCGTGCCTTAGGAGTGCTCTACTCAGTCTTACCCATCGCGTCCGCTGTTGCTAGCACCAGACCAACGCCGACATGATCACTCAGCGCCTTGCCTGTGGCATCAAAGCGGGGAAATACAGTGGGCGGCTCTAAGATTTGGAGCGCCGGAGCAAGGACAATATGCTCGATAAGATGTTTCCCCTCAGCATTAACTAAGCCCGCTGTCGCTACGGCATAGTCTGACGGGAGCACTGCTTGCAGGGCCGCAAACACCGCCTGAGGTTGCCGCCGCCGGGGAATGTACTGGTTGAAATCGCCCAATAAGCACACTGGTTGCGTGTCGTAGCGCCGCAGAATTGTCCCGAGGTGCTGGCAGTAGGTGATGTGGTCTTGCCAAGGTTTGGAATCGCGACGACCACTACGCACATGGGCATCCTTCCAGGGAATGCAGACCCCGACAAAGCGCACCCCTGCTGTGATCCCGCTGACAAAGCGCCCTGAAGGCAGGGCCGGATCACCCACCACATCAACGTCTTGCCACGGCCAGCGACTCCAGAGCACGACCTTGCGGCGTTCAGGTTGCTCACCATATCCATAATCCGCACCGGGCTCCAAGCAGTATCCCGCTGGTAGCGTCGAGCGCAGCACCTCGGTGTAGCAGACCACATCGGGCTGCCAAGTTAAAGTCCGCTCCGTGAGTATCCGCAACCTGTAACCCGTCGCATACCTCCAATTCCAGGTCAGGCAACGTAAGTGCTCAATCATCTGCTATTCCGACTTAGCAAGCCTAAACGCTATACACGGGTTGGGGTTTATCCAGTTGCTCAACGACCGCCTCGCGCGCCCACTGATCGACCGCAACAATATCATCGAGGCTAGGGCTACTGATGAGATCATGGGCCGCACAGACGGCTTCTAGGTACTTCGGAATATCTAAAAAGCCGATTTTCTCGGTCAAAAAGAGCGCCACGACCGCTTCATTGGCTGCATTCAGCACGGCTGGCAATGTCCCGCCCGCCCGCCCAGCGGCATAGGCCAGTTGCATACAAGGATACTTGCGGTGATCTGGCTCTTTGAAGGTTAGGGTTGCTACCTTCACCAAGTCTAGCGGCTCCCAGTTGGCATACAAGCGCTCTGGCCAACTCAGGCCGTAAAGCAGCGGCAGATGCATATCGGGCCAGCCCAACTGCGCCAGCATCGAGGTATCTTGCAGCTCAATCAGCGAGTGAATAATACTTTGGGGGTGAATGACGATATCAATGTGGTCGTAATCAAGATCGAATAACCAACGCGCCTCAATTACCTCCAGACCCTTGTTCATCAGGGTGGCGGAATCAATCGTAATTTTGCGCCCCATTACCCAGTTCGGATGCTTCAGCGCATCGGCCACCGTCACACTCGCCAGCTTCTCCACGGGCCAATCACGGAAGGAGCCGCCTGACGCTGTTAGCAAAATCCGCCGCAAGCCCTGCGCTGGCACTCCTTGCAAACACTGAAAAATCGCCGAGTGCTCCGAATCCACCGGTACCAGCTTTACGCCCGCTGCCGCGACGGCTGGCATTACCACCGGGCCACCGGCCACCAGGGTTTCTTTATTGGCCAGGGCAATATTTTTCCCGGCCTCAATCGCCGCTAACGTCGGCAGCAAGCCAGCACACCCGACAATACCCGTAACGACCAGCTCGGCATCGCCATAGGCCGCCACTTCGACAACGCCATCTGGCCCCGCGACAATGCGGGGTTGTGGGTCGCAGGCACTGAGGGCGGTTCGCAGTTCGGGGAGCTTTGCCTCGGTCGCGATCGCGACAATCTCCGGCTTAAACTGCTGCACCTGCTGCGCCAACAGTTCAACATTGCTATGCGCCGATAAACCAACCACCCGAAACCGCTCGGGGTATTGCGCCACCAAATCTAGGGTTTGGGTACCAATCGAACCCGTCGATCCCAGAATTGATATTGCTTTCATGGCACTTCCCCGCACGCCCACAGTTACTCACACTGTACACCTGAACGTTGATTGCACTGAGCGCCGCCCGGTTGTTTCAGCCAGCACCAAAATACAGTTTTGAGGTTCAGTCGTGTATCCGCTCCGGGCCCGGTAATCACCTCACGGCCTCTACGTCACTCTGTTCAAATCACCAAGCTCAAACCTTACTCAAAACCTACCTAAGCCCTGCTCTGGGCGACTATCTTAGGCTCTTGCCTTGACCCAGTTAGGGAGTGTGCAGACTGAACTGCTGATCCTGCCGCGTTGCGATAGACTTCACGATACGCAATGATACGCTATAGCTTCTTTATCGATCATGTTATGTCGAGCAGTGAAGAAGCACCACGTACTCTGAGTCAGGATTTGGTGTGAGTGAGCTTGATTGGCCAGCAGAACAATCCCTAGGTGGCACGACAAAAGCCCATCTTGACTTCTTGCTGATGGGACTCGAGTCGCTTTTGGGTGAAGGCTCAGAGGTGATGCTGGCGGCGGCTGAGGCCGTCGATGTTCAAGCGATTCTCAGTGATCGCGTCACCCTCTGGCGGCTGCGCAACGCAAACCCGCTGCGCCAAAGCACCGGCGGCCGCAAAAAAGTTGATATCGAAGAAGTCCGGGCTCTTGTCTTGGTTGTCAGCTATCTCGCCCGTACCCATCAGACGCAAATTCGGAGCTGCCTGAGTCATCTTGAAGCCGCCGTCAATGCCGAGCGCTCGCCCTACCGCGAGCCCGAAATTGGTGACTATCTCGATGCTTTCATTACCTACTACCGCAGCCGCATGATTGATGCCGAGCAGCGCAGTAACGATACTCTGACTGAGCTAGCCCTCATCATCCTGTCTGAGTTGTTGTTCTACGGCAGTCGCTCAGGATCACGCCGCCTCTGGAATGCCCTGATTAGTCGTCCTGAGCTGGACTTACCGCCCGAAGGCGAGCCCACGGCCGAGGTTGCCGATATCGAAGCCGAGTCGTTACAGAACTTGTGACCCAGCCGCGCCGATCAACTGCCCCTGTCAAACTAGTGTCATCTACCCCCTACAGTGCTATGCCTACTGCCCTTGATCACATCACCTGTAGCCTCAGCCTCGAGCAAGAGCCGACCCTCCAGGGGCGTCTGACGATTGCGGGTGAAACCAAAACGATCACCGTCACCAGCGATCTCAACCAACTGCAAAACCTAGTCAGCGTTGTTGAGCGCTACCTCGAATTTTTGCTGCGTAACGAACGGCAGGGTGTTTTTAGCGAAAGTGCCGCCATTCGTCCCCTCGACTTTGTCGCCCAGCGCCTCACCCTCCGCCAAGGTGAAGGCATTGCCCAGGTTGATCTCAGCCTGACGCAACTGTATGACCTTGCCGAAGTCCTGCAAGATTTGCAAGAGCAGGTGCCCGATTTGGCTAAACGCCGCTTGGTCGTCGTCCGCTCGTGGTACAAGCAGCCTTCGGGGATTGCCGCCATTTTTGTCGGTGCCGTCAGTGTTGCCGCCGCCATTGCCGCGATTGTTACCCCTGGTGACAGCCTGCAAGTCGCCCAAACTGAAGCCAACGGGCGCGCTGTTGATGCCCTCACGGGCGAAGTCATCGAAGCTGATCCAGAACCACTCGAACCCATGGCTGCACCTGCGCCAGAAGCTCCGGTTGCGAGTCAGCCGGTCGCGATCGCTGATAGCACTGCCGAGAGTGCGGCAACGGACAACGCCGCAACAGACAGCCCGGAAATCGACAATAGTGCCGCCCGCCTTGCTGGATTACCCGAAATTGCCCCTGCTTGGGACGTGCCCGCCGATTTAGACCAGCCCTTGGTGTACGTCTTGGGCTTAAACGCCGTCGGTGAACTCATTGAAATTAGTGCTAGCGATGTTTTGGCCGCCTCCTATCAAGATCAGCTCCCCCTACCGGAACTGGTCGCAGAGCCAGAAGACACAGATGTTGTGCAGCGCTTTAGCCTTGAGTTCGCGCCAACGGGTGATGTCACAGTGCTGCCGCTAGCAGAGTAGGCTAGTCTTAGGCATCAGACCTGATGCCCCTCATGATCTGAATTAGCGGGTGGGGCTTCCAGGTGCAGGCCACATCTATCAGTCTGTACCTGGGCAGGCAAGCAACGCTCTAGCAGGCTTGTAGTTAGACCCATTACTTCAATTTGAGTGCTAGCGCCCCCTCAAGTGATTCACTAGCCCCTCCCACTACTCTCATTAAGGCAGTAGCTAAGCACCCTGAAGCGTTTGAAGCGTAGCCAGAACCTCTTGACTGTGGCGCGAAGGACTAACGATGGGATAAATCACACGCAAAACACCTTCGGGGTCAATGATGAAGGTATTGCGTAGCGACATATCGCCCATCCAGGAGCCATAGCGCTGACTGACAGCGCCATCAGGATCAGACAGAAGCGTAAATTGCAGTCCCTCTTCATCGCAGAAAGCCTTGTGGGTGGCGACAGCATCAGCACTCACACCAACAATAGTGGCGTTGAGGGCAGCGTATTGAGCCAAATCTTTCTGGAAGCGGCGTGCTTCGATAGTGCAACCGGAAGTGAAATCTTTGGGATAGAAATAAAGCACCACCCACTCGCCTTGCCAATCTTCGAGTTGGCGGGGCTGACCATCACTATCAAGCAAGCTAAAACGAGGAGCAGCCGCATTTTCGGTGGGCAATACGGTTGTGCCCCACTGCTCGCCGCCCCACTCTGCCCAGGCAGGCTGGATAAGCAGCAGCAGCGTCAGGATCGCAAGTATAAAGTGTTTCATCGGCAGCTCCCTAACTAAAACGAGTGTAACTTGCCCATACCCAGGCAATAGCCTCCGTCCACTCAACGACAGCTCCGTAGGTATCCCCCGTATGACCGGCTCGCCAGCGCCAACCGATCGCGAGCATACTGAGCAGCGTTAATAGTGGCCACAGGGCCAGTCCGCGAGAATACTGCCAAAACAGCAGCAGAGTCGGCATCACGGTGGTCAATACCCCCAGCAATAAATCGCTGGCTTGAGTATGCTCTTTCAAAAAGCGCCCCTTACCTTCAGTCTTGGCATAGGGATAATGCCACACAGCCCACAGCTGCCCCAGGCGTGCCCACATGGGTGTTAGCAGCAAATAAACCCAGCGCGGTTCAGGTAACAGAGTTACTGCCGTCGCTTTCAAACCCAACAGGAGCACTGCCGCCATCACACCATAAGCCCCTGTTCGGCTATCTTGCATGACCTCTAGCCGCTTGGCTGCTGGGGCTGCATCACCATCGGCGGCATCAATAGCACCATCCATATGCAATCCACCCGTCAGGAGCACATACGCCGCAACCAGAAGGCCCCCCGCCAACGCGGGCGGAAACAGCACCCGCAAGCCCCAATCAAGCACGACCAAGCAACTCCCCAGAACCAGCCCCACCAACGGTAGCCAGCGACCAATACGGCGAAAATCGAGGGGAATACTCGCCGGCAACGGTAGGGTCGTGTAGAACAGCAGGGCTGCCAGTACACTGCGAAAGACAGGCTCAAAACCCTTCACGATGGCATTACCTGCGTTTGAGGCTCATATCTTACTGTGTGCCGACCAGACAAAACCGAAGTGCTGCGATCGCGATACCAGTCTCGAAGCCTGGGATTACCTCAAGCGCCGCCTCAGCGAGTTGGGTCTGAATGCTCAGGTGCATCGCAGCAAGGCCAATTGCCTGCGCGGTTGTAACTTTGGCATGTCGGGGCCGGTGCTACTGCTTTATCCTGGCGGCTACTGGTACCAGGCAGCAACCCCGGCAGCCATTGAGCGCATCCTCCAAGAGCATGTCCTCGCCGGTCAGCCCGTAGGTGATCTCCTGACCGAAGTTCGCCCCCTAGCAACCCTACCGATGTCAGAGACTGCGCCTCAGACAAAACCACAGCCTTAGCTAAAATCACAGCCTTAGATAAATCCTGCGCAACATAGTCGTCCTGGGACAATCAGCCAAGATCTGGGCCGCGCTTGCGGTGTTCCCGCGCAAAATTACCTGGACACCGCTGCTACCGTAGGAAGTAGCAGTCACAACAGGAGCATTTGTTATGAAGGGACTCATCACCCTCCTACTCGTCGTTATCTTAGGGGTCAGTCTCTGGGCTCAACCTGCCAAGGCCGCCGCCACGGGTGGTAACTCAGCCGCTGAGACCCTGGTTTTTGATGCTCCGATCGCGACAGTATTTGAACAAGCACCCAAGGCGTTCAGTGTCTGGTCACGCGGTGAGCTAGTTGGTGCTGATGCCGCCAGCCAAAGCCTCACAGGGCTATCGCGCACCAACTTTTTTAAGTTTGTGGATGATATTGAAGTCCGTCTGAGCCCCATTTCTGATAGTCAAACTGAGCTCAGCATCACCTCCGTTGGCCGCATGGGTGAGTACGACTTTGGGGGCAATCAGCGCAATATTGATGAGTACCTCGCGACACTCAAAACCCTGCTTAACCAGGCATGATTCAGTTATGTGCCCACTCTGGAGAATCGTTTATGTCGCCTTGGCTTTACCGACTTGGCCTTGCCCCTTTAGTAATCGCGGCACCTGTAATGATCACACCAGCGTGGGCGCAAATCGTGAGCGCTATCCTTAACCCGGTCATGAGCGCCTGGATTGAGGGTGAAGTTGAGCGCGTTGAGAACCTCCAGGTTCAAATCGGCGGCAGCGATCCCGAAATCGTCTCGGGCACAATCCCCAGCGCCCGCGTCGCCGGTCAGAACTTGATTTATCAGGGCCTTCATGTCTCCCAGGTCGTACTCGATGGCCAAAATATTCGCTTAAATATCAACGACGCGTTGCAAGGACAGCAGCTACGTCTTTTGCAGCCGGTGCCGGTGGCCGTCCAGATGCAAATCAGCGAAAGTGATCTCAATCAATCGTTGCAATCGCCCCTGATTCGGGAGCAATTAGCCCAGGCCCAAGTTGAATTACCTATTGGCAACCAGACGGTACCCTTTAGTATTCAAGATCCGCGTGTCACCCTTTTGGCCGAGCAACTCCAAATCGATGCCCAACTGCAAACCCCCGACGGTAGTCTCGTACCTGTGACCCTCACAACTGGCTTAGAAGTCATCAACGGCAGTCAACTACTGCTGCGCAACCCTGCCTGGCAACTAAGTGGTCAGACTGTGCCCGTAGCGGGGCTTGATGGCTTTGCCCTTGATCTGGGTGGCAATGTTCAGGTGCAATCCCTTGAGCTCCTGCCCGGTGAACTCCGCTACCAAGGCCAGCTCACAATCATGCCAGAGCTAGTCTAGTTATGCCAGAGCTGGTTTAGGTCAGGGCAAAGGAGTGTGTCAGTTAACCAGACTCTTTGCCAACTCGCTGTACTGTTTTTTAGGCTTCAGCCCTGCAAGACGCTCAACCACTATGGTTCCCCGAAAGGCTATGACAGTTGGCGCACTGCGTACACCTAGCTTCATGGCCAATTCAGGCTCTTCTGTTAAATCGATCGCGACCAGGGGCAACTTGCCTGCGTGTTCAGCTACCAAGTGCTCAAGGAGCGGCGCCAGGGTTTCACAGGCCGGACAGTGGGGGGCAACGAACTTAACAAAAATAGGTTGATCAGGCTGCTGCTGCAACGCCTGGAGTTGGGTAAGAGACATAAACAAAGACTCCTGAAAAAAACCTGAAAAGATGAAGAGGCACAGACATCTAGGCCAACGTCAATATCGTCGAGGTCGCCTGGGCAGATAACCAACGCTCGGCCTCCAAGGCTGCCATACAGCCCGTCCCAGCCGCAGTAATCGCTTGACGGAAGTGGTGATCTTGGACATCACCCGCTGCCCATACACCCTCAATGCTTGTTGCTGTATCACGGGTAACGATGTAGCCCGCCGCATCCAGCTCAAGCTGTCCCCTGAAAAGGTCGGTATTGGGTGTATGGCCGATGGCATAAAACAAACCATTTACCGCCAGGGTCGATTGTGCCCGAGTCGTTGTGTTTTGCAGTCGTAGAGAACTCAGTACTTGATCGCCGTGGGCGCTGATGGGTTCGGTTTGCCAATGAATCTGGATGTGCTCATGCTGCAACACACGAGATTGCATTGTTTTGGAAGCACGCAATTGATCGCGGCGCACCAGCAAATGCACCCGACTGGCATACTTTGTTAGGTAAAGGGCTTCTTCGGCTGCCGAATCGCCGCCGCCGACAACCGCAACCTCAGTCCCACGGAAGAGCGGATTGGCACCATCGCAAATCGCACAGGCTGAAATGCCATTGTTCCAGAGCTGTTCCTCACCGGGGATATGCAGTCGTTTGGCTGTCGCACCCGTTGCAATAATCAGCGTGCGCGCTTTGACCGCAAGATCGGCAGAATGTACGCTAAAGGGATAGGTGCTCAGATCAACGGTTTCGACATCATCAGTGATGAATTGCGCACCCCACCGCTTAGCCTGCTGGCGCATGGCTTGCACCAGTTGGGGGCCTTGAATGCCCAGAGGAAAGCCCGGAAAATTCTCGACCTCAGTCGTACTCATCAGCTGACCGCCCGGAACACCGCCGGCGACAAACCCTTCAAAAACAATCGGCTTAAGTTGGGCTCGACCGGCATAAATTGCTGCCGTGTACCCAGCGGGGCCTGAGCCAATAATGACTAGATCTTCTGTCATGCTTTACAACCCCAAAAACCAACGTGTACCCGTAAAGAGATAGTAGGCACCTGTCATTAGCAGGGCGATGCTGCCAAAGCGAATGATGGTTTCAGAATGCTTAAGTAACTTATTGCTTTGCTTGGCCATACCCGTAAACAGGCTGGCCAAAAAGATGATCGCCGTGTAGCCCAGGGCATAGCTCACCATTGTCAAAGTGCCTAGCAATTGTGAACCACTGGCGGCAGCGGCAGCCAGCACCGCAAACAGCACTGGGCTGGCACAGGGAGAACTGACCAAGGCAAAGGTCAGCCCCACCCCAAAGGGGCCAGCCACAGGGATATCAACATTCATGGTCGGCAAGGGAATTTTGATCAACCCCATCAGCCACATCCCCATACCCGCCATGATGAGGCCAACCCCAACGTTGATGTAGCCGCGATAGTCGATCATCACCGCCCCGGCAAAGGATGAGACCAAGCCGAAAAGACTGAGGATGGTGACAGCACCCAGCACAAACAAGCCCGCTTTGGCAAAGGCATCACGACGGGAGGTAATCTTGAGGGTGCCGATATAGCTGAGATTGACGGGTAAGAGCGCCAAAATGCAGGGCGACACACTCGCGAGGAGGCCACCCACGAAGGCAAGGGGTAGCAACACCACCGGATTCGCCGTGTCTTGCGCCTGAAACCATTGCTGGTAGCGATTTTCGACCACAGAAATGAGACGTTCGAGGGGATGGCCCAAGGTTGCGCCAAAAAGCAACACAAGGGCCAACAGTCCTGCCCCGATCGCGAGGTAAATGAGCCAACGCTTAGAGCGCTTGAACCGTTTGGATGGAGTCTCAGAAGTCATAGATTAAGTGAGGAATGAGGATTAGCGCGAGCGGGACAGGGTTAGGGCTACTGGGCAAGAGCGACATCAAGTACTGACTGATAATCGGCAAAGTTGGTGTTGTTACGGTGCTGCACCAAGATTGCGCCAGTTTCGGGCTCGACAATCGTCAATGAGCCTGTCTGCGACTTGTTGGCCTCAAAAAACTCACTCAGACCCAGCTGCGCGGCCAGAGCTTCAGCTTCAGTTGTCGTGGCGCGATCGGTCACATCCAAAACGACAAAGTGAACATCATCACCGTAGGTCTCTTGCAACTGCGAGACAGTGGGGGCAATGTTGCGGCAAGCAGGGCACCATTCGGCGTAAATATCAACAATCACCGGTTGGCCGTGCAACGATTCAGCAAGCGGGCCACCCACCGATGCGGCTGTATCTGCCTTGACGCCTGCACAGGGATTGGTGGCAGCGCAAGGATTTACACC
>CAZAGN010000005.1:23588-24869 GCA_964484905.1 uncultured bacterium | reverse complement strand
CTGTATCTGCCTTGACGCCTGCACAGGGATTGGTGGCAGCGCAAGGATTTACACCCGCACAGGGGTTAGCGCCTGCACAAGGATTGTTAGCCGCGCAGGGGTTTGCACCGGCGCAAGGGTTTTTACCAGCACAGGGATCAGCCGCAGCACAAGGATTTACACCTGCACAGGGGTTAACTGGAGCACAAGGATTAACAGGGGCGCAGGGGTTGACGGCTTGGGCAGCGACAGGCGCCTGGACGTAAGCAGCAGGGCTGAGAAGAATCAGCGCAGCCACTGTAGCAAAATGGATGACTTTCATGGATGAATCCTTCGAAATTAAGTTCGGCCTCGAGTTCAGCCTAGTCTGGGCAAGACTGATAGTTGTATTAGGACAGCCCAAGATGAGGGGCAGATGAGGGCTACCTAGAAACAGGTTAAAGAACAAGCACCCAGCTGCTGGTATGGGGGCATTAGCTAGTGCAGCAACCCCAAAGCTTCAGCAAACCTTCAGAAAAGTCGTACCTCAGGCTCAGGTAGGTGCCACGACAACTACCTACACTAAAAACAGCTTGCAGCAACTATTAGGAAGGCGATGGCCGATTGGTGGGTAAATGAGGCAGGCGAATGTCAGCCGTTGGCTGGGGTACCCACGATGGTGTCTCATCCCTATCGTCTTTATCGCTTTTTGACAGATCTAGACGATTTGCTGGCCCAAGAGCCTGATGACTATCAACGTCTGCGCTGCATCTGTCCGCGTGTGCGTGATTTGCTGACAGCAGCACCGTGGTTGCAACTGAATTTTACGCAGCCTCTGCCCCAACCGGGTTGGTCAGTGACGTTGTTGTATTCTGAGCCTGATTTTCCGCTGACGATACAAAATGTTGTTTGGCTACCGGGGGGGAAAACACCGATTCATAATCACGGTGCCTGGGGTGTGGTTGCCCTCGTCAGTGGTTGCGAGCGTCACACCTTTTGGCAGCGCTCAGCCAGCTCACCGCAGGCGATTAGCCAGGTTGGTGAGTGTCTTTTGGAGGCGGGGGATTGTATTGCGTTCATGCCGGGGGCAATTCATCGCGTTGAGGTGTTAGGCGATGAACCCTCGTTGAGTTTTAATCTCTACGGCGAAACTGATTTTCAGCAGCGCTTTGAGTTTGACCCGATAACTGGCGCAGCCAAGCGGTTTTGAGCCCTTGCAGGCTTGGCTGAGAATAACTGCACGCTCCTTGATGGCCTTTCTGTTGGCATAGTCCTGTGTTGGTCGTTTTATTTTGGTCAAGATGCCCCATGCAACATCTGAAT
>CAZAGN010000005.1:18047-23488 GCA_964484905.1 uncultured bacterium | reverse complement strand
TAGTCCTGTGTTGGTCGTTTTATTTTGGTCAAGATGCCCCATGCAACATCTGAATGAGCCGCAAAATATCCCCGGAAATGCTCCAGGCAAGGTGGCAAGGCTGGTGCCACACCAACGCGCTTGGGGCCTCAATTCGCTCCAGGGGCGGCTGACCCTGGAGTTTGTGGCGCTATCAGTTGTCGGGATTGCCAGTATTGCGGTTTGGGCGGGCTGGCGGCTGGAGCAGACGTTGATGGCTGCTCATAAGCACAATTTGGAGTATGTGGCCTCACGCTTCCCGGAGCAGGTCGAGCTTTATCGACGCGATACAACGCTGGCCGCAGGCTTGATGCAGACGGTTGATACGCTCTCAGCCCCGGGATTGTTGATTTGGGTGCGGGATTTGCAGGGTGAGGTGGTGTCGCGATCGGCGGCCATGAATAGCCCTCACCCAAGTCTGATCGAGGCGATTGATTATGGGGCGGTGCCCAGCCAGCCCACGATCATGCTGTTTAATGACCGCTATGTGGTGCTGTGTGGCAATCCGCTGTCGGTGGGTGGCAACCCAATTGGTGTAGTGTATTTTCTGCGCGATATTACCGATGAGCAACAACGGGTGAATGCGGGGCTGGCCAGCCTAGTTGGTTTTAGTGCGGTGCTAGTGTGTATTTTGGTTGTGATTATTACGCGGCGGGTACGTCTGGCATTGGCTCCTCTGAAGCAGATGAGTACGGTGGCCAGTGCAATTTCGGCGGATAACTTGGCGGCGGCTCATTTGGAGTTGGCAGATGCCCCTCAGGAAATTCTCGGGTTGGCTCAGTCATTTAATGAGATGTTGACGCGTCTGTCGCGATCGTGGGAGCAGCAGCGGCAGTTTGTTGGCAATGTCTCCCATGAACTGCGAACACCACTGGCGGTGATTACCGGTTATCTCCAGAGTTTGCTCCGCCGGGGTGATAGTCTAACGCCTCACCAGCATCAAGCGATCGCGACAGCGGCAGCAGAGGCGGAACGCACGATTCGGATGCTGCAAGATTTACTCGATCTGGCGCGGGCCGATAGTGGTAATCTTCATTTTCGCCGTGAGCCCGTTATTCTCAATACATTGGTGGCTGAGGTCGTGGCCATGAGCCAAAAGGTGAGTCAGCGCCCCATCAGATTAGTCACCACTGAGGCGGCTCTGGTTGCCTGGGCTGACCAGGATCGTCTAGGGCAGGTTTTGCTGAACCTGATTGATAATGCGATTAAGTATTCTGAGCCAGAGTCGTCTGTTGAAGTTCGGCTGGAAGCCACGAGCGATCAGGCGCTGGTGCAGGTCAAGGATACTGGCTGTGGCATCGCTTTAGCCCACCAAACCCGCATTTTTGAGCGTTTTTATCGCGTGGATGAGGCGATGACCCGATCGCGAGATGGGACGGGGTTGGGGCTCGCGATCGCGAAAAGCCTGGTTGAAGGCATGGGCGGCCGCCTGAGTGTGCGCTCAACTCCGGGTGCAGGCAGCCTGTTTAGTGTGGCTTTGCCCCTGTGGCCCCTGTGATTGGGAGGGCGCTTCTATGAGTGCCTGTATTGTGCTGGTCGAAGATGATCCGCGTCTAGCGCAATTTTTGGTGACGGAGCTGCGTATGGAGGGGTATGACATTCATCATGCTAACAATGGTCTGGATGGCCTGAGCTTAGTGCGCGAAGTTCAGCCTGATTTAGTCATTTTGGATTGGCTGCTGCCCAGTCTTTCGGGGTTAGATATTTGTACACGGCTGCGGGCCACAGGTATCACAGCGCCTATTTTGATGCTGACTGCCAAAGACGAAGTACCAGAGCGTGTTGCTGGCTTGAATGCCGGTGCCGATGACTATATTACCAAGCCATTTAGTATTGAAGAATTACTGGCGCGAATTAAGGCGCATTTACGGCGGCTCAATCCTGAAACCCCAGATCATTTCATGTTTAGCGATCTGAGTTTGCACATCACAAGCCGTGAGGTCTATCGACAGCAACGTTCGATTCAGCTAACAGCCAAGGAATTTGATCTGCTTGCCTACTTGATTCAACATCCCCGTCAAGTGCTGACGCGGGAGCAAATGCTGGAATCCGTGTGGGGTTATGACTTTATGGGTGAGTCAAATATCATCGAGGTTTATGTGCGAGCGCTGCGGATAAAATTAGAAGCGGACGGTCTCACACGTCTGATTCATACGGTGCGCAGTGTGGGCTATGTCCTCCGCGAACCGAGTTAGGCAGCTTCCAGGTCCGCCGTAGCCGCGACAATGAGCGCAAGTACAGCTTAGGTTTCAACACCAGCTTTGTGGATCGCATCCGTGGCAAAGGCGAGCTAGAGAGCGTCTGTGATGACCAAAGTCCTATCGAGATCGTGGATATTGGTTTTTCGCGGGTATTGGTGTTTTAAGTAGGCATAGTCTCCGAGCCGTTATCCGCTGCGAGTCTGAGTCTGCACGGTGCCTTGTCTGCACGGGGCCCCCGCATCACCTGTCCTAAACGTGCCCTGCCTCTGTATCCTCAGTCCAGATCGAGCCTCTGGTCGCAAAAGACCATGGTTCCTGCGGTGGTGAAGTCGCCTACCCTTGACTAAGATAAAGACTAACTGCCCCCTGCGGTTGCCATTTCTCCCTCTGCTGGCGTCATGCAAACGAGCTACTGCCTCAACCCCAAATGCCCCCAACCGCGCAACACACAGGATGCTAGCAACTGTCAAACCTGTGGGCACAAGTTGCTCTTGCGCGGTCGCTACCGGGCCTTTAAGAAGCTGGGCCAGGGTGGTTTTGGCACGACATTTCTTTGCAAAGATTTGGATATGCCCTCCCAGCCTTGGCGGGTCATTAAGCAACTCAGACTCAATGAAGCCTCACCCCAAATTGCCGAGCTTTCTAAAGAACTCTTCATGCGTGAAGCCCAAGTGTTAGAGCGTTTGGGGACACACTCTCAAATTCCAACGCTTTATGCCTATTTTGAAGAAGGCAATCACTTTTATTTGGTACAAGAATTTGTCTTAGGTAATTCGCTCTCGGGTGAGATTCAGAAGCTGGGCGCGATGTCTGTAGAAAATGTCCGGAATGTGCTGCAGGAAGTGCTGCTAATTCTCAGCTTCGTCCATGATCGACAGACCATTCACCGGGATATCAAGCCCGCTAACCTCATGCGCCGCAAGGAAGATGGCCGTTTGGTGTTGATTGACTTTGGTGCCGTGCGGGAGGTTGGCAAGAATGAAAACCGCTCGTCGGTAACAGCGATTCGCTCGTTGGGTTTTTCGCCGCCCGAGCAGGTGGCGGGGCAGCAGGTGTTTCCTGCCAGCGACATCTATGCGTTGGGGGCAACCTGTATTAATTTGCTGACCAAAGAATCACCCGCCAAGTTTTTTGACTACCAGCGGGGTGTCTGGAACTGGCGGCCCTTTGTGCCCAATATTGATGAGGGGTTTGCGCAGATTATCGATACGATGGTGCAGCCCCGCTTGGGTGAGCGCTACGCGACGGCAACCGATGTCTTGCGCGCCTTGCAGCAGTGGAAGCAGGGTAATTTAGCGGCACCGAATACTGCACCAACGATGCCCTCGCCGCTGCAAACACCGACCCAGCCACCCGCTGCACGAGGCTGGGGCAGTAATCCGGCGACCAGCCCACCGAATCGCGTACCAACCAGCACAAACACTGAGCCTCCTACGCGCCCGGTGATTACGGGCAAAAAGCGGGTACCACCGCCACCACGTCCTCTGGCTGCTAGTCGAACACCAGCGGCCGCACCCTCGATGATTGGTGCGGATTTTCGCGATCGCGAGCTGGCCCAAGAGAACTTTAGTGGTCGAGATTTACGTCGGGCTGATCTACGCGGCACCAATTTGCGGGGTGCTAACCTACGCGGCGCCGATCTACGCGGTGTGCAGTTCACCTCACCCCCGCCGCGCTGGCAACACCTGCTGGGGCGCTTTTTCTGGGGTGCCAAAACCCTGGGTAGCGTCATTGGTGGCGGCTCAGCCCTACTACTGACCACTGGCGGTGTCGGTTGGGGTGTCTACCGCCTGACTGGACAAACACTCTGGGCCGTTCTTGCAGGGTTGGGTGCCGCCTTGATCGCCGGCGGGATTGCCTGGAAAATGACTGGTCAATTGATGACTATCGGCAATGGTCGTCGAGGCACACCCCAGCGCTACACAAATCTCCGGGAGGCCGACTTGCGCGGCGCTCAGTTGGATGCACCCCTATTGAAGTTGGCGCGTGCTCAGGGCGCTCGTTTGCAGTAAAATGCATCAGTCAAAGGTTAACCGGCACTGTGTGATTCCGGAGCCAGCTAGCGAACGCCTCACGCCCAAGCTCTCCTGCGACGACGGCCAAAACCATCTGCTCTTGCGCATCGATAGAAGCCGAAATTTCCAGACCATTCAGCACCAGGAACATCTCAGTTGCTGCATGATCTGTATGCTTGTAGTGAGTCCAGGAAATAATGAGCCACTTTTAGAGGTCGGATGCTTTCTGGATAGACTTCTTGGAAGTAAAAAGTGTCTCGGTAATTGGAGATTTGACCATATTCAAGAGTAGTGAGTGATTTGGGTTAACGCCGCTGCAAAGTATCACTAAGGATGGTCAGGAATGAATACGGCATAGGTGCCACGCAGATCACCAACAGCAAAATCGTAGGCACGATCATCCGGATACTTTTGGACAACAAAGCTTGGGCGACTAGCTTGTTGACCGTGACAAGCCAGACAACTGGCCTCAGTGTTGATACGACGGTAATAACGCGTACCTTCAACACCAGCGAGAGTTTCCCGATCCCAAAAGCCAAAAAGATCAGGATTTTGCTGAAAACGCGCCAACGCAATACGTGAGTGAAGATTGTCGGGGGCATGGTCAGTATTGCGATATTTAAACGCCATTTGCTTAACAAGCCAACCTTTCTCGCTACTCAGTTGTTTGGCTTGAAGGTCAACAGGCTGGCACACAGCTTTGAAGGTTTCGCCAGTAATGGGTTCTTCTGTCTGCGGGTCAAGGGTGGCGGCTAAGCTGTGACGCAGGGCATCCAGGTATTCCATCGATTCGACAGCGGCAGCTAATTCAGTCGGCTCAACGGTCTGGGCTACGAGAGGCGATCCCCATAAGGTGAGTACCGCCCAAATCAATACAGCAATTACAGTTCGTGACATGAACACCATCTTGGCTTCTGCTCGCAATCATAGTGGGGTTGTCTAGGTATCGAGATGCTTTTGTTGCATTGCTTAGCGATTGAGGTTTGCGACACAGAAATGAAGGGGCGCACACTACTGCCTGAGAACTATTGCGTGAGAATGTGTAGGGGCGATATGCGGGTAAAGGCAATGAACTGGCGTGTCATTCTACCCACAGCCTTGCAGTACGCCTTTGTTTTGGGGTCGTGCTGGTTCTTGGTGAGTGGCCAAATGTCTGAGAATACGTTTTCCTGGATTCTCTTGCTGTTTATTGTGGGGCGACTGGTAT
>CAZAGN010000005.1:8242-17947 GCA_964484905.1 uncultured bacterium | reverse complement strand
TCTGAGAATACGTTTTCCTGGATTCTCTTGCTGTTTATTGTGGGGCGACTGGTATTGCGGCGGGTTCGACCGAAAGCCGAAGACTAAGAGCTGATTTATGAAGTAAATCTTAAAAACGCCTAAACCCTATGCGTGGCAATGATTCCAGGAGGCTGGTTGCAAGTAACGGCCATTTTCTGAGATCCCTTCGTTGCAAAGCTTTCAGCGACTTAATGAATGAGCTCTAAGCTGGTCATTGTCGGAGCCGATTACGCCTGATGCAAGGCTGACTAAGACACAGTTGCAGTGAC
The DNA here is from genome assembly GCA_964484905.1 of uncultured bacterium. Classification (GTDB taxonomy): domain Bacteria; phylum Cyanobacteriota; class Cyanobacteriia; order Thermostichales; family PCC-7336; genus CAZAGN01. The sequence goes on along the minus strand of CAZAGN010000005.1, from coordinate 17,657 downwards.
CTGCTGTCCAAGTTCTTAGCTCGCTAACTGACTTCAGCAGGATTGGATCATCTAAACGCCTGCCAGCGTAACACCGATCGCAAATTTCGTTTACCCTGATATGAGAATGATTGTCATTCCTACCCAAGGTTATGTGTTCTATGGTCGCCTCTGCCGCCCCCCCCACGCATCTGACAGCCTTGCGCCACACCTGCGCCCATATTTTGGCAATGGCCATACAACAGATACACCCAACCGCCAAGCTAGCCACAGGCCCCTGGACAGAGACAGGCTTTTACTATGATGTTGAGCTATCAACACCGCTGACACCTGCTGATCTCAAGGTGCTTGAAACACGTATGCGTCAGATCGTGCAGCAGAATTTACCGATCATTCGTGAAGTAGTGGATCGAGCCGATATCCAAGCTGAACTCCAGCAGCGCCAAGAGCACTACAAGCTTGCCATTCTTGAGCGTATTCCTGAAGATGAATTGATTACGCGCTACTACATTGGCAACCCAGATACGGGTCGTTGGTCTGCACCCACCAATCCTCTGCCGGGCTCACTCTTTGCTCCTTATGCGTTGCCAGTTGAAACCACTTGGTGGGATTTGTGTGAGGGACCACACCTTGATTTTACCGGCCAAATTGACCCCGGAGCATTTGCTCTGGAGGCTGTTGCTGGTGTTTACTGGCAGGGTCAGGAGCAAAACCCTCAGCTTCAACGCATCTACGGTACAGCTTGGGCGACAGCGGCTGATTTGACTGCCTACCGTCACCAGCAGGAGGAAGCTGCTAAGCGTGATCATCGCAAGCTGGGTCAAGACCTTGACCTGTTTAGCATTGAAGAGGCTGCTGGTGGTGGCTTAGTTTTTTGGCATCCCCAGGGTGCGCGGATGCGTCTTGTGATTGAAGATTATTGGCGGCAGCAGCACCGTACCGCTGGCTACGAACTGATCTACACACCTCACATTGCCAACCTTGAGCTTTGGAAAACATCAGGACACTTTGAGTTTTATCGCGACAGTATGTTTGAGTCCGTTGCGGTCGAGGCGCAACAGTACCAAATTAAGCCTATGAACTGCCCGTTTCATGTCTTGACCTACAAGCATGGCCTTCATTCCTATCGTGACTTGCCGCTGCGCTATGCCGAGCTGGGTACGGTCTATCGTTATGAACGCTCGGGCACATTGCATGGCCTCATGCGCGTGCGGGGCTTCACTCAGGATGACGCCCATATTTTTTGTCGCCCTGATCAAGTAACAGCTGAGATTCTGGGCATCCTCAACTTAACAGAGCAGGTTCTTTCAGACTTTGGCTTCAAGAATTATGAGATTAAGCTCTCGACACGTCCTGATAAATCAGTGGGCTCTGACGAGATTTGGGAACTAGCAACTCAATCTTTGATTGAAGCTTTAAAACAGAAGCAATGGCACTTTAGTGAAGATCACGGTGGCGGTGCTTTTTATGGGCCTAAAATTGATCTAAAAATTCGTGATGCAATTGGTCGTCTGTGGCAATGTTCAACGATTCAAGTTGATTTTAATTTGCCAGAGCGCTTCGATCTCAACTATGTAGACTCTCAAAGCCAACGCCAGCGCCCGATCATGATTCATCGCGCAATTTTTGGTTCGTTAGAGCGATTCTTTGGCATACTTGTCGAAAACTATGCAGGTCATTTTCCCCTCTGGCTAGCGCCCACACAACTTCAGCTTTGCCCCCTAAGTGAGGAGCAGTGGGACTATGCGGCAACGATCGCGACATCATTGCAGGCAGCGGGCTATCGGGTGTCTGTCGATACCTCCGGTGAGCGCTTGGGCAAGCAGATCCGCACAGCCGAGTTGCGGAAAATTCCCCTCATTGGTGTTGTGGGCCGTAAAGAAGTTGCTGAGGCAAGTATCAGTCTGCGCAGTCGTAGTGAAGGTGATCTGGGCGCGCTTAGTCTCGAAGCACTGACCCAGCTACTTGCTAATGCGGTACGTACCCAGCGTCTGCTTTGAGCATTGGCTGGCACTAGTACCTAAACAATGAGAAAATTACTGCGCATATCCTATGGGCAGAGCTACCGATCATCACACAACACAGAATCTTAAACTATGATGAGTGATGTTAGTAGCTAATACCTACCAAGGTATATCTAGTAGATTTGCGTTTTCGTTATTTATTTGGATGAATCATGAATCTGGATCCAATCGAAACCCGTGATATGTTATCCGTTGAAGATACTGTTCAGCTTGAGTCAACGTATGACCCTCATGATGACTATGGCAATGTTGATCTAAGTCTTAAGACAGACTATGACGCACCTGTTTCTGATGCTGAAATGCAGCAAGCTGTCCGCACTCTTTTGCGGGGCATGGGTGAAGATCCTGACCGTGAAGGGCTACAAGATACGCCCAAGCGCGTTGTCAAAGCCCTCAAGTTTTTGACACAGGGGTACCATCAGTCTCTCGATGAGCTGCTTAACGGGGCAATCTTTCACGAAAACGCCAATGAAATGGTCTTAGTCCGTGATATTGACATCTTTAGTTCCTGCGAGCATCACATTCTGCCCATTATTGGCCGCGCTCACGTTGCCTACATTCCAAACGGTCGTGTGATTGGTCTGTCGAAGTTGGCACGGATTTGTGAAATGTATGCCCGCCGCTTACAAGTGCAAGAGCGTCTAACCTCTCAGATTGCGGATGCGATTCAGGGTCTGCTACAGCCTCAGGGTGTAGCCGTTGTTATTGAAGCGACCCACATGTGCATGGTCATGCGTGGTGTCGAAAAGCCCGGTTCTTGGACAGTGACAAGTGCCATGCGGGGCGTTTTTGCTGACGATGCCCGTACACGCCAAGAGTTTATGGGCCTGATTCGCCACCCGTTTGTGGCGCACTAGAGGTTCAATTCTTGGCACCGGCTCGGTAGGGGTTTGTCGCCTATCGTGGGAGTGCGGTAGATGTGAGCTTCTATGGTGGTGCGTGAGCAAGATAAGCGGCGTCTGAGCTGGTCATTGCCGGAACCAATCACACTTGATCCGGCGCTAGTTGCAGAGTTTGGGCCTGTAGCGGCGACTCTCTTGACTCAGCGGGGTATCTCGACGCTGGCGGCAGCTCAGGCATTCTGCGATCCGCAGCACTACCAACCGACATCGCCTTGGGCATTTCCCGAGATGGAGGTGGCGGTCGAACGGCTGTTGCAAGCCCAAGCACGCCAAGAGCAGGTTTGGGTTTGGGGCGATTTTGATGCCGATGGCGTGACCGCGACGTCGTTACTGTATGAGGGTCTGGGTTGGCTGTTACCTCACCTAGATTTTTATATCCCCAACCGCTTTAGCGAGTCCCATGGTGTTTCGGTGGCAGGAGTAGAACGCCTAGCCAATCAGGGCTGTCAGCTGATTGTGACCTGCGATACAGGCAGCACCAGTTTGGCGGCCCTGGCACGCGCCCAGACACTTGGCATCGATGTGATCATTACCGATCACCATACGCTACCGCCTGAACGGCCGCCGGTTGTCGCGATGCTCAATCCACGCTGTTTTGCGCCTGAGCATCCGTTTGCAACTCTCTCGGGGGTGGCCGTGGCTTATCTCTTGGTGCAGGCCCTGCTGGAAAACGCGCCTGTACCGAAGCATCAAGCCGAAGAATTGCTGGATCTGGTGGCGATTGGTCTGATTGCAGACGTTGTTGATCTGCAACGGGATGTGCGTCACTTGGCGCAACGAGGGATTAAGGTGCTGCGGAACACTCAGCGCCCCGGTGTGCGCCAGCTCCTTGCTAACTGCAAGCGCACGGGTGATCGGGCGATGGATATTGGCTTTGGCCTCGCACCCCGGATTAATGCAGTCAGCCGGATTCAGGGTGATGCTCGTTGGTGTGTGACGCTGCTCACAAGTCGCGACAACACGATAGTCGAGTCCTTAGCCAACGAGGCTGAGCTGACCAATACCCGCCGCAAGGCGCTGCAAAAGCAGGTGCAGCAGCAGGTCGAAGCGCAACTGCAACACTATGATCTCGACCGCAATCCGGTGATTGTGCTCGCGGGCGACACCTGGCCAGCGGGGGTGTTGGGGCCGGTTGCCGGTCAGATTGCTCAGAGTTATGGCCACCCTGTCATTTTGCTGAGTACTGATGCTGAAGGTCTGGCGAGTGGTTCGGCGCGGTCGGTCGCTGGTATTGATCTGTACAGCTTGGTTGTCAGTCAGGCCGATGTGCTCACAGGCTTTGGTGGGCATCCATTGGCGGCAGGACTACGGCTACCGGCAACATACCTTGATTGCTTTCGCGATGGCATTAACCACACCTTCCGGCAACACTATCACCTGCCTACACCCAGCCTCGCGATCGATCTCTGCTTGACCGCTTCACAGCTCAATCGGGCCACATTCGATCAGATCAAGCAGCTTGAGCCCTACGGTATGGGCAATCGCTATCCGCGTATTTTGGTCAAAGGGGCTCGCTTACAAGGTCGTTACAACAGAAATCTCCAAGATGCATCCGGCCAAAAAGTAAGCTATGTCCGTACTGTTTTCACCCTGCGCGATGATACAGGTCAAATTGAGGGCATGTGGTGGGGGCACTACAGCTATGAGCTGCCGCAGGAATCTGTTGATGTTGTCGTTGAACTCGACTTTTTTGTGAATTCTCGCAACGAGTGGCGATCGCAAGTGCGGCTCATTGACTGGCAAATCAGCACTGTAGCGACGCCCATCGCGGCATTTGATGTCATCGATGCACGCCAAGAATTGCCTGAAATACCGCCACCCACCGCTGCAACCTGGGTGCGCGATTGCCCCACCACCTGGGCCGACCTGCGGCGTTATTTACCTGCCGACTACCTCGTTTTGGCCTATGCTCCGCCCACGCCACCGGCAGTGATTCAAAGCCAACTTTTGGGCTGGCTCAAGGCCCTGCGCGACAGTGGCAATCCAGCTAATCTAAGTCGCTGGGCGTCAACGCTTGATATTCCTGCGGCGCTTTTGCAGCGGGGCTTAGAAGACCTCGGTGTACCGCTGCACTGGCATAGCGAAGTCGAGTTTTCGCTTGTAGATACAACTTGGCAGCCCAGCCCAGCGGCTTTGCAAAGGTTTAGGCATCTCCTGAATGAGTACGACTATCAGCGTCAGTATTTCGCGACTGTTCCGGTAGCAGTGATTGCGAATACCTTGACAACGTTGGCTCAGGACTGAGCTGGCTTAAAGCTAAGCAGCCGCTGCGTCATGACTCAGAGTATCTTGTGACTATCTGGACACAATGGGTCACTGCATAGGTCAGTGGGCAGAGCTCAATTCACGATACTTAATCTTGAGACACTAACACTAAGCACACCGGAACATGTAAGACAAAGGTACATTCTTGGAGAGTCAGTGCCATGGTTTGGGTAGGCGTAGTTTTGATCGTTATCGCTGCTGGCTTATTTCTGGGTGCCCAAAACCAAGAAAAACGGCGGGGCGTTCTGGCCACCACTGAGACCGAAACCGTGGCAACGCTTCAAAGCATGGCGCAGGATATGGGTGTGGGGCGCTTGCGTCATCTGAGCGCTGTGCGAGGCATAATTCGGTGTGAGTCGCCCTTGCAGTCAGAGCTGGCTGAGACGCCCTGTGTTTACTATAGTTTTCAGGTCGAGCGAGAAACCGAAGAGACCTATTACACCACAGACTCGAAGGGTCAGAAAGAAAAACGTACCCGCCGCACCTTTACAACCGTGAATCAAAACCAACGCCGCGTTCCCTTTTGGATCGAAGATGCGAGCGGTCAGATTAAGGTATTGCCCGATTCTGCCGAAATGATTAGTGAAACCGTCCTTTCGAACTACGAACCCGCGGGCTCGCGCACTCAGTTTCAAGTTGGCAAGGTGAAACTCAATTGGCAGCAGGGAGGCGTGTTGGGCTACCGGATGCGGGAGGAGGCGATTCCGCTCGATCGCGAGCTATTTGTCCTGGGTGAGGTTGTTGACCAAGATGGCGAGCTGGTCGTGCAGAAGCCCAGCAAGGAGCGGATGATTATTAGCCTTAAACCCAAAGACAGCTTGGTGCAAGACGCGGGTAGCTCGGCCAAGGGCCTGAAAATTGGCAGTGCTGTGACTGGAGCGATCGCGATCGTGGTCATCGTCATTGCTCTGCTGGGCTAGCGCCAAGAAAGCCGCCTAAGATGAGGTGAGTTATTCCTGTCGCAGTGATCTATGGCTACCGAAAAGCGTCTTGAAGATCAATTTGTTGAAAACGTCTCCCGCTATCCCTTTTATCTGATTTCGGTGTTGCTGGGCGGCCTTTGGGCACTCCTTCTTAAGCCCATCAATGATCTCTATCAGCGCAACCGTTTTATTGCGGTAGCCGTGGTGGTAGCAGTTGTGGGCCTTTTTGGCTTGTTGTACATCACCCTCAAGGCGATGCTGGGTCAGCCCGTCATCTAGTGTTGGGTTAGCGGGTCAGCAGATGAGCCGCCTAGCCACGCCTTCGCTCTAGTCTCCTAAACAAATCCTCATCTCTGTGGTAAGCAGCGTTTCGGTGCAATCTACGCAGCGGTAGGTAGACATTGCTTCTTGGATGGGTACCACAATGACTTGGCGATTTTGCCAGCCCACCCTGACGGTGCAGTGTCCTTTGACTGTGAGTTCAACAGCCTTCTCTGGGTTTTTGGTGGCTATTGAGGCAAGATATTAGGCTCTTCGCCACAGAGAGTTAGAGCAGAAGTTAAGGACAATCACGAGAGTCACAATTCGGATAGTCCAGCCAGGCAGAGCCTGACCCCGAGCACTGGCTCGCTATGATTGAGCGAGTTTGGGGCCGGTGATGATGACTGATTTACTCGCGATCGCGAAGGCTGCACTCTGGGAAGCTTGTGCCCTGGTGCCCGCCGTGAGTGGGGTTGCCCAAAGTAAGTCGGCTAGCGATTATGACCCAGTCACCGCCACAGATTTAGCGATTAACCAGCATGTGCTGGGGCGTCTGCGGGCAGTTTGTGGTGATCGTGTTGGCTATGTCAGTGAAGAAGCCGAGGCAACAGCCGATCGTCTGGCCCAAGCCCAGGTCTGGATTCTCGATCCGCTTGATGGCACCCGCGAGTTTGTTGAAGGGCGCTGGGAGTTTGCGATTCATCTGGCATTGGTCGAAGCCCACCGCCCCCAGCTTGCAGTTGTGGCCCTGCCACGTTTGGACACCCTCTTTTGGGCGGTGCAGGGGCAAGGAGCCTATATCGAAACCCTCGGACAGGTGCCCCAACGGCTACGCGTGCAGCCCCAGGCCGAAACCTTGCGCGTCTGTGTCAGCCGCTCGCACCGGGGTGCTGCGGTGGATGCGGTTTTGCAGGCACTACCCACAACGGCAACCGTACCGCTGGGGGGCTTGGGTTGCAAATTGGTCGCGATCGCGAGTCAGCATCCTCCTTTACCGGCCGTTGATGCCTATGTAGGTGTAGCGATCAAGTCAGCGCCCAAAGATTGGGATTTAGCGGCTCCTGATCTAATCCTCACCGAAGCTGGTGGGCAGTTAAGCGACTTTGCCGGTCAGCCTCTCCGGTACAATTGCGCTGATTTACAGCATTGGGGGGGCATCCTTGCCAGCAACCGCAGTGATCATGACAACCTCTGTGCTCAGGCCAGCCGCGCTTTAAGCCCGGATTGATTGCTTAGGACACAGCTTAGCCTCAGGTCTTGGTTGTGGTCTGGCTTGGCGACAAAGCTCGGCATCATTATGAGCCCTAGGGTAAGTCAATGAACCCTAAGATTTAGTGATTGGGTTTAGTGATTGGGTGCCTAACGGCAAGAAATCAAAGCTTGTGTGAATCAGGATCAAAATGTGTAGCCTTAGCTTAACCCTTTGGCTAAGGTATAGCTAGGTTTAACAGGTTAGCTATGCGCTGGGTTCTTCTTCTAAGCCTAATGTTCTGGGGTTCTTTGGCCTCGGCTCAAGATGCAACAGATGTGGCCACACCCGAAGCGACTGAAGCCGTTGCGGAGCCTGAGGCTACGGATGAGCCAGGAAAAACAGGCGAGGCCGACAACGCAGAAAGTACTGACGCAGGCGAACCTGATACGTCCAGTGCTGACCAGCCAGAATCGACTGACCTTACCGAACTTTTGCGGCCCAGCCTGGGGACTGACGTCCTCGAAAGTCTCCTCGATGATTCGCGTTTTATCGATGGTTTGATTCCACCCCTCGATCCCCTGGCCGAGCGAGCTCGCGTTGCCAGCAGCACGGGACGCAGCGATCCTTTCCAGCCCCTCAACATTCGCCCGGTACAGCCGCCTGAGGTACCCACGGTACCTGATCTGCCCACCTTGCCGTCGTTACCCGATATCAGCGATAGTACCCCCCCCATGCCACCCAGACCACCCGAACCCACGCCCGACCCAGCCGAATTTGCCAAGACAGTCCAGGTCGCCGGGGTGATTCAGATTGGGGGTGATACGTTCGCCGTGCTCTCAAGCGAGTCAGCGCTCTCCGAGGTGGTCGGTGTGGGTGGCCGCTACGAATCGGCGTTTGTGTCGGGCATTTCGGTGCCTGATGGACAAGTTCTGCTCGAAGAAGGCGGCCAAACGATTAGTGTTGTCATTTCTGATTCCCCTGGTCGCCTGTCTTCAACGACTACTCGTACTCCTACAAACTCGGCTCCAAGCTCGACTTCCAGCTCAAGTGGAAGTAGCCAAGAAGGCTCAGGACTTTGCAATGTGCCTGATGATATTGCAGCAGATGGTTCCCGCTGTGGAAGTAGAGCTGCAAGTGAAAGGTAGATATATCCTTAACACCTCATACCCCCCAATAAGATTATTCCTCAGTAACTGACTGTTGCTAACACTTCTTATGCCAAGTCCGTTTGAGGAATAGCGGAATAAGCTAGAGGAATGGCCAAGCGAATTAAGTTGGCGAGTCACCTGAGACTTTTGCCCCTCTTGATACATTAGATTCCCTCGTCTCCTGCTGGCTCACCCTCTCGAAAATGCCGGGCCTGATTTGGAGACGTACTCTCTTTCGCTGGTAGACATCAACACTGACAAATTGAATAACGGATTTAGTATCACAAGTTAGGGGTGCAGTCTCCACGTGAAATCTTTGTTTAGATTACCCAAGAAGCCAAGGCCACAGTCAAAACTGACCTATTTTTTTTCGGGTCACCCCTGATGTTTAGTCACCTGAGCGGCTTTAACCCCCGATTGTCGCGAGAACTGGATCACAAAACCAGTGCTCCAGACGTGATGTTTCTGGGGGCTTGATCTCGTCTGGGAAGATAACTCGCGATCATGGCCTAGTTTGATCGCTGTCATGGCAAATTCATTAACTAAAAGAGTACATCTTGGGTCGGGACAAAATCACTTGTTGAATCTTGTTTAGCCAAAGATGTCTCGTTAAATATCTAGTTCAAAATATCTAATTTAATCCAGAGCCTGTAGTGAGGCTGTGTATCAAGGATTGGCAGCAACCACCCGATTGCGGCCTGTTTCTTTGGCGCGGTAGAGT